>NZ_JBHSFQ010000053.1:0-24097 GCF_042653925.1 Nocardiopsis mangrovi
AGGGCGTCGGCGGCGCGGGCGTCGGCGCCGGTGCCGGCGGCGCGCCTCCGCGCCTCATCGGCACGGGCGTCGGCCTCCTGCGCCGCCGTCTCGAAGCCGGCGGCGCGGGTATCCGCGGCACGCGCCGTGGCGTCGTCGCCCTGCGCGCGGGCCGCGTCCGCGCGCTCGTGCTCACGGCGGGCGGCACCACGCGCATCGGCGGCCACCGAGAGGTGTTCGCGCACGGCCCCCCGCACCGCTGCGTCCTCGGGAGAGACGAGCGCGTCGGCGACCCGCGAACCGTCCCACCCCCTCAGCACCCGGTCGGTGGCCAGGGCGAAGCGGTCGAAGACGCCGGCCAGCCGCCGGTCGGTCGGGGACAGGCCCGGTTCGAGGGTTCGGGCGATGGCCCACTTCACCTCACCGGACAGCTCCCCGGCCCGCATCGGCGGCGAGTAGTCGGAGGAGTCGCGGTCCATGAGCGAGCCGGTGATGTCCAGGTACTGGGTGAGGATCTGCGGTTCCGCGATCTTCTGCCCGCCGGCATGGTCCATCCAGGAGTTGCCCATGACGCCGTAGCCGGGACGCACGGCGTTGGCGTCGGCGGACGACCGGAAGACCGACCTCGCATCCTGGTACGTGTCGGGCAAACCGATCCTGTGCCCGCCTCCGCCCTCATGGACCGCCACCGCCGCCGAGAACCCGTCGTGCCAGTTGTCCATGTCCATGGGCGGCGGCGCACCCTGGGAGGGGTCGTGGTGGCGCAGGGTGACCTCGGCGTGCACGTCGTCGGCGGGTGTGGTGTCGCCGGCGAGTTCGAGGCGGACGTGGACCTGGTCACCGGTCCCGGGCAGCGGATCGGCGCCGGGCACCGTGATCTTCTTGCCCTTCAGGTCCGGGGCTTCGGGCTCGCTCCCCTTGCCGAACAGCGTCTCGAACCGGTCCTTGCCGAGCCGGTGCACCACCTCACCGTTCTCGTTGACGAAGCTGCCATCACCGCGAAGCCGGAACCTGACGTTCCACATGAACTCCAGTTCGTCGCGGTACTCCCTGAGATAGTCGTCGTACTGCTCCTGCGTCATACCCGGATCACGGGTGACCCGCGGACGGAACGTGATCTCCCGGATGTGCGTCGCGCCGCCCTCTTCCCGGTACTCCTCCGGGATCTTGATGCGCCGCCACTCGAACCTGGGGGGAACGACCCACTTGGGCCCCATGTCCGCCTCGATCAACCGCTGCGGGCCCGCCTCGGCGAGATACTCCAGCCGGGCCACACGCGCGTCCCTCTGGATCTCGGCCGATTCGGGGCTCACGTGCGCTCCGCCGACCTGGTGGACCTCCGCGGCCGCCCGCGCGGCCGCCCACACCTCGGGGTCCATGTCGTCGGGGTCCACCACCCCCACGTGCTCGTGCTCCTGCGCGGTCCGGTCGCGCTCGGGGTCGGAGAACCGGCGCGCCGGGCGCGGCTCGACCATGGCCTCGATCCGGTCCAGCGTCCGCCGGGCGACGTAGGGCTCGGCCACACCCCGCGCGGGGTCGCCGTCCAGCAGCCCCAGTCGGCGCAGCACTTCCTTGATCCCCTGGCCATCGGCATCCGGCCCGAGAGCGGGAGGCGGTGAACCATCGGCCGAAGCCTGCACGGGGAGCCAGGTGACGGTGGCGTGGACGGGGGCGGAGTCCTGCGAGGAAGAGCCCTCCGCCTTGATGACCTCCACGTTCAACTGCGCGCCGCTGCGCGGCAACACGTAGGCGTCGTTGAACACCGCCTCGACCTGGTGCTGGAACCCTTCGGCGGCCGTGAGCACGGCGTCCTGGCCGGCACCGTTGCCGGGGACGTGGCGGAACCGCAGCAGCACATTGCGGACCGAGGACGGGCCGTCGTCACCGTCACGGTCGATCGGGATCGTCGAGGACTCGAAGAATCTGTTGTCGATGGACACCTGCGCGCGCATCCGGCCGTTCGGTGTGTCGACCTCGACCGTCAGCGGCGGCGCGTCGTCAGGCGGGGTGAGGGTCTCCACAAGGTGGCGGGAGAACAGGCGCTTCCGCGGATCCGACTCGACGCCCCAGGTGCCGGGGTCGGACAGACCGGTGGCACGCGGCGCGGGATCGCCCGGCCGGTGGTTGACGGGCGGCCCGGACACGGGGGCATCGGAGGGGTCCGGCGTCGCCGGCGGGGTGGAGTCCGCGGCCGGCGGGACAGGGCTCTGGTGTGCGGCACCGTCGTCCGCGGCTCGCACGGGCAGGGCCTGCGTCGCACCGCTGCGCGGCGCCATCCCCGGGGCGTAGTGCCCTCCCCAGGCGCCGGGAGCCTGCTGGTACGGGCCCTGTGCGGCCTGCCCGGAGGGCTGCGCGGCCACTGCCGGCGCGATGGCGCCGATCTGGGCGTCGGTGATGGGCACACCCGACCACTGGAGGACGCGCAGCGCTTCGGCGAGGACGCCCTGACTGTTCCAGGCCATGAGCTGGTCGTAGACCTGCTGGTCGGTGAAACGGGCCGGGGGGTGGCCCGGGACGTTGACGGCGATGTCCTTCGCGGACGCGCCCAGGGCGACCTGGTCATAGGCCGAGCCGAGCATGTCCAGCACCGCGCGTCCGGCCACCGGCGGCGCCAGCGCGCCCAAGCCGGTACCGGGCGTCGCGGACGGGGCGGCCTGGTAGGGGGAGAGCAGGGTGAGGACCTGCTGTTGCGCCGGGCCGGGCAGGGCGTGGGTCCAATCGTCGCCCATGACCGCGATCGCATTGTCGCTGAGCACGTGGAGCCCGCCCAGCAGCCGCCCGTCTCGGCGCCACTCCTCCAGCCTGGACTCGGCGTCGCGGGCGCTGATGGCCGGGTGCCCCTGCGCGGCGGGAATGTCACGGATCCGGCCGCTGCCCGATGCGGAATCACGGCCCGCGGCGAACACGGCGAGCGCTTCGGCGCCCGCGACCGGATCATGGGAACCGGCCAGCGACTCGCCGAGCCGCATGCGCTGGGCATCGGGGAGGGTGTCGACGACGGCCCGGAAGGGGACGTCGACCCCCGACTGGGAGACGAAGAACATCATCTGCGCGAGCCGGCCGTCGGCCCTCCAGAGGTCCACATCCGCGGTGAAGGCATCGCGGGCCCGCAGGACACGGGCGTCGGCGCCGGAGACGGCGGCATGCTCACGTGCCTCATCAGCGCGGGCGTCGGCGGCCCGCGCCGCATTCTGAAGACGGGTGGCACTGGCATCGGCGGCGTCGGCCACCCCGTCCTGCCCGGCACCACGCGCCGCCTCGCCACGCGCCCTCTCGACACGCGCGAGCGCACGCGCACCATCAGCGACAGCGACCTGCTCACGAACGGCACCACGCGCCGCGGCATCAGCGGGAGACGCGATGAACTGGTCCGCCCCCTGGTCGTTACTCCAGCCGCGGGCGTGCTCGTCGACGGCGAGCGCGAAGTGGGCGAACACCCGGCCGGCATCGGAGGCTCCGGGCGTCAGATACGCCGTGATGAGGGAGGTGTCCTCCGCGGACAGGTCGGCGACCCGCTTGAGCGGCGCCTGGGCCGAAGAGCCGCGGTCGATGACCGAGCCGATGGTGTCGATGTCCCTTGACCGGATCCACGGGTCGGCGACCTCGACCATGGTGCCGCCCTCGCCATCGCCCACCCAGCCGTGCCCCATGACGCCGGGCCCGGGGCGCACCGCGTCGGCGTCATCCCCCCAGCGGCGGAAGGAGCCGTCCTCGGGGTATTCGTCGAGCAGGCCGAGCTTGTGAAGGGCTTCGTGGACGCGCGACTTCACGGGGTACCCGCGGTCGTACCAGTCCGTCGTGGTCATTTGCTGCTGGATGTAGGGCAGCGAGGGGTCGTAGCGGTGCACCGTGGTGTACTGGTGCACCTGGTCGGCAGGGGTGGTGTCATCGGCGAGTTCGAGGCGGATGTGCAGCTGGTCGCCGGTCCCCGCCAGCGGGTCGGCACCTGGAACCGTGACCGGGCTGCCGTCGAGGTCCCGGGCGTCGGGGTTGCCGTCCTTGCCGAAGAGCGTCTCCAGCAGGGCCGAGCCGAGCCGGTGGACCACCCGACCGTCCGCGTTGACGACGCTCCCGTCGCCGCGGAGCCGGTGCTGGTAGTTCATCATGGCGTTCAACTCATCGGCGTACTCCTGGAGGTAGGCGTCGAACTCCTCGTCCGTCATACCCGACTCGTCATCGATGCGGTGACGGTAGGTGATCTCCATGACGTGCGTGGGACCGCCCTCGGTGCGGTGTTCGGGCGGGATCTCCAGCCGCCGCCACTCGAACCTGCGCGTGTTGGCGATGTGGTCCAGATAGCCCGCAGGCCGATCGGACTGGCCGGTCAGGACATCGGCGAAATCCGCGCTCATGTGCGCACCGCCCACGTGGTGGACCTGGGCGGTGGTTCGCGCGTGCTCCCACACCGATGCGTGGACGAGCCCGTGCTCGGCCCGCGTGTACTTCGTCGCGGGCCTGTCGCCCTCCGGGTCAGGGATGCGGCGTGCCGGCCGCGGCTCGACCATGATGCCGATCCGGTCCAGCGTCAGCTCCGCCACATACGGCTCGGCCACACCCCGCGCCGGATCGCCGTCCAGCATCCCCAGCAGGCGCAACACCTCACCCACACCCCGCCCATCGGGGCCGGCCGGCGAGCCGTCCGCCCCGGCCTCCACCGGGTACCAGGTCACCGTGGCGTGAACGGTGTCCTGCGGGTCCATGTAGCCCGCCTCGACGACGCTCACGTTCAGCTGCCGTCCATCGCGCGGCAGCACATACTGGTCGTTGTACACCGCCTCGATACGCCGCTTGAGCCCCTCCACCGCCGCGCCCCGGGCCTCGGCGTCCACACCGTTCCCGGAGAAGTGGCGCAACCGCAGCGTCACATTGCGGACACCGGAGGGCCCCCCGGCCTCGTCGCCGTCGCGGTCGATCTCGATGGTGGAGGACTCGAAGAACCGGTTGTCGATCGACACCTCGGCACGCATCCGGCCGTTCGGTGTGTCGATCTCGACCGTCAACGGCGGCGCGTCCCCGGCCTGCGACGCGTCGACACTCATATCATCCACCGACGAGTCGAAGGCCCCCTCGTCTCCCGGCGGGTCGAGGGTCTCGATGAAGTTGCGCGAGAGCAGCCGCCGCTGCGGAGCCGACTCCGCCCCCCAGGTGTCGGGGCTGGGGAGGTCGTTGCGGACCGGCGCCGGAGCCGGAGGGGTGAACCGGTGCGGAGCACCGTCCGAGGTCGGACCGGCCGACGGCTGCCCCGCGGTGACCGCGCCGGAAGGACCGGCCGGGTGCGCCGTCCCAGGGGCGGGCGGCACGGGCGTAAGGCCCGGCGGAACAGCCCGAGCCCCCTCCCCGGAGGTCGGCTGGAGAGGGGAGGACGCCCCCTCGCCGCCGAGCGCCATGAACACCTGAAGCGGGGGCTGCCCCCCGGAGAACAGACCTAACGGATCGGCGAGCCCACCCGGAAGAACCATCGCGCCTTCCGGCCCCTTCTTGGAGTCGAAGAGGGCAGAAAGGTCCAACGATCTCGGCGGACTCCCCTGCCACGGATCACCAGGATCAGCCGACTCGGTGATAGTCCGCGACTTCACCGACGAACCGTCATACAGGTTCCCGGAATCGTCGGCGGCACCCTCGATTTCGGCCCGCTCCTCGACCTCGGTTTCGCGGAAGACCCCCCCGGCGAGGTCGTCGACGCGCCTCTCCGCGGTCTGCGCCTCACGGGGGGCGTTCTCGGCACGCTCTTCGGCGGTGCGCGCGTCCCGCTCGGCGAGATCGGCGAAGTACTCCGCATCATCGGCCGCGACCTCGGCGGCATGCGCCTCCCGCCGGATGGATTCGGCCTCGGCCCCGGCGGCCGTCTCCTGCGCACGCGTCCTGGCGGCATCGGCAACGGTCCGCAACCGGACCGCCTCGTCGCGGGCGTCGGCGGCGGCGTCCGCAATCAGATCCGGAATCTCCTGGTCCGAGTTACCGGCATCCTGCACGGGCGTGTCGTCGACGCCGTGTCTGCGGTACCGCCCCGAACCCGAATGCCCACCATGCCGCGAGCTCCCATGACCCGGCCCGTGATGCCGCCGGGTACCTCCACCGGAACCCGGCGCCGACCGGGACGACGAGGACCCGCCCTGCCCACCCCCGGGCGCGGGAGGATCGTCATCACGGCGAGAACCGGGAAGATCACTGTCCCGCACCAACAGGCTGATGGTCCCACGCGCGTGGCGGTCCAGCATGTCCAAACGCGCCATCATCTCGTCGAACCAGGCGGTCCGGCCCAGGCGGTCGAACTCGGGACGCAGCGGGGCGAGCCGGGTCCGCAGCCACCGTATATCGGCCCGCGTCAGCGGGTTGACGATCCATACGTTCCCGTCGAAGTCGTAGAAGGGCCGCATGGCATCGGTGTTGGACATTGTGCTGAGGTCGGTGGGGTCCTCAGGCGTGTATTCGCTTCTGAACCAGGCACTGCCGTGGTCGATGCCCGCGATGCGTCCATTGCCCTGGTCCAGCCAGTTTCCGGGGTTGCGGTCATCGTTGGCGATCAGGAGGTCGAGCAGGCCAAGAACGTGGCCATCCCATGTGTGGGTGAGGGGGGACTGCGGGTTGTCGTCGTGGATGTACCCGGATTCGCCGCTCATGAAGTGCATGAGGAGCCTGTTCTCGCCAAGGCGGAGGACACCGGGGACGTTGGCGCCGATGGCGCGGCCGACCAGTGAGCCGAGTTGTTCGGCATCGGCGCGGTTGAGGGAGTCTGTGTTCTCCCCAGTGTTCTTGTAGACCGCCTGCGCACCGTTGGCGAAGCGCATGAGTTCGGTGCTGCCGTCGGGACCGCCGTAGTTGAGCACCTCTCGCTCCGCCACGGTTCGGGTGGCGACGACGAGGTCCGCGATGCCGGCGAAGGACCCGTTCCACAGCGTGATCGCTTCGCCGCTCAGGTCCTGGGCCTGCTCGGTTTCCCCTGCCGAATCCTCCGACTGCTCATCCTGCGTCGCCGCCGAGACGTCATAGGTCGCGGCCGGATACTGGCTGTACTGGACCTGGGTCGGATCCCAGCTGGTCTGCACCCCCGGCTGGTACTGGCCCTCGGAGCTGTCGTCGTAGCCTCCGTAGCCGTCCTCATCGGCGTAGGAGTGGTCGAACCGGTCGGCGAGGTTGACCCACTGGTCGTTCTCGAACGACGCGCCCACGTCCGTAATCGCATCCCGGAAGACGGCCAGGCCCGCAATAGCCTCCTCGACCGAACGCGGCCCCTCCTTACCCCCCTTCGAGTCCTGCAAAGCCCCCAAGTCCAGCGACTTCGGCGGATTCCCCTGCCACGGATCACCAGGATCAACGGACTGGGAGACCATCGGCGATTCCGCCGGCGGGGAGTCATAGAGGTCGGCGAGGTCCTCCGAGGTGAGGTCGCTGTGCGCCCGCTGCTCGGCCTGGGACTCGTCATCGCGGGCGGAGGGCGACCGATTGGGTGCAGGAGAGGGGTCCTGGCTCACAGGGGTGGGGGACGGGGGTTGCGTGGCAGGCCGGGGGCCCGGCTGTCCGCGCTCTGCCGCCGCATTGATCGGCGACGCCGCGTCCTCGCCGTCCGTCCAGGCCGGGTCGGCGCTCTCCGTGACCGGAGGGGTCAGGGCATCGGCGAAGGACATCGCCATCGGGCTGGGGACCGTCTCCGGGATCGGCGATCCCTCCGGTAGGGGCGTCCCATCCTGCCCGTTCTCCGTGGTCACGACGGAAGCATCGTCCGGGACGACGGACTCGTCCTGGCCCGACGTGGGTCGGGGCGAGGTCGGGGACGTGCCGTCGCCGCGCCCTGCACCGTTGTCGGCGCCGGCTCGCGGGGCGGCGGCGTTGGGACGCGAGGCCCCCGTGCCCTCCCCGCCGTGTCCGGGCGGGGGCGTGGTCGCGGCGACGGGCGGCACGCCCGCGAACCCGCTCCCAGTCGGGGGAACGTCGGAATCGGGGCCCCCCTCCATAGCGCCGCCGCCCTGCGGCAGCCCGGCGCCCTCACCGGGCCCGTCGACGGTGTTCCCGTCGAGGATCGGCGCGTCCACGGCGTCGTCGTCGATGCGTGGCAGGGACGGATCGTCGGCGTGCGGGGGCGGCGTGGGCTCCGCGTTGGGATACCGGTTCGGTCCCGCGTCCGATGGGGTCTCGGCGCGCAACGGCGCGGGGGCGTCGACGGACGAGCGCGGCGGAGCGGCGGGGTTGTCCGCGCCTTGCGGGGCACCGTCGCCGGGCCGCTCGGAGCGCGGGGCCTCGATCGGCGAGCCGTCGTACTCGGTGACGCCGGGCGGCGGCGCCTCGGTGCGGGGAAGCTCGCCGGGCGCCGGGTG
This sequence comes from Nocardiopsis mangrovi, assembly GCF_042653925.1. NCBI lineage: Bacteria > Bacillati > Actinomycetota > Actinomycetes > Streptosporangiales > Nocardiopsidaceae > Nocardiopsis > Nocardiopsis mangrovi. The sequence goes on from NZ_JBHSFQ010000053.1 coordinate 8,292, forward strand.
CCCGGGGGCCTCCGGCGGCGGGGTGGGGCGCGCGTTGTCGCCGGCGCCCGGCAGGTCCCTGTGCCCAGATCCCGCGCCGGGGGCGTCGTCGGCGAGGTCGTCGCTGTCGCGGAGGCCGAGTCGGTCCGGGGCTCCGTCGATGCCCTCCTCGTCGGCCGGGCCCTGCCGGTCGTCCGGCCCGTTGCCGCGGTCCCCGCCTCCCTCTCCGGAGCCTCCCGGGCCACCGCGGTAGGCGGATCCGCCGCCGTTGCCGGGCGTCCCCGGAGCGCCGTTGCCCGATACCGGGTCGGACTCCATGGCCGACAGCGGGGTGGGGGTACCGGGCCCGCCGGGCTTGGACGCGAACAGGTTCTCCAGCCCGTCCAGCGCCTTGACCCCGCCCATGGCGCCGCCCATGGTGAGCAGCGCGTTGGAGGCCCCGGCGACGGCCGTCATCCCGGTCACCTTGAACTCGTTCTCCGGCGAGAGGATCAGGTTGCTGAAGCCCTCGCCCAGGACGTTGGACGCCGCCCCCTCAACGGGGTTGATGGCCAGCTCCGCCGCCATACGCCGCCAGTTCCCGGCGAATTCCGACAGGCTGGAGCCGATCCCCTCGGGCAGGTTCCGGGACAGAAAGGCGTTCACGTCCGGCGACAGCCGGCCTGCGGGACCGCCGGGGGCGTCGTCGAGGACCCGCGCCAGGGAATCGCCGATGTCGCGTCGGCCCCAGTTGGCCGCGAAGGTGTCGGCGTAGTCGCGCCCCAGGTCGCGGGCGGCTTCGCGGCCGATCCGGTCGCCGAAGTTGTCCGCGAAGACCTTGCCCATGTCGTCGCGGAACCGGTTCACGGTGGCGACGTTGTCCCACGGGCGCGGGGTGCGCCCGAACGGCCGCATCAGGTCCTCGGTGTTGCGGGCGAACACACGCGACACGTCATCGATGAATGTCGGCGGCAGGTCCCGCCCACCGGCGCCGGGCGGAGGCGGGGCATCCCTCGTCGGCGGGGGCGGGGCGTCGCGCACCGGGGGCGGCGGGGTCCCGTCGGCCCCGCGGCCCGGCGGCGGAACAAGGGCCGGTCCTCCTCCGGGAACGTCATCGGTGCTGCGCCCGGGGCCGCCCGACGGACCGGGACCGGTCTCGACGTCGCGGTCCCCCTTCGGTGAGGGGCCGCCGTCCGGCGACGGGCTGCTGTTCGGTCCGCCGACCTCGTTGCGCGGCGGCGGAGCCAGAGCATCGTTCCCGAGTCCTCTGGCGGTGTTCGGGGTCGGCGCCGGGTCCGGCCCGCTATCGCGCAAGTTGATCTTGAGGATGTCGCCGAAGTTGTTGGTGATCCGGTCGCTGATCTCCTTGCCGGCCCCGCTGAGCACCGCCCCGAAAAGGCCGTCCAAAAGCCCGCCGACCGCCGCGTCGAGGCTGAGCTTGTTGTCGTTGGTGTCCTGGTAGTCGTCCTTGATCAGGCGCATCTGGATGAGCTGGTCCATCGTCATCGCGAGGGCGACGTTGATGGTGATGTGGGCCAGCAGCGTGCTGATCAGGAAGTTGATGATCCGCTGGATGGCCAGGCTGGCGATCCGCTCGAAGATGGGGATCATTCCCAAGGTGGCGCCGAAGCTCCACTTGGCGTTGGCGATGGCCCAGGCGATCTCCAGCTTCAGCTGGACGAGCTGGGCGATGACCATTTCCTTCGTGTACCTGACCTGCTTGGCCACTACCCGCAGGAAGTCGGCCATCTGGTAGCACGCGTCGGCCGTGGTCTGTACGTAGTTGTTCTTGCCGGAGGTGAACTGGTTGATCGATTCTTCGTAGTGGTCGGCGGCCCGGCTGTCGAAGGTGGAGCGCACCCGCCGCTTGACGGCGTCGATGACGGGGGGCACTTCCCTTTCGAAGCGCGATCCCGTGCCGTCGAAAACGTCGGCGAGCGCCATCAGCAGCACCTCGTCCGCGCGAAACCACGGCGAACCCGTGAGCCCGTAGAAGAGTTTCGCCAGCCCGTCCGGAAGCTGCAACCCGCCTGCCATGGCCGCCTACCCCGCTATCGCCTGGGCCCGTTGCCGGGCAGGTTGTTGGCGAGGTCGTAGGAAATGTCGGTGTTCTCCATCTCGTTGTCGCGGAAAATCCCGGCGGAGTTGATGGTGCTGTCGGTCAGCTTCCGGAGGGCTCCCTCAAGCGCGGTGCCACCCTCGGAGATCTGCTCATTGCCGGGGTCGAACTTCTCCTTGCCGATATCGGCGATCTCGTCGCCGTGTCCCCAGGCGGCATCACGAAGGGCCGCTACTCGGTCATCATGGTCCGCCAGGATCTTGCGGACGAGGTCGGCCGCCTCGTCCATCTTCAAGGCGTTGTCCCGCATGGAATCGGGTCGCACGTACATGGAGTCACCGGGCATGGCAGGGCTCCTTTCCGGGGGTCGGGTTGGGGTGGTCGGTGCCGGCGGAGGGCCGCTCGTGTCAGCGGCCGGTGCGGCCCGGGTCGGTGAAGTCGAGGTCGTCCAGGCCGAGGCCGGCCAGCATCGTGGCGGGGTCGAACCCGCCCGCCCGGACGGCCTCCATATCGATCCCCTTCGGGGCGAAGGGGGCATATGCCTCCAGCACCCGGTCCCGCATCCGGTCGCGGGCACTCTTGATGACCTCCAGGACGGCCGCCGACAGCTCGGCCGGCGGCATCGACGTGTAGGCGTTGGTGCGGAACTTCAACTCGGCCAACTCGCCCTCAGCGTTGACCTTCGCGCTGATCCCCCGATCCCTGGAGACGGCCTCTTCGGTTGCCGAGGCCAGGCTTGCGCTTGCCTTGGCCAGGTTCTCCTGGTCCTTGCGTAGACGTGCGAGCGCCTGCTCGATCTCCTCCGGACGCGTGCTCATCAGAACTTCCCTCCGTATTCGTGCCGGCGCCGGGACGCCCCAGCACCGAGATGCGCTCGCCCGCGCTGGTGCCCCAGACGCGTTCGTCCTCCGACATCCAGGTGGCACGGGTGCGCGACTGGTCGCCCTGCCCCCCGGCGCCGCCCATTCCCCCCATGCCGCCGCCCATCGGCGGCATCATGGGCGGCATCCCGCCGCCCGCACCTCCCATTCCGCCGCCGCCCAGGCCGCTGAAGTCGCCCCCGCCCTGGCCGTTGCCGCTCACCGCTCCGGTGGACGCGTCGGAGTCCTCGGCAGTCGGGTCGCTGCGCAGGTCGCCGCCGCCGCCCGTGATGCCGTTGGCGTCGGGCCGGTCGCCCTGGCCGCCGAGGTCCGCGTTGGACCCCGGGGTGTCCCACCCGTTGCCGATGGAGTACGACGGCGGCGGCGTGCCCGCCTGGTCACCACCGTTGTCGCGCCCCAGGGAGTCGCCGAGTCCGCCGCCACCGCCCTCGGGGCCGGCGTTCATCCGCTCGTCGAGGTCCGCGGCCTGCTGGTCGTAGTACTCGTTCAGCCGGTCCCGGTACTCATCCGCCGACGAACCGTCCCCGCCGCCGGAACCACCGAGGTCGCCACCACCGGAGCCGGGGCCGGAGTTCATCTGCTCTTCGAGATCGGCCGTCTGCCGGTCGTAGTACTCGTTCAGTCGGTCCTGGTACTCATCGGCCGACGAGCCGTCCCCGCCGCCGGAACCGCCGAGGTCGCCACCGCCGGAGTCCGGACCCGAGGCGAGGTCGTCCAGCTCCTGGGAGCGCTGGTCGTAGTAGTCGCCGAGCTGCTCCCGGTACTCCTGAAGCTCCGGTGCGGGGTCGCCGTTCTCGTCGGTGATGCCGTCGACGTCGTTTCGGAGGCGGTCGAGGTTGGCCTTCTCCTCGTCGACGTACTCTTGGACGCGCTGCTCGTACTCCTCGGGCGAGGTCCGTCCGTCGCCGTTGAGGTCGCCGCCGCTGCCTTCAGGCCCCGACCTGAGCTGTTCGAGGTCCTCGCTCTGGTTCTTGTAGTACTCGTCCAGCGCCTGCTGGTACTGCTCCTCGGCCGGGGTCAGCGCCTGGCCGTCGCCGTTGCGGCCGTCGCCGTCGGGGTCGGGCGACTCCGCCATCAGCCGGTCCAGGTCCCCGGCCTGCTCGTCGTAGTACTCCTGGAGGCGCCGCTCGTAGTCCTCGGCCGAGGGCTGCTCTCCGTCGCCGCCGTCGCCGCCCAGATCACCGCCGCCGGAGTCCGGGCCGCCGTTCATCTCCGACTCGAGATCGGCGGTCTGCCGGTCGTAGTAGTCGTCCAGCGTCTGGTCGAACCGGTCCTGCGACGGCCGGCGCCGGTCGCCGGAACCGCTTCCGCCTCCGCCTCCGCCGCCCAGATTCCCGCCGCCGCCGATCGGCACGGGGCCGCTGTTCATCTCCGATTCGAGGTCGTCGGTCTGCTGGTCGTAGTAGTCGTCCAGCGTCTGGTTGAACCGGTCCTCCGACGACGAACCGTCCCCGCCACCACCGCCGCCGCCGCCGTCCCCGCTGAGGTCTCCACCGCCGCCCTCCGGAGGGGAGTTCAGATCGTTGATCGCGTTGTCGTAGTACTCGTCGACGGCGCTGTTGTACTCCTCCTCCATGTCGGAGCCGCCGCCGGAGTCGTCTCCCCCGCCGCCCTCATCGCCCCCGCCGGCGGGGTTGTCGTTCAGCCAGTCGATCTGCTCCTGGTACCAGTCCTCGAGCGTCTCGTTGTACTCGTTCTCGATGTCGGAGGGGCCGTCCTCCCCGTCTCCGTCCCCGTTCCCGCCGCCACCGCCACCGGCGCCGCCCCAGTCGAAGGGCGGCATGTCCGGGTCCTCGATCTTGTTCCTGTCGAAGACGCTCTGGTTGAGGTCGTAGTCGTGCGCGATGCTGCCCAAGCGCTCGGCGGCACCGGTCATGAACGGCCCAAGGGTGTCGAGCCAGTTCCTCTTGATCTCGTCCTGGATCTTGTGCCAGGTGCCGGCGGAGTTGGCCGGACCGTAGCCGTCGATGGTGGAGTGGTCGTCGCCTTTGCTGAGGGACGCGTTGTACTTGTTGACGGCGAACCACTGGCCGATCGCCTCGCGGGGGTGCGAGCCGTCGTCGGCCTCCCACTCCTCGAACAGCCTGTGGAAGTCATCCGCCGCGATCGGGTGAACCGTCGCCCGCGTATTCAGCAGCGCATCGGGATAGGCCCGGACCTGTTCCTCAAGCGTCTCGAAACGCCAGAGCACGCGGTGGAGGTTCTGAACGAAGACGTCCGCGGTCTCACCCTTGAGCGCGTCACCGGTCTCCGTCGTCCATTTCTCAAGGTCGCCGACCGCACCGGCCAACCACCTCTGCAGCTCGGAAAGCCGATCGGCGAGGCTGTTGAACCGCGGCGCGTTATACGAGGAACTCGAACCGGAATCCGACCCCAGCGGCCCGTTGAGGATACCCCGCATGTTGTCGACGAAGTTCTGCCACGCGGGAAATCCGAGGAATCCGCCGTGGAACGTGACCCCGGAATAATAGAAGTGCCGTGTGGTGGTCTCTTCGGAATTCCCTCCACCACCCCTCGCATCCTGCAGCGGCCCTCCATCGCTGCCGCCACTCGTTTTCACGTAGCTCGACACCACATACCAGTCCAGGCCCTCGGGACTCTCCTGGTCGGATTTGAAGCTGGAAAACCAGTCGGCTTTGATGACCTCCTCAGGCGAGATCATCGGCGGGACGGCGGAGCCCATTCCCTTGTCGGCGAAGATGTTCAGAACGGTATGCAGCTCCGGGTTGGCCGCGACGGCCTCCGGCGCCCCGTTCTCCGGCGCTTCCGGCGCCTCCTCCCCCGCGCTGTCGTTCTCCTCGTCCCGGATATCTTCGTCGTGGTCCTTGGGCATGCCCGCCTCCTCTCACTCTCCCGCGCGGCCGCCAGGCCCTATACCGCTGCCAAAGGGCCCGTCTCGACGCCCCCGCATCCGCGAAGGCCACCGACACACGACTTCCCGCCCCGGCCGTCGAAGTCGCCGGGCACCTCGCCCCTCAAGCGCGTCACGACCCGCCGTCCGCGGGGGCCATCAGTGCCTGCAACTGCTGGACGGTGAGCACGGAATCGTCCTCAACACCGGTGAATATGGCCTCGGTGTGCTCCAGCCGCTCCGAAAGCCGATCGAACTCGTCGATGAATCCCTGGAGCTTCCCGCGCATCTCCACCACCGACGAATTAACGGTGAAGGCGAGATGACCGGCAGCCGGGAACAGGTCCGGGTTTCCCGCGCGGATTCCATCGTCCGACGGCTGGTCTTCCTTCGGTCCGCCCGGATCGATGTAGGCGTCCAGGGCGTCCCTTTGCTCCCGGAGGTCGTCCAGCATCGGCCCGATTTTTGCATCGCGGAATTCGCGCAAATATTTGAGGGTGATCTCGGTCTTCTCCGCCATCGATCGCTCTCCTCTCTCCTCGACTCCGCCGGCTGATCGCACTCCTCACCGGCGGGCGGCGGCTACATGTGCTGCGAGACCCATTCCAGGGACAGCTTGTTGTCGGTGTTCTGGTAGTTGTCGCGGATCAGGACCAGCGCCTGCTCGGCCTGGGTCAGCAGGAACTCCATGTCCTGCACGTTGAGCCGCCACTGCGCCATGCTGTTGTCGTAGTTCTCGGCCGTGGCACCGTCGAGCTCGCCGCGGACCGCGGCCATCTTCGTGGCCAGCTCGTCGAGGGAATTGCGGATGTCCTGGGTGCGGGCACGGAGGTCGAACGCGGAATCGTCCATGCCCGCATAGCGGACGGAAAAGTCACTCATCGTCTGATGCCTTTTTCATTGCCGTATCCGCTCCCGGGGACGGCCGGGTGCGGAAGGGGAGGGTGGACCTGCCGGTCAGCCGTTGGGGTTGAGCTGGTTCATCCAGGCGTTGGAGGTCACCAGGTTCTCGTCCTCCAGGTTCAACATGCCGCGCGTGGTGCCGCCGAAGGTGCCGATCATGTCGTTCATGCCGTTGACGATCAGCCGCAACTCCTCCAGCCATTTCACGAGCGCGGTCTCATAGCCCGCCTCCGCGCCGCCCTGCCACGTCGACTTCAGGCTGTCGCGCAGGAAGTCGACCTTGGTGTAGACGGCGTTGCACTCGCTGTGGGCCGTCTCCATCGCGGTCCGGCCGGTCGTCATCCCGTATTCGGTACTGGTGGTCAGACTCATGTCCGTCGCTCCTTTCAGTTCATGGGGCACCGATTCCCGGTCGCGGTGGTGCGGTGCGGTCGGATGTGCTCCTGCTCACCGGGCCCGGCGCCAGCAGGCGGGGCGGCCGTCGCCAATGGCCGGGCACACAGGCACCGATCAACGATCCGGACGCGTGCGCGCAGCGAACCCACAGGTGCGGCGCATACTCCGCCGTGTGAGTCCGCCTCCGCGATCTCGCGGGTGCACCGACAGGCAACACCGTGCCCCTTACGGCATGGTCAAGCCCTTCCGCGAACGACCTCTGAAACCTTCTGGCCGGCGACGGCCGGTCGGCCACCGCGGCAACGCGCATGAACGGGCCGCGGACCAGGGAAAAGCCGGTCTCGAGCCTGTTCGCCGGTGTCCGGGCGGAGCTGGCACATCCGACGCCGAAGGGCCGTTTCGTGGCATCCCCCACAGTCAGAGGTGGTCGGCGCGGAGTGATCCTTGGAGGAGTGGTCCCATGCGATCGATGACGTCGAGCTGGGCGGGGTTGTAGAGATCGCCGAGGTCCGTGCCGACCGTGCTCCGCCCGGCGAGCGCTCCGCCCGAGGCGTCGTCGGCCGACTCCCGCGCCCCCGGGCGCCCGATGTCCAGCGCTCGGACGTAGGGGGCCATGCGCTCGGCCAGGTCCTGGCGGATCTGTTCGTCGGCGTCGGCCGGCAGGCGGTCGAACTCGGCGGCCACCGGGTCGGGGGGGACGTCCCGCAGCATGTCGGCGTAGGCTCGGAGACCCTTGGGGTCCGGGCCCCGGGACAGCGTGACGATGACCGATCGGTCGGCGTCGGACAGGCGGGCCTCAGGGGCGGGCGGGCTCGGGGGCGGGTCGGTCGGCTCGGCCTCGCGCAGGATGAGGCCGAGTTCGCGGCGGACCCACTGGAGCCGCTCGATGGTGGCCGTGAGGTCGGCTTCGCGGGTGCGCAGCGCCGTTTCCGGGTGGTCCTCGGCTTCGCCCATGGCGGCGATCTCCGGCAGGGAGAACCCGAGGCCGGCCAGGCGCCTGATGCGCAGCACCCGGACCAGATGGGCCACGCCGTACTGCTTGTAGCCGTTGGCGCGCCGCTCGGGTTCGTCGAGCAGCCCGACCTCGTGGTAGTGGCGGACCGCCCGCAGGCTCGTGCCGGCGAGCTCGGCGATCTCACGGGTACTCCACGCCACGGCGTGACACCTCACTTCGGGTCTCGGGTTCGGGGTGTGAACGGCACGTTGGTGCCGGCGCCCCACAGTCGACACCGTGCCCTAGGCGGCACGGTCAAGCCCGGTCCCTCAGGGGTGTCCTGGAGGTGCGCGCCTCAGCGTCGGCTCCGATCCCCGGCCCGCCCGGGTCGGCGTTGACCGACCGCCATCATCTCTCGTGTGATCGAGATCACACGTTTGGGGTCTTGAGTGTGCCGCAGGGGGCACACCTTTTCCTGGTTCCCGTTCGCCGCACCACCGAGCACACGAAACGAAAGGAGCCACATGGCACTGCCCGACCTGATCGCGGTCGAGGACCTCCTCCGGCCGCCGGAGCGTACCGGTGCGTCGATCTCGCCGGACGGCACCCGGATCGCCTTCCTCGCACCCTGGAAGAACCGGCTCAACGTCTGGGTCCAGGACCTCGAACCCGGCGCCGAGCCCCGGTGCGTGACCGCCGATGCGACCCGCACCGTGCACCGATACGCGTGGACCGAGGACCCCCGCTGGCTGCTCTACCTCCAAGACACCGGAGGCGATGAGAACTGGCACGTCTTCCGGGTCGACGTGGACGACCCGGAGGCGCCGGCCGTGGACCTGACCCCGTTCCCGGGCGCGACGACCGCCGGCCTGGAGCTGCCGGCCTCACAGCCCGGAACGGCGATCGTGCAGCTCAACGCCCGTGATGTCGCCGAGTTCGACCTGCACGAACTCGACATCGCCACCGGCGAACTCACGCTGCTCGCGCAGAACCCGGGGCCGGTCACCGGCTGGCTCTACGCCGGCAAGGGGCGGCTGTTCGCCCAGACCCTGACCGACGAGGGCGACATCGCACTGTCGCGACGCGACGCCGAGACCGGTGAGCTGCACCCGATCGCGACCTTCGACGGCGTCGACAACCCGATCTGCGTCTTCCCGTTCGAGGTCACACCGGACGGGACCGGTGCCTGGATCGGGTCCAACCGGAGCACCGACCGTACCCGCCTGGTCCGGCTCGACCTTGCCACCGGCGAGGAGACCGAGGTCGACAGCCACCCGGACTTCGATCTCGACACGCGCGCCTTCGCCTTCCCGACGCTGCCGTCGCCGCTGATCCGCCACCGGCGGACCGGGGAGCTGCTGGGGGCGCGCTACCTCGGGCAGCGTCAGGTGATCCACGCCCTGGACCCCCACTTCGCCGAGGTCCTGGAAAACCTGGAAGGGCTCTGCGACGGCGACCTGGCCGCGGTCTCCGGCGACTGCGACGGCCGGCGCTGGGTCGTCTCCTTCACCCACGACCGCGACTCGGGCGCGACGTGGTTCTACGACCACGACACCGGTGAGTCCCGGCTGCTGTTCCGGCCCAACCCGCACCTGGATCCCGATGCGATGGCCCCGATGCGGCCGGTGACGATCACCGCACGCGACGGGCTTGAGCTGCCGTCGTACCTGACCCTGCCCCTGGGCATGGAGGCGTCCGGGCTGCCGACGGTCCTGATGGTCCACGGCGGGCCCTGGACCCGCGACGCCTGGGGGTTCGACAAGAGCGTGCAGATGCTGGCCAACCGCGGCTACGCGGTGCTCCAGGTCAACTTCCGCGGCTCCACCGGGTTCGGCAAGGCCCACATGACGGCCGCGGTGGGGGAACTCGCCGGCAAGATGCACGACGACCTCATCGACGCCGTGGACTGGGCCATCGAGCAGGGCTACGCCGACCCCGACCGGATCGCGATCTTCGGCGGATCCTACGGCGGCTACGCCACCCTGGTCGGCGTCGCCTTCACCCCGGACCGCTTCGCCGCCGCGGTCGAATACGCCGGCATCTCCAACCTGGCCGGCTTCATGCGGACCGTGCCCGAGGCCGCCAAAGCGGGTCTGGCCAACAACTGGCACCTCTACGCCGGCGACCCCGACGACCCCGAACAGGAAGCCGACTTGCTCGCCCGCTCCCCCATCACCCGCGTCCACGAGATCCGCACACCGCTGATGATCGTCCAGGGCGCCAACGACGTCCGCGTCGTGCAGGCCGAATCCGACAACATCGTCGACGCCCTGCGCGAGCGCGGCGTCGAGGTCGAGTACCTCGTCTTCGACGACGAGGGCCACATGTTCGTGAACCCCGAGAACCTGATCACCATGTTCCGCGCCGCCGAGCGCTTCCTCGCCCAGCACCTAGGAGGACGGAAAGACCATGACTGACCACCACCCCGCCCACGGCTACACCGACGGTCCCATCCGGCCCGAGCCGCCCGCCGGCCCGGAGCAGAACGGGTCGGGCACCACGAGCACGCTGACGACGATGCTGTACGCGGCCGCGCCGGTCGTCGTCTTCGCGGCCGTCGTCGGCTTCGTCTCGCTGCCCATCGCGATCGCCATCGCCATCGCCGTCGCCCTGGCACTGGCCGTGTTCCAGATGACGCGCGGCGAAGGCTTCCTCAACGCGATCGGCGGCGTCATCGCCGTGGCGGTCGCCGGGGGCATCGCCGCCTGGACCGGGTCGGCCAACGACTTCTTCCTGCTCGGGATCTGGGCCGCCCTGATCGGAGCCGTCGTCACCCTCGCCTCGCTCATCATGCGCCGGCCGCTGACGGGTGTCATCTGGAACGCCACGAACGGCAACACGCACGCTTGGCGCCAGGACCGGCCCACGCTGCTCGTGCACGACCTGGCCACGGCAGCGGTGACGGTCCTGCTCGCCGGCCGGTTCATCGCGCAGCAGTGGGCCTACCTCGCCGACTCCACCGGCTGGCTGGCGTTCGCCGACGTCGTGACGGGCGCCCCCCTGACGGCGGTGGCCGGGGTGGCCGTCTTCTGGGCGTTCCGCCGCTCCACCAAGCGCCTCATCAAGAACGCCGGCACCCGGACCGCCACGCACACCTGACCGGTCCACCGTCCCCCGCTACCGGCCCGGCGGGCACCGCCCTCCGGGCCGCCGCCGTCGAACCGCCGACCCTCGCATGCGGGCGACCGCCGGGTAGCCGACGAGATCCATGAATCGCCGGCGAGATCCTGCCGACGAATCCGGAACGCGGGGCACTAGCCGGCGAGGGCCTGCCGGTAGTGGCGGTTGACGGCGATGAGCTCGTCGAGGGCGTCGCGGGTGTGGAGGAGATCGCCGATGTGCGAGTCGAGCTTCTCGCGTTCGGCGACCATGCGCTCCCAGGCGGTGTCGGTCTGCGCGGCGCCGGGAGCGTCGACACACGGGAGCACCGCGGCGATGGCGCTGCTGGTGAGACCGGCGTCGTAAAGGCGCCGCAGCAGGCGGACCCGCCCCACGTCATCCTCGGTGTAGGTGCGCTGGCCGCTCGCTGTACGGGTACTGGTGAGCAGGCCCTGCTCCTCGTAGTAGCGCAACGAGCGGACGCTCACTCCCGTTCTCCTGGCCAGGTCGCCGATCCTCATGGTGATCTCTTTCATGGTCGTCGGGAACACGGAAGACTTGCCTCTGACGTCAATGGTAGGTCTTAGCGTCGGCCTCCTGGCGAACTCGACGATCACACGGTCTCTTTTCGACACCTACGGCCTCTCCGGTCTCCCCCTGCCCAACCGGGTGGTGATGGCCCCGATGGGAGCCGCGTCCGCTCCGATCCCGCGGGGCCGGCGACGGCGTCGATGGCGGCCTACGGGCGGATCAGCCGTCCCGACACCACCCGGCCTGCGGCCGGTCGGCGCGTCCGCGCGCGGGTGGAGGGGGCGGCCGCCTCGTCTTCGGCGGGCTCCCTGTGGGTAGGGTGCGCGGGCGGCCGGGACGGCGCGCCGTGTCCGGTCAGGCAGGGGTGAAGACCACGTTCGCCTTGAGATCGCGGACGGTCGTATTGGTGTCGGCGACCAGGACCAGGCGCATCCGCTCCTGCGCGTAGCACTGTTCGTTGATGGAGAGCTGGCCCGTGGCGTCGAAGCGCCCGATGAACAGGTCGGCGACGACGGCGCCGGTGCCCTGGTCGGTCTTGCGGGCGATCAGCCGCACGGCGCCCGGGGCACCGCCGTCGCACCGGACCACCACGTTGCCGACCGAGTCCGCGAAGAGCACGGACACATAGGGCGGGTTGGGAACGCCGCCCTTACGGCTGGTCCAGGTGATCTCCTGTTCCACTCCGGCGCGCAGGGTGTACCCCTCGGCGCGGCCGTACCAGATGAACTCCATCGCTTCCTCCTGCGCATGGCGACCGCACGCGGCCGTGCCGAGGGCTCCGGCCGCGGAAGCGGGCGGGCCTGCCGCTTGAATAGCCCCCGCCATTCGAGGATCCGTCCACACCCGCCCGCCACCGCGTCGTCGGCCCACAAGGGCGGGCCGGCGGCGGGCGCGGGGTCTCTTACGCGTTGTGTCGCCGGCGTACGAGCTCGGCGATCCAGGTGGGGGCGTAGGGGGAGGTGCAGCCCGGGGGTGTGGGGTGGTCCTTGAGGACTCCCAGGCGCTCGCCGATGGCGATCGCGCGGTCGCGGTGCGCGGCGTGCTCGATGCCGATCTGGGCCAGGCAGTGGTTCATCGCCCACTGGAGCCGGTCCGGGGCGTCCTGCATCTGTGCCTCGATGACGTCGAGCAGCCCCGCCAGGTCGAGCCCCTCGGGATTCTTGACCACGCGGTGGGAGGTCAGCGCCCACCCGGCGCTCGCGACCACCGGATCGGGGTCGGCGGACCAGGCCGTGCGCAGGCCTTCGGCGTGCGGGCTCTTCTTCACCACGTTGTTCACGAGCCAGTCGTGCACCTTGGGCGCACGCGCCTCCCGCAGCATGGCGTCCAGCTCGTCCGGCCCGAACGCCTTGGGGCGGCAGACCAGGACGGCCAGCAGCCGCGCCGCGGCATCCCCGGTCTCCCACAGCCCCACCGCCAGCTCCTGCTGGGTCTTGAGCCGCTTGGCCAGCGCCCGCAGCTTGCCGAGGTTCACACCGTGGTCGTCGCCGTGCCGGGCGTTGACCGCGCGCGCCCTCGCGTCCTCCAGCCCGGCCAGCTCGGCCATCACCCCGGCCACCGTCGACTCACCCACCGCGCCTGCCCCCTGTCCTATTCCTGACGTGCGCAAACCACCCTATGCCGGGCGACGCCCCCTGCAGGACGCGGCCGGACCGGGCACGTCCGGCCACCGTCGACGCCCACTCAGGCCGGCGCGAGCGGCCCGGCCTGTTCCATCGCCTGCGGCGGGGTGAACGGCTCACCGCAGAGCCCCAGGTTGAGCACGTCCAGTGCGGCCAGGATCATCGGCGTCGCCGACGCGTCCAAGAGGAAGGCGTTGGCCGAGACGGTCACCTGCCGGTCGCCGTCGCCGGTCAGGAACGCGAAGGTGGAGAATCCGGGGATGCTGCCGGTGTGGCCCTCCGGGCTCGTGCAGGTCAGGTCCATCCGCTCCAGGCCCAGTCCGTAGCCGGACATGAAGAAGTTCGGCCCCGGCACCATCTCGCGCATCTTCGCCAGGCTCGCGGCGGGCAGCAGGTCGCCGTCCCACAGCGCGCGGTAGAACCCTGCGACGTCCTCCGGCGTGGACACCAGCCCGTAGGCGGCCCACGCGAACGACGGGTCGATCTCGGTGGCCTCGGTCAGGTCCTGCCGCCCCGCCAGGCGGTAGTAGCCGGAGGCGTGCTCACCGGGCAGCCCGGTCTCGCGCACCGGGAGATACGACCGGTCCATGCCCGCTGGCCGCAGCACCCGGTCGCCGAGTTCGTCGCCCAGCGTGTTCCCGGTGAGCTCCTCCACGATCATGCCCAGCAGCACGTAGTTGGTGTTGGAGTAGGCGAACTCGCCGGGTTCGGCGGACGGGTCCTGCCGGTCGGCGATCTCCACCAGCTCCTCAGGGGTGAATCCGCGCCGCGTGTAGTCCTCGGGATCCTCGAACAACGGGTCCTCGATGTAGTCGGGCAGGCCGCTGGTGTGGTTGAGCAACCGGTTCACGGTGACGCCGTCGCCGCCCGGCACCGTCCCGGGCAGCAGCTCGCCCAGGGTGTCGTCGAGCGACAGCGCGTCCTCGTCCTCTAACTGCAGCACGACCGTGGCCACCAGGCTCTTGGTGACACTGGCCGGGCGGAACGCGCCGTTCGCGGGCATCGGCGTGCCCGAGTCGAGGTCGGCGACGCCGGAAGTGGCCGTCCAGGTGCCGTTCTCGTCGGTGATGCGCGCGGTGACCCCCGGGGCGCCCGCGGCCACCATCGCGTCCAGCGCCCGCTGGATCTCGGCGCGCGAAGCCGGGGCGGGCTCCCGCGCCTCCGCCGCAGCCGGGGAGGCCGTGGCGGCGGTCAGCGCGACGGTCGCCGCCACCGCCGCCAAAGCAGGGAACGGGGATCGCCCTCGCCGGCGGGGGCATGCGGAGAGGTCGTGTGCGGGCATCAGGGGGCCTCCTCGGGGGGACGGAACCGACGACGGGAGTCTGGACCGGAGACGCATGTCGGGGCCTCCTGCACGCGGCCGATTCCCGGCACCGCCGAAGGGAGCGGTGGAACCCCGCCGGGACCGACGAAAGTCGCGGGTCAGAAGCCGAAAAGGCGTGCGATGACGGGCACCGTCGCGGCGGAGTACGAGGAGTCTGGCGAGGGCGGCAGGATCTGGGGGCTCGTCGACCGCGAGCGCATCGAGGAGATCACGTTCGCGCGTGGGTCCAGGATCCGGTGCGGCGCTCCTACGCCATCGACGACCTGACGGCGTCGGTCTCCGCTGTGCTGGACTCGCTGGAGCGGTCGGCGGGTGGTCCGGGCGCCGGTGGCACCGGGTCTCACTCGCCGCCGCAGAACCGCCCCAGCGGTGACCGAGAGCGGACATTCACGGGACTCCCGTCACACGTCTGAACTACGGTGGGGATTCCCCGCCCTACCCCTGACAGGGCGCCGCCCCCACCGGAAGAGAATCCCCCTTTGTCCTCCGAACTGCCGGCGTCCGTGCGCTGGGTCCGCATCCTGCTCTACACCGCCGGCGGACTCACCCTCGTGATCGCCGCGGCCATGCTGATCCTCACCGGCGTCACCGCCTACGAGCTCGGCTACAACCTGATGGTCTCGCTCCCGGGCATCGCCCAGATCCTGCTCGCCGCCTTCATCCGCCGCAACGGCCGCGTGATCTTCTGGTCGGTCCTGGCCCTGGAGACCCTGATCGGCCTCTACAGCCTGCTCACCCTCGGCGGCGACGGCCGCATCACCCAGCTCATCCTGCCCGTCGCGACCCTGGTCCTGCTCCTGCGCCCCGCCTCGCGCGCCTTCTTCCTCCGCTGACACCCCCGCCCCCACGGTCCGGCCAGGCCTGAGGTATCCCCCATGCTCCGACGCATCCACGACCCCGAACGCGGCGCCGGCTTCACCGAATACGCCGCCGTCGTCCTCCTCGTCGCCGCCATCGCCGCCATCGTCATCACCGGCGGCACCTCCGGCCGGGTCCAGGCGTTCATCGCCTCGGCCGTCGACGCCGTCGGCGACGGCGGCGCCACCGGCGGCGACGGTGAACCCGGTGACTCTGATACCCCGGGTGAGGGCGACCGGGACGGTGGACCCGGTGGCTCCGATACCCCGGGTGAGGGTGGCGATCCGGGGAACCCGGATGGCCGGGAAGGCGTCCACAACCCGGACGGCGACGAGGACACCCAGGACGACGGTGACGACGGCCTGCCCCGGGTCACCCCCGTGAACTCCC
>NZ_JBHSFQ010000054.1:0-23362 GCF_042653925.1 Nocardiopsis mangrovi
CAGGCCGCCCACGGGGCGGTGGGAGGCGGGCGCCGGCCGCGCCGCCCCACCAGGTCCCGCCGGACCGCCGCCCGCCTCCCACCGCCCCGTGGGCGGCCTGCGCGGCGCGCCGTCGCCGCAGCCGGCCTGGAGCACCCCGGCACCGGCGTCCGCGGTGCGGTCCGGGCCGCCCGGGGCGCCGGGGGCGGGGGGCGCGCCCGCGCCGGGCCCGGGGAAGCCGCGGCGCGGCCGCCTCTTGGCCGGGACGGCGTTCGTCGCGGTGCTGTTCCTGGTCCTGGGGGCCGGGGGCACCTACGTCGCGCTGGACCGGTTGGGCATGCTCGCCGCGCCCGCCGACGACCTCCAGGCGGGGCCCGCCCCCGCTGCGGAGCCCTCGGCGGCGGGGGATGAGCGCCCCGCGGGCGGGCCCGCGGCGTCCCCTTCGCCCTCCGCCGGGGAGGCACCCTCCGGGCAGCGGGAGGACCCCGACGAACTGCGCCTGGCCTCGGAGGAGCCGGTCAACGAGACCACCGACTACCGGAGCACCCTCGCCACGGTCAACGCCGAGGACTACGACGAGGCGCTGAGCGTCGAGGCGTCGTGCGGTGACTACACCGCGGAGTACAACCTCGGCCGCGACTACGAGGGGTTCGCCGCCGTGGTCGGGCTCGGCGACGACTCCCCCCGGGGCGAGGCGACCTTCACCGTCATCGGCGACGGAAAGCAGCTGGAGACGAAGACCCTGGGACTCGGCGAGGACGCCGACCTGGAGGTCGACGTCACGAGTGTGCTGCGGCTCGAACTGGTGACGGAGGTGGAGTGCTCCAGCGGTGCGGTCGCGGCGGTGTGGGCGGAGCCGGTGGTCTCCCGCTGACCCGGGCCGCTCACGCGTCGTCGCGGGTGTCGGCCTGGACCACCGACAGCACGCCGTCGGTCTCCGACAGCGCCACTGCCAGGGCGATGGGGTCGCCGTCGCCGCGCAGCCCCAGCTCCATGTCGACGTAGGCGTCGGTGTCCGGGCCGTCGGTGCGCCGGGTGGCGACCCGCTCCACGGAGAAGCGGCGGGCCGTGGCCTCGGCCATGATGAGGCGCAGAATCCCGCGCCCGTCGGCGTAGCGGACGTCGAGCACGAGGTTGGCCGGCCGCGAGCCGGTGAACCGGTGCACGATCCACGGGTAGCAGTAGGCGATCAGGAAGTGGGCCGCGGTCACGACCGTGGCCACCAGCCACAGGCCCGCGCCGGCCGCGGTGCCGACGGCCGCGGCCAGCCAGATGGTGGCCGCCGTCGTGAGCCCGCGGACGATGTCCTGCCGGACGAAGATCAGCCCCGCCCCGATGAAGCCGACGCCGGACACGATCTGGCCGGCCACCCGCGAGGGGTCGAGGGTGACGGCGCCCCCCACGACATCACCGAAGCCGTACTTGCTGACCACCATGAACAGCGCCGCGCCGAGCCCCACGAGGGTGTGGGTGCGCAGCCCGGCGCTCTTCTGTCTCAGCTGGCGCTCCAGCCCGATCAGCGAACACAGGAAGAGCGCGACCAGGAGCGCCAGGAGCTGCTGCCAGCCCTGCGCGGAGAGATCCTGCATGGCGCAAGTCCTATCACGGCAGGGCCCCGGCTACGGGCTAGTTCTCACTCCTGCGGTGGCCGTCGTGGCGGGACAGGTTGAGCGCCGTTGTGACCAGCGGGACGTGGCTGAACGCCTGGGGGAAGTTGCCCACCTGGCGGCCGTGCTTGGAGTCCCACTCCTCGGCCAGCAGCCCGACGTCGTTGCGCAGCGCGAGGAGGCGGTCGAAGAGGTCGCGGGCCTCCTTCTCGCGGCCGATCGACAGCAGCGCGTTGGCCATCCAGAAGCTGCAGGCCAGGAAGGCGCCCTCGTCGCCGGGGAGCTTGTCGGCGACCTCGTCGCGGTCGGTGCGGTAGCGCATCACGAAGCCGTCGACCATGAGGTCGTCGCGGATCGCCTCGATGGTGCCGACGACGCGGGGGTCGTCGTAGGGCAGGAACCCGACCTCGGGGATGAGCAGCAGCGCGGCGTCGAGCTCCTGGCTGCCGTAGTACTGGGTGAAGGTGTTGCGGCGGGTGTCGAAGCCGTACTCGCAGACCTCGGCGTGGATGGTGTCGCGCAGCGCCTTCCAGCGCTCGATCGGCCCCTCCTTGCCGAACTCCTCGATCATCCGGACCGCGCGGTCGGCGGCCACCCAGGCCATGACCTTGGAGTGGACGAAGTGCTGGCGCGGGCCGCGGACCTCCCACAGGCCCTCGTCGGGCTCGTCCCAGCACCATTCCAGGTAGTTGACGAGCGAGCGCTGGAGGCCCCAGACGTGCTCGCCGCTCTGGAGCCCGCTGCGGCGGGCCAGGTGCAGCACGTCCATGACCTCGCCGTAGACGTCGAGCTGGTACTGCCCCACAGCGGCGTTGCCGATCCGCACCGGCCGGGAGTTCTCGTAGCCGGGCAGCCAGTCGGCCTCCCACTCGGCGAGCCGGCGCTCGCCGCGCACGCCGTACATGATCTGCATGTGCTGCGGCTCGCCCGCCACCGCGCGCACCAGCCACTCGCGCCACGCCTGGGCTTCGTCGGTGTAGCCGCTGCGGATCAGCGCCTCGAGCGTGATGGTGGCGTCGCGCAGCCAGCAGTAGCGGTAGTCCCAGTTGCGGACCCCGCCGATCTCCTCGGGCAGCGATGTGGTGGGGGCGGCCACGATGCCGCCGCTGGGGCGGTAGGTGAGGGCCTTGAGGGTGATGAGGGAGCGCACCACGGCGTCGCGGTAGTCGCCCTCGTAGGTGCACTGGCCGACCCAGCCCTGCCAGAAGCGCTCGGTGCGCGACAGCGCCTTCTCGGCGTCGAGGTGGTCGGACTCCTCGACGGGGGAGGGGTGCCAGGTCATGACGAAGGGGACGCGCTGGCCCTCGCTCACGGTGAACGTGGCGTCGTGGGCGAAGTTGTGGCCTTCGAGGGGAACGGGGGAGCTGAGCCAGACGGAGTCGGGGCCGGCGACGGCGACGAGCTCGGTGCCGTTGCGGTGGATCCAGGGCACGACGTTGCCGTAGTCGAAGCGCAGCCGCAGGGCGGTGCTCATGCGGACGGTGCCGCGCAGGCCCTCGACGATGCGCACCAGGTGCGGGGCTCCGCCGCGCGGCGGCATGAAGTCGATGACCCGGACGCTGCCCTCGGGCGTGTCCCACTCGGTTTCGAGGATGAGGGTCTCGTGGCGGTAGCGGCGCCGTGTGGCGCGCGGTTCGCCGCTGGCGGGCCGGATCCACCAGTTCCCGTTCTGCTCATCGCCCAGGAGGGCGGTGAAGCAGGCGGGCGAGTCGAAGTGCGGCAGACACAGCCAGTCGATCGAGCCGTCGCGCCCCACGAGTGCAGCGGTCTGCATGTCGCCGATCAGCGCGTAATCCTCAATCCAGCCGGACACGCGGCTCACCCCCTCAGTCACCAAGATCACGCCTCGCCGACGTACCGTATCCAACTCCGGATGGCCCTTCGGCCATGCGTGAACGCCACGGGGGAACGTGTGCCCGGATCCCGCCACGTTAGTCGCCGCGGCAGTACGGTGTCGCGGTCGCGGGATCGTGTCGGACGCGGTTTCCGTGGTGCTGCCGTCACGCTACAGGTTTCGGCGGCATGCCTGGTGGGGCCGTACGGAAAACTGCGTAGCGGGACATGTAACTTTCGTTGGGCTGGACCGCGTGTTCGCGTCCGGCGCGGCACGGGCAGGCTCGGCGGCCCGCGCCGCGCCGAGATCCGTTATGACGTCGTAATGGGGCGCGAGCGGCGGGAGGGGAGCGGCGGTCGACGCGCCGCGCGACCCGCCGCGGCGGCCCAACCCGGACACCAGGCCGCGCGGCCGGAGGCGGTCACTCCCGTCCCTCGGGCGGCTTGAGGTCCATCAGGGGCAGGAACACCTGTGCCAGGGGTCCGATGGCGACGGCGAACAGCAGGGTGCCCACGCCCAGCGTGCCGCCGAGCAGGACCCCGGTGGCCACGACCGCGACCTCGACGCAGGTGCGCGCCAACCGCACCGACAGCCCGCGCGCGGCGAGGCCGGTCATGAGGCCGTCGCGGGGGCCCGGGCCCAGGCGCGCACCGATATAGCAGCCCGTCGCGACGGCGCAGGCGACGATGCCCAGCGCCAGGTAGGCCGCGCGGGCGGCCAGGTGGTCGACCTCGGGCAGCCACCACAGGCTCAGGTCCACCGACAGGCCCACCACCACGACGTTGCTCAGGGTGCCCAGGCCGGGGCGCTGGCGCAGCGGGATCCAGGCCAGCATGAGCAGCGCGCCCACGATGACGCTGCAGGTGCCGATCGACAGGCCCGTGTGCAGCGCCAGCCCCTGGTGCAGGACGTCCCAGGGCATCGCGCCCAGGTCCGCGGCGACCAGCAGGGCGCCGGACAGCCCGTAGAGGTGGAGGCCGGCGAAGAGCCGGACCAGGCGGCGCAGGCGCGGGCGCGGCAGGAACGGGGTGATGAGGATGCGGCGCCCGATGCGGACGGGCAGGGAAGCGGGGGTGGAATCGCCGAAGGACGGTGAGTGGAACTGGGCCATGTGAGTAGTATTGGCCCCGTCACCAGCCGATTTATAGAGCCAATTCGAGAAAGTGGCACCATGGCAGTGGGCGAACGGCGGATCAACGGCCACCTCCTGGCCCGGCTGATCGGCACCAGTCTGACCGAGCGGCCCTACTACCTCGCGGCCGGCCGGGCCATCAGCGGCCTCATCCTCGACGGGCGGGTGCCCACCTACACCCGCCTGCCGGCCGAGCGGGACCTCGCCGCCGCCCTGGGGGTGAGCCGCAACACCATCACCGCCGCCTACACGTGGCTGCGCGAGAACGGCTTCCTCGACAGCCGGCAGGGTTCGGGCAGCTGGACGGTGCTGCCGGGAGCCGGGGCGGGCGGGGGGACCCCGCTCATCCCCGACTCCGAGCGCATCGACTTGGGCGCGGCCGCGCCGCCGGCGATCGAAGGGCTCCAGGACGCCGCGCGCCTGGCCGTCGACCAGCTCGCGGCGCACGTCGGCGGGCTCGGCTACACCCCCTACGGCCTCCCGGAGCTGCGGCACGCCATCGCGCGCCGCTACGTGGAACGGGGCCTGCCCACCACCCCCGAGCAGATCCTGGTCACCAACGGGGCCCAGCACGGCGTCTCGCTCCTCATGGACCTGCTGGTGGAGCCGGGCGACCCGCTGCTCGTGGAGACCCCGACCTACCCGCACGCGCTCGACAGCGCCCGCCGCTGCGGCGCGCGGGTGCGCACCATCGGGGTGACCTCCCAGGGCTGGGACATGGAGTACGTGCTCGACGCGTTCCGGCAGTGGAAGCCGCGCCTGGCCTACCTGATCCCCGACTTCCAGAACCCCACGGGCGCGCTGATGGACGACGACGAGCGCGCGGCCGTGGTGGCCGAGGCCAGGCGCGCGGGCACCTCCCTCATCGTCGACGAGAGCGTGGTGGAGCTGGCCATCGACTCCGGCGACCAGCCGATGCCGATGGCGGCGCACGACACCGACGGCCGGGTCTTCACGGTCGGCTCGGTGGCCAAGCTGTTCTGGGGCGGGCTGCGCATCGGCTGGGTGCGCACCACGCCGCCCGTCGCCGCGCGGCTGATGGCCGTCCGGCAGCGGGTCGACCTCTCCAGCTCCGTGGTGGACCAGCTCACGGCCACCCACCTGCTCGCCGACATCATGCGGATCCGCGCCGAGCGCATCCGCCGGCTCCGGCTCAACCGCGACGCCCTCACGGCCGCGCTGCGCGACCGGCTGCCCGGCTGGCGGTTCACCACGCCCAGCGGCGGGCTGGTGCTGTGGGCGCAGCTCCCGCGCCCCGTGGCCACGGCCCTGGGCGAGGCCGCCGAACGCCACGGCGTGCACGCCGCCCCCGGCCCCATATTCGGCGCGGAGGGGACATTGGAGCAATTCATGAGATTCGCGTACACGCAGCCGCCGGACGTATTGAATGATGCCGTGGACCGACTCGCCGAGGCCTATTCCGAGATCATCGCGCGCCCGGTTTCGGTCCGCCATGACCTGTACGTATAACGCTGCGTCGGTGTCCTCCGCCGGATGTTATGGCGAAGATGGTCGCATTCGCCGAAATAGTCCCGTGGCCCTTTGTGGCAGGTGCCTTGCCGGGCCCGGTCGACCGTGGTCCGATGGTGCCGCTGAGTGACCCGGCACACATCGGATGGGCGGGAGCGGTCTCTTGGAGCACAGCGAGATCATTCGGGCACGACAAGGTGTGGAAGCGGAGATCGACGGGCTGACCCTGGTGGACTGGTTCCGCCGGGCGGCCGAGCGCGACGGCGGCCGGCCCGCCCTCTCGGAGTGGGTCCCCGACCCCTCCGGCGGGGGCGGCCGCTGGTCGACCCGCACCTGGGCGCAGTACCGGGCGGTCGCGATGGAGGTCGCCGCCGCCCTCGTCGCCGACGGGACCGCGCGCGGCGACGTCGTCGCGCTGATGATGCCCAACCGGCCCGAGCACCTGATCGCCGACGTCGGCGCCGTCCACGCCGGAGCCGTCCCCCTCACCGTCTACGCCACCTTCGCCCCCGAGCAGGTCGCCTACGTCGCCGCCGACTGCTCGGCGCGCGTCGCGGTCCTCCAGGGCGCCGCGGAACTCGACCGCTGGGGCCCGGCCCTCGCGCGCGTGCGCTCGCTGCGCACCGTCGTGGTGCTGGACGCCTCGGCGGTCCCCCGCGGCACCGGAGGCGACGGCCCGCGCTTCGTCTCCTGGGCCGACTTCACCGCCGAGGGGCGGCGCGCGCTGGCCGCCGACCCCGGCGCGGTCGACGCCCGCGCCGCCGCCGTGACCCCCGAGGACAGCGCCACCCTCCTCTACACCTCGGGCACCACCGGCGAGCCCAAGGGCGTGCACGAGACGCACCGCCAGGTCCTCTTCCAGGTCACCATCTCCCAGCGCGCCAACCGGCTGCCGCACGGCGGCGTGACGCTGTCCTACCTGCCGCTGGCCCACATCGCCGAACGGGTGCTCAGCGTCTACCTGCCGGTCAAGGTGTCGGCCCACATCCACTTCTGCCCCGACATCGGCGAGCTCGGCGCCTATCTGCGCCGGGTCCGGCCCAACGGGCTGTTCGGGGTGCCCCGGGTGTGGGAGAAGCTCCAGGCGGGGCTGACCGCCGCGCTGGCCGCGGCGCCCGGGGAGCGGCGCGCCGCCGTCGAGGCCGCAGCGGGCACCGCCCGCGCCTACATCGCCGACGGCCAGTACGGCCGCGCCCGCGACCCCGGGCTGGAGCGGCGCTTCGCCGACGCCGACGCGCGCGTCCTGCGCCCACTCCGGGAGCTCATCGGCCTGGACCGGGTCCAGTACTGCGTCTCGGCGGCCGCTCCCATGCCCGAGGAGACCGTTCGGTTCTTCGCGGGGCTGGGCATCCTGATCCGCGACGTGTACGGGATGACCGAGAACTGCGGCGCCGTCACGTGCAACCGCGCCGACGCCTACCGCCTCGGCAGCGTCGGCCTGCCCTCGGACGGTATGGAGGTGGCCGTCAGCGCCGAAGGCGAGATCCTGGTGCGCGGGCCCATCAACGTCGCCGGCTACCTCAACCGGCCGGCGGACACCGCGGCACTGATCGACGGCGACGGCTGGCTGCACACCGGCGACATCGGCTACATCGACGCCGACGGGTTCGTCTACGTCGTCGACCGCAAGAAGGAGCTGATCATCACGGCCGGCGGGGAGAACATCGCCCCCGCCTCCATCGAGAGCCGGCTCCGGGAGCACCCCCTGATCGGGCAGGCGCTGGCCTACGGGGACCGCCGCCCCTACCCGGTGGCGCTGCTGACCCTGGACGCTGAGGTCGCCCCGGGGTGGGCCGCCGCCCGCGGGGTCGACACCCGCGACATCGCCGATCTCGCGCGCCACCCCGTGGTGGTGGCCGAGGTGGCCACCGCGGTGGCCACCGCGAACTCCCACCTGGCCCGCGTGCAGCAGGTGAAGAAGTGGCGGCTGCTGCCGGTGGAATGGACCGTCGAGGGCGCCGAGCTCACCCCCTCGCTCAAGCTGAAGCGGCGGGTGATCCAGGACAAGTACGCCGACGCCATCGACGGGCTCTACCGGGTCTGAGGCGCCGCGGCGCGCCGCGCGGCCGTCAGGGCCGCGCGGCGCAGCGGGCGGCGAACCTCGCGACCTCGTCGAGCACCTCGGCGCGGTTGGTCTCGTTGAAGACCTCGTGCCGTGCGCCGGGGAAGATCCGGACGGCGGTGTCGTCGCCGGCGAAGGCGTCGATCCCCACGCGGGTGTCGGCGATGGCCACCAGACGGTCGTCGGAGCCGTGCAGCCACAGCAGGGGCAGGGCGGTGCGCCCGGCGGCGGTGATGCGGGCCAGTTCGGTGTTGAGCGCGCGCAGGGTGGCGGGTTTGAACGGGCCGTGCCAGACGAGGTCGTCGGCCGCGTAGGCGGCGCCCACGGCGGGATCGCGCGAGAGCGTGGCGGTGTCGATGGGCAGGTCGGGGATGGTCTCCAGGGCCAGCAGCCGGTCGACCGTGCTCCAGCGGCCCAGAACGGGCCCCGAGAGCACCAGGCCGGCGAGATCGGCGGCGTGCTCCTGGGCGTAGCGGGCGGCGATCATCCCGCCCATGGAGTGGCCGATCAGGACCAGTGGCAGCGACCGGTAGGCGGTGCGCGCCTGGGTGACGACCCGGTGCACGTCCTCGACCACCCCGGCGAAGTCGTCCACGAGCACGCGCTCGCCTGAGGAGTTGCCGTGCCCCCGGTGGTCGAGCCCGTAGACGGCGGCCCCCGAGGCGCACAGGTGCTCGGCGACGTGGTCGTAGCGCCCGATGTGCTCTCCGTACCCGTGGACCAGGACGGCCAGCCATTCCGGCTGCGCGCCCTGCGCGGCCCAGGCCCGCGCCGACAGCTGCCCGGTGCCGCCCGGGCCGCCGGGCAGCCGCCACTCGCGGGTGCTCACCGTGATGTCCGTACCGGCCGTGCTCGACACAGGGGGCTCCCTTCGACGACGGTGTCAGGGGCAGACTAGGGCCTCGATGCGTGCGGGTCACCGGGAGCGGGCACGGTATCCGCGGGGGAGGGGTGGCGGCGGGCCGGGCCGACACCGGCCGGAAAATCGGATGAAGACCACCAATCTCCCACATATCACCGAATGAACGTTCGAGGCATCTTTTAGGCTGTTGTTCGGGCGGGAACGACATAAGTGGCGTCACCGTCGATACCGCCTGATGGATCCGTACCTGCCGCAGCCCGGCTGCCGCGCAACCGCTTGGGAGGCGACGCCCGTGCTGACCGATTCCTACGGGAGAACAGCCACCGACCTGAGAGTCTCGCTCACCGACCGGTGCAACCTCCGGTGCACCTACTGCATGCCTCCCGAAGGGCTGGACTGGCTGCCCAAGGACGATGTCCTCACCGACGACGAGGTCGCCCGGCTCCTCCGCATCGGCGTGACCATGCTCGGCATCACCGAGATCCGCTTCACCGGGGGCGAGCCCCTGCTGCGCCGCGGCCTGCCCGGACTCGTCGCCGCCGCCACCGCCCTCGACCCCCGCCCCCAGACCGCCCTCACCACCAACGGCATCGGCCTGGCCCGCATGGCCCCCGCCCTGGCCGACGCCGGCCTGGACCGGGTCAACGTCTCCCTCGACACCCTGCGCCACGACGTCTTCGAGAAGCTGGCCCGGCGCAGGCGCCTCGACGACGTCCTGGCGGGCATGGCCGCGGCCGCGGCGGCCGGCCTCACCCCCGTCAAGGTCAACGCCGTCCTCATGCGCGGCATCAACGACGACGAGGCCCCCGACCTGCTGCGCTACTGCCTGGAGCGCGGCTACGAGCTCCGCTTCATCGAGCAGATGCCGCTCGACGCCCAGCACGGCTGGCGCCGCGACGACATGGTCACCGCCGACGAGATCCTCGACCGGCTCGCGGCGGAGTTCGACCTGGCGGAGTCCGACGCCGCGACCCGCGGCAGCGCCCCGGCCGAGCGCTTCCGCGTCGACGGCGGCCCGGCCACCGTCGGGGTCATCGGCTCGGTCACGCGCCCGTTCTGCGGCGCCTGCGACCGCGTGCGGCTCACCGCCGACGGCCAGATCCGCAACTGCCTGTTCGCCCGGGAGGAGTCCGACCTGCGCCCGCTGCTGCGCGGCGGGGCCGCCGACGACGAGATCGCCGACCGCTGGCGCGCCGCCGTGGCCGCGAAACTCCCCGGCCACGGCATCAACGACCCCGCCTTCCTCCAGCCTTCGCGCCCGATGTCGGCCATCGGCGGCTGATCCGCCCGCGGCCTCCCGCGCGCCGGGGGCGGCAGGGGCGGAATGCGGGCCCAGGCCGTCCGTCCTCCGGTCCGGACCCGCACGACACGTGCCGCGCCGGCGACGGGCCGACCGCGGATGCGGCCGGCCGCCCGCGGCCCGCGGACGGCCGGCCGGCACGTGCGTACCACGCTTCCATGGACACGGGGCGGTGTCATTCGCACACGATGCACGAATCCTTGACAATGCGTGCCCTCGCGCGGGCGCGCGGCGGCGGTTACGGCGGCGGAGCCGTCCGACACGCACCGAAAAGGTGTTGCGGCCGGGGTAGGGGTTCTGGCGTCATAAGGGGGCGCGATCGCCAGGGCCGTCGCGCACGCACCGAACCCGATCCGGAAAGGGAGGTAGCCCTGATGCCGTACACCGAGAGCCCAGGGGCGCGCGTCCCGATCCGCATGTGGGCCGACCCCGGCACCGTCGAATCCGCGGCAATGGACCAGCTGCGCAACGTCACCCGGCTGCCGTGGGTGCACGGCCTGGCCGTGATGCCCGACGTCCATTACGGGAAGGGCGCCACCGTCGGATCGGTGATCGCCATGCGCGACGCCGTCTCCCCGGCCGCCGTGGGCGTGGACATCGGCTGCGGGATGACCGCGGTGCGCACCTCGCTCACCGCAGAGGACCTGCCCGACGACCTGGGCCCCGTGCGCGCGAACCTGGAGAAAGCGGTCCCCGTGGGCTGGCACGCGCACAAGACGCCGGTCGACCCGCGCCGCATCCACGGGCTCAGGACCGCCGACTGGGACCGGTT
This sequence comes from Nocardiopsis mangrovi, assembly GCF_042653925.1. NCBI lineage: Bacteria > Bacillati > Actinomycetota > Actinomycetes > Streptosporangiales > Nocardiopsidaceae > Nocardiopsis > Nocardiopsis mangrovi. The sequence goes on from NZ_JBHSFQ010000054.1 coordinate 11,019, forward strand.
CTGGGACGGCTTCGACGGCCTCGCCCGCCCCGTCCACCACCGGCGCCAGCGGGCGGCCAACCAGATCGGCACCCTGGGCGGCGGCAACCACTTCCTGGAGGTGTGCCTCGACGACGACGGCGCGGTGTGGATCGTGCTGCACTCCGGGTCGCGCAACATCGGCAAGGAGCTCGCCGAGCACCACATCGAGCAGGCGCGCCGCCTGCCGCACAACAAGGACCTGCCCGACCCCGACCTCGCCGTGTTCGTCACCGGCACCCCGGAGATGGACGCCTACCGGCGCGACCTGTTCTGGGCGCAGGACTACGCCCGCCGCAACCGCGACATCATGATGGGCCTGGCCTGCGACGCGCTGCGCACGACGTTCCCGCGGCTGCTGGTGAGGGAGTTCATCTCCTGCCACCACAACTACGTGGCCGAGGAGACCTATGACGGCGTCGACGTCCTGGTCACCCGCAAGGGGGCCATCCGCGCCGGCGCCGGCGACCTGGGGATCATCCCGGGGTCCATGGCCACCGGGACCTACATCGTGCGCGGGCTGGGCAACCCGGCCTCGTTCAACTCCGCCTCGCACGGCGCGGGGCGGCGGATGAGCCGGAACAAGGCAAAGAAGACCTTCACCGAGGCCGACCTGGTCGAGCAGACCCGGGGCGTGGAGTGCCGCAAGGACGCGGGGGTCCTCGACGAGATCCCGGGGGCCTACAAGGACCTCTCGGAGGTCATCGAGGCCCAGACCGACCTCGTCCAGGTCGTCGCCCACCTCCGCCAGGTCGTCTGCGTCAAGGGCTGACCCGTGCGGCCCGGCACCGGCTCCGCACGGAGGGCCGGGGCCGGCGCCGTTCCAGCCGGCGACGTTCCTCCGGTCCGCTTCGAGCGGGCCGGAGGAACGCGTGTCAGCGTCCCCGCGCCGCCGTTCCCGGCCGGGCGTGGCGGAAGACGCCCCCGGGGTCCAGCCGCCGCCTGAGCGCGTCGAGGCGGCGCAGATCGCCGGCCGGGTGGAGGCCGGAGGGGTCGGCGGCCCGCCCCGCGCCGAAGGCGAAGTTCACCGACCGGCCGAGGGTCCGGCCGGCGACGACGGCGAGCACCCGGCCGTGGGCCGCGCGGACCGCGGCCGGGTCCGCCCCGTCCACGGGGGACAGGACCCCCAGGGAGAACGCCGCAGGCCGGTGCGGCACCGCGTTGGCGGCCTCCGGCGGGCGGGCGAGCGCCCCGCCGAGGTGGCGGAGCCCGACCACGCACATCACCGGCGCCTCGGGCCCCGCCAGGTCGCGGACGGCCCGCAGCGCCGCCCCGTCCACACCGCCGATCATCGCGCTGTCGCCCGCGTAGGCGTGCGGTTGCGCCGGCTCGGCGTGGACGGCGCCCGATTCGGTGAACGGCATGTCCCGCAGGGTGTCCTTCAGCCGCGGGCCGACCCCGCGCAGCGGGGCGACGAGGCGTTCGCCCTCGCAGGCACCGCCGATGTAGGCGACGGAGACGGTGGCCACGTGGCGGCCCCGCATGGGGGCCGGGACCGCCGGCAGGTCCGGCATCGCCACCATGGTCAGCGACGAGGTCAGCTCCTCGGGGACAGCGGCGGTCCACGCGGCGTAGGCGTCCAGGACGTCGTCCATGCGGTCCGCGGCGAAGGTGAGGCCGCCGCCGTAGATCCGGGTGATCGGGACGAGGCCGATCTCCACGCCGGTGACCGCCCCGAACCCCCGCCCGCCGCCGCGCAGCGCCCAGAACAGATCGGGGTCGCTCTCGGCGGTGACGCGGCGCAGCCGGGCGTCGGCGGTCACGATGTCGATGCGCCGGACGTGGTCGGCCGCGTAGCCGTAGCGGCGGCTCAGGAGCCCGATCCCGCCGCCCAGGGTGTAGCCGACGGCGCCCACGTGCGGCGACGATCCGCTCAGCGGGGCCAGCCCGTGTGCGGCCGCCGCGTCGACGACCTGCTGCCAGCGGGCCCCGGCCGCCACCCACGCGGAGCGGGCGGCGGGGTCGATCCGCACGCCGTCCATCCGGTGCGTGGCGATGAGCACCCCGCCCTCCAGCGGGGCGGGGGAGCCGTGCCCCGTGGCCTGCACGCCGACGGGAAGCCCGTTCTCGGCGGCGAACTCCACCGCCGCGCGCACGTCATCGGGCGCGGCGGCGCCCACGACCACGTCGGGCCGGTGCCGGAACGCGGTCTGGTACCCCGAGCACTCGTCGTCGAATCCGTCGTCGCCCGGGCGCAGCACGGGTCCGCCGGTGCGTCCGGCGAGTGGGCCGACCGCCACGGGCGGTCCGCCGGCCACGGTCGTCGCGGCCGGGGCGGGCCCGCGGGCCCGGGCGGAGTGGTCGTCGCTCATCTGGGTGTTCCTTCGCTCGACTGCGCGTACACGGACGGCGTCCCCCGCCCGCGCGGCGCCGGCGCGGCGCCGGGCCCCGGCCGCGGGCGCGGCCGACCGCCGTGAGCCGCAGGTTTCCGCGAAAACACGACACCCGCCGTCATGTTCTTCGGTGATCATCGAGGGGTGAAATCCGACCGATTGCTGTCGATCCTGCTGCTCCTGCGGACACGCGGCCGCGTCCGGGCGGCCGAGCTGGCCGAGCGCCTGGAGGTGTCGGTCAGGACCATCCACCGCGACGTCGCGTCGCTGTCGGCCGCGGGCGTGCCGGTCTACACCGAGCGGGGACGGCACGGCGGCATCGCCCTGCTCCCCGGCTACCGCACCGACGTCACCGGGCTGACCACCGACGAGGCCCGGGCGCTGTTCGTCCTCGCCCCGCAGGGCACCCACGCCGCCCTCGGGCTGGGCGGGGCGTTCGGGTCGGCACTGGTCAAGGTCATGGCGGCGCTGCCCGAGGCACACCGCCCGGCCGCGGAGCTGACCCGCCGGCGCGTCCTGGTGGACGCCGACCGCTGGCTGACGGCGCCGGGCCCCGGCGCCGATGTGGACGCGCTGTACACCGCCGTCCTGAGCGACCGGAGGCTGCGCATCCGCTACCGCCACAGCGGCGCCGACCGGGAGCGCACCTACACCGTCGACCCCTACGGCCTGGTGGCCAAGGCGGGCGCCTGGTACCTGGTGGCCGACCACCGCGCCAGGCCGCGGCTGTTCCGCGCCGACCGGGTGGCGGCGGCCACCGCCACGTGCGCGCCTGTGGCGCGCCGCGGCGGCGCCGAGCTCGCGGAGGTCTGGGACGGGCTGCGCGAGCGGGTCGAGAACCGGTCGGCGCCGGTGCGCGTCCGGGTGCGGGTGCGCCGCGCCCGGCTGGACCTGTTCCTGCGCATCGTGGGCGCGTTCGTGGCCGGACCGGTCACCGAGGGCGGGGAATGGGCGGAGGCGGTGGTGGCCTACCGGGAGACCGCGGCGGTCCGCCACCTCCTCCAGTTCGGCACCGACGTGTGGATCCTCGACCCGCCCGAGGCCCGCGCCGAGCTCCTGCGCGTGGCGGGCGAGACGCTGGCCGCCTACGCGGCGGCCGGGGCGGGGGAGGGGCCCTGATGGCCGGGCGGCTGGCGGCGGCCGCGGCCGCGATGCGATCCTGGGGGCCGGTGGAGTCGGGCGAGAAGGCGAGCGTGACCTGAGCGGCAGGGAGGGCGCCATGGAGCGGGTGGTGGATGCGGTGATCCTCGCCGGCGGGGCGGCGCGGCGCATGGGCGGCGCGGACAAGCCGGGGCTGGAGGTCGGCGGGGCGACGCTGCTGGAGCGCGTGGCGGCCGCGGTCCCGCCGGGCGGGCGGACCATCGTCGTCGGCCCGGAGCGCGACCGGCCGCACGCGCACTATGTGCGCGAGGACCCGCCCGGGGGCGGGCCGGTGCCGGCGCTGCGGGCGGGGCTCGCCGAGGTCGCGGCCCCGTGGTTCGCGCTCCTCGCCGGCGACCTGCCGTTCCTGGACGGCGCGCGGCCGGCGCAGCTGCGCGCCGCGGCCCGCAGCGGGTCCGGGGCCGTCCTGGTCGACGCCGACGGCCGCGAGCAGTGGCTGCTGGGCGTGTGGGACACCGCCGCCGTGCGGGCGGCGGTGGCGGGGTATACCGGGGCGTCCCTGCGCGGGCTGCTGGGCCCGCTGGACCCGGTGCGGGTTCCGGCCGCGGCGGGCGATCCCTCGGTCATCGACTGCGATACCCCCGACGACCTCGACCGCGCCCGCCGCCGCTGGGCGGGCCGCCCCTGATCCGCGGCCGGCGCGGCCCGCGTGACCTGCACAACGGCAGGGGCCGCGGAAATCACGCAAGCGCGGAATCGCCCCGGTCAGCCGTTGAATTCCGAGAACGCCACCGTCTCGCGGAGAAATCCGCGGGCGTCGAGGAATTGGGTGAGATAACCGCGGTGATCGTCACAGGCGACCCACGTCTTGCGGCGATCGGGCGTATGGATCTTGGGGTTGTTCCAAACGAGCACCCATTTCGCGGGGGCGCGGCAGCCCTTGCGGGAGCACTCAACGGATTCGCCGCCGGATTCCGGCGCGGATTCGGCGTTTGGCAATGATCGCCCTTGAGGTCGCCGGGTGCGGTCGCCTCCACGGAAAGCCCGCGGGCGGCGCCACAGAAGAAAAAGCGACGTCGGGTGGCTACGGGGGCAAACCACCCGACGTCGCGCACGGTGTTTCGACGGGGGCTCGAAACACCGGCCCAGCGCTTCGACGGGGGACCGAAGCGCTGAATCCCAATGTACACCGACACTCCCCCCGGTACGTCAAGAGTCTGTTACGACGTGATCTCGGCAGGGTCGGCGGGTAAGCGGGGTCAATGGTCCTGAAATCCCAGAAATCAGGCGTCCCCCGCCACTTCTCACACCGGCATCATCCCATGCCCGCGCAAAGTCGCCGACCACCGCCGATCCCTCCCTCACGCCCCCCGGCGCGACCTGCGGCGGTTGGCGCGGCACGGCGCGGGAAGTGGCCTTGGACACGCCAGGGAAGGGGACCGCGCCATGTCCGACCACACCTATCGCGTCACCGAGATCGTCGGATCGTCGCCCGATGGAATCGAGCAGGCCGTCCGCAACGGCATCGAGCGGGCCTCGGCCACCCTGCGCGGCCTCGACTGGTTCGAGGTCACCGAGGTCCGCGGCCGGCTCGACAAAGGTGGGATCGCCCACTTCCAGGTCGGCCTCAAAGTCGGCTTCCGGCTGGGGGAGCCGTGACCCACGCTGCACTCCCGTCCCAGCCGCGCGGGCACCGGGCCGCCGCCCGGGGCCCGCGCGGGCACGGGTCACGAGGCCTGGCTGACCGTGGACATGTTGAAGTCCGGGATCCGCAGCGGCGGCATGGCCGTCCGCGGGAAGTAGTCGCCCAGCTCGCGGGAGAGCGCCGGGATCGCGGCGCCGGCCTCGGTGGCGCGCTCCAGCAGCGACACCGGCGACTCGTTGAACCGGAAGTTGTTCACCGCCCCGGTGACGCGCCCGTCCTCGACGAGGTACACGCCGTCGCGCGTCAGCCCGGTCAGCAGCAGGGACTGCGGGTCGACCTGCCGGATGTACCACAGGCAGGTGACCAGCAGCCCGCGCTCGGTGCGGGCGACCATGTCGTCCAGCGTCGCGGTCGCCCCGCTCTCCTCCAGGACCAGGTTGTCGATCCGCCCGGTCATGGGCAGCCCGGTCCGCTCCGCCGAGGCGCGGGTCTGGGCCAGCGCCGACAGTTCGCCCGCCGACAGCCATTCGGTGCGCCGCAGCGGCAGGCCGTTGTCGAAAGCGGTGATGTCTCGCCCCGGCCCGTCGGCGAGCACGAACGGCGTGCACTCCAGGCCGGGCTCGGCCGGGTCGCTGTACAGGGTCAGGGGCAGCCGCGCCAGCCGCTCGCCCAGCCGGGTGCCGCCCTCGGGGCCGGAGAAGACCGTGCGGCCCTCCGCGGCGTCGTCGGCGCCCATGCTCCAGTACATGTTCACGAGCATGTCGGCGACGGCGGTCGGCGGCAGGAGCGTTTCGTAGCGCCCCGCGGGCAGGTCCACCCGGCGCGTGGCCCACTCCATCCGCCGGTCCAGCTCCGCCTGGAGCGCCCCCATGTCGATGTCGGTGAAGTCGCGGGTGGCGCGGCCGACCCACGCCGAATGGCCCCCGTTCTCCGACGCCGGGGACTTCGCGTTCAGCTCGACGGTGCCCGTGGGCTGGTCGTGGCGCAGCCGCACGCCCGTGGAGCTGCCGTAGAACGTGGAGGTCACGCCGTGTTCGGCGTAGCCGTAGAGGGCGCGGCCCGCCGCGGCCGACGCCGAGAAGGCCCGGCCCAGGCCCGGGGCGAAGTCGCCGAACACCGAGATGTCGGTGGCGGCGGCCGGGGCGTCCCAGGAGCCGCCCGAACCGGCCGCGGCGGGTTCGGCGAGCGGGCGTGCGTCGGCGAGCGGCGTCGCCTCGGCGGCGGCCGCCTCGGCCGCGGCCACGAGGTCGGGGAGTTCGTCGTCGCGCAGTCCGCTGCGCGCCCTGACACCCACGGAGACCGCGTCGCCCTGGCCGGCCAGCGCGACCACCGTGACGGTGCGGCCGCGGGTGACGCCATTGGTCGTCAGGGAGTTGCCGGCCCAGCGCAGGTTGGCCGTGCTCGTCTCCTCCACCAGCACCATGCAGGCATCGGCGCGCGACAGCTCCAGCGCGCGCTCGACGACCGCCTGCGGGGTCGACTGGCTCATTTTCCGGCCTCCTGAACCGTGTTGAGGATCCGCACGCCGGTGAACAGCGCGCTGGGGCAGCCGTGGCTGACCGCCGCCACCTGGCCGGGCTGGCCCTTGCCGCACATGAAGGTGCCGCCGAGCACGTAGGTCTGGGGGCCGCCCACCGCCGCCATCGACCGCCAGAAGTCGGTCGTGGTGGCCTGGTAGGCGACATCGCGCAGCATGCCCGTGACGCGCCCGTCCTGGATCCGGTAGAAGCGCTGCCCGGTGAACTGGAAGTTGTAGCGCTGCATGTCGATCGACCAGCTGCGGTCGCCGACGATGTGGATCCCGTTCTCGACCCGGGAGATCAGCTCCTCGGTGGAGGGGCCATCGGGGGCCGCGGCCAGCGACACGTTGGCCATGCGCTGGATCGGCATGGTCGCCGGGGAGTCGGCGAACGCGCACCCGTTGGAGGAGTCGTCGCCCTGGAGCCGCGAGATGCGCCGGTCGCGCTGATAGCCCACGAGCACGCCGTCGCGGACGATGTCGAAGGAGGTCGTCGCCACGCCCTCGTCGTCGAAGCCGATGGTGGCCAGGCCGTTCTCGACCGTGCGGTCGCCGGTGACGTTCATGATCGGCGAGCCGTACCGGAGCGACCCGAGCCCGTCCACGGTGGCGAACGACGTGCCGGCGTAGGCGGCCTCGTAGCCCAGGACGCGGTCGAGTTCGGTGGCGTGGCCGATCGACTCGTGGATCGCCAGCCACAGGTTGGACGGGTCGATCACCAGGTCGTAGCTGCCGGGCTCGACGCTGGGCGCGGCCAGTTTCTCGGCGAGCAGCGCCGGCAGGTCGTCGAGCTCCGGCTCGACGACCTGCATGTGCTCCCATCCCCGCCCGGCCGGGGGCGTGAGGGTGCGCATGCTGTCGAGCCGGCCGTCGCGGGTCGCCATGACCTCCAGCGACGGCGCGATGCGCACCCGCTGCTGGGTGGTGGTCGTGCCGGCGGTGTCGGCGTAGAACTTCTGCTCCTTGGCCAGCCACAGGGCCGCGTCGACGTGGTCGACCCGCGCGTCCTCCAGCATGCGCCGCGACCAGGCCGCCAGCAGCGCGGTCTTCTCCCGGTCGGTGACCTCGAAGGGGTCCACCTCGTAGGCCGACACCCAGGTGCGGTCGGGGTGGGCCGGCTCGGGGGCGAGCTCGACGCGCTCGGTGGTGACGGCCGCCGCCACGGTCGCGACGTCCACGGCCCGGCCGGCCACCTCGGCGGCGGCATCGGGGGTCAGGTCGGTTCCGGCGGCGAACCCCCAGACCCCGTTGTGGACCACCCGCACCGCGAACCCGAGGGTGTCGGTGTCGGAGGCCGACTCCACGGAGCCGTCGACGAGGGACAGGCGCTGGCCGCGGACGCGTTCCAGCCGGAAGTCGGCGTGCTCGGCGCCGAGGTCGCGGGCGCGCTGCAGCGCCGCGCCGGCCAGCCCGCGCAGCGGCAGGGCGAGGAAATCAGCATCGATATCAGGCACGGCCCCAACCTAGCGACCGCGGAACCCCGGGGCCAGGCGTTCGCCCCGTGGCGGGGCCGCGCCCGGTCTCAGGCCCCGCCGCGCTGGACGTCCACGTGGACGTGGTCCAGGTGGCGCAGGATCTCGTTGTCGGGGTCGGGGGACCGGTAGGGCCACCATCCGCCCGCGGAGCCGCGGACGCTCCAGATGCGGTCGTCGAAGATGACGTTGGCGATGCGGAGCTCTTCGGCGTGGGCGACCAGCCAGTGGGCCAGCAGCCAGCCCTCGCGGCGGTTCTCCTCGCTGACAGGGCGGTAGAAGACGTCGACCGCGCGGCCGTCGTAGTGCGCGGAGTCGCTGCCGTGCCCGGCGTCGACGCCCCCGGGCTCGAACCCGCCGAGGCTCTGCTCGCCGAAGACCTCGGCCATGGCGGTGCGCACGGCCTCGGCGCGCGGGGTCAGGCCGGAGGGGGTGAGGTCTTCGGCTTCGAGGCCGTCGGCCGCCGCGGCCCGGCAGCTCAGGCTGGGGCCGGCGTCGTCGGCCGGCCCTTCGCGCAGCCGGTCCAGTGCCGCGGGGTCGATCCCGGAGGTGTCGGGGGCCGCACCGCCGAGGGCCTCCAGGGCGACCGCCGTCGTCGCCCGCTGTGCGTCCGCGACCGACAGGCCCACGGACGGGCCGTCCTCGCCGGCTCCCGTCTGCACGGAGCAGGGCGGCCCCCACGGCAGCGCGGTCGCGTCGATGCTCACGCCCACCCGGTCCAGGATCCGGGGGATCGCGAGGTAGGCCCCCGCGGCGAGGACCGCCAGAACCGCCAGTGTCACCGTGCACCCGCGTATACGACCCGTTCTCGCGCTCATAGGCCGGACTCTAGCCGCACCGGCCGGGTGCCCCCGACCGCTCACGCGGAGCGGAAAGCCGGTGACAACGGGTTGACCGCGGGCCCCCGGGACGGCTAGCGTCGCCCCCACGCCAATGCGAAACATTGTTTCCAATTCCACTTTTTCGCAGCGGCCGCCCACTCAAAGGTGCACCTGCCCCCTTGCTCTCCATCCCGCTCACGAACGTGGAGACCCACCGATGAGATCACGCACTCTGACCGCGCTGACCGCCGCCGCCCTGCTGCCCTTGGGGCTGTGGGCGGCTCCGGGCGCCGCCTCCGCCGAAGCGGAGGAGCCCGCCCCCATCGTCGCCAACGACAGTGCCGCCGACCCCTCTGCCATGGGCGCGGCGCCCTACCTCTACTACGGCTGGGGCAATCCGCCCGACGCCGCCCAGCTCATGCAGCAGACCGGGGTGCAGTGGTTCACCCTGGCCTTCATCCTCTCCGACGGCGGGTGCTCGCCCGCCTGGGACGGCACCCGGCCCCTCGACGGCGCCGACGCCGACCGCATCGCCGCGATCCGGGCCGCCGGCGGGGACGTCATCCCCTCCATCGGCGGCTGGAGCGGCAACAAGCTCGGCGAGGCGTGCTCGGACTCGGAGTCGCTGGCCGCCGCCTACCAGCAGGTGGTCGACGCCTACGACCTGGCGGCCATCGACATCGACATCGAGTCCACCGAGATCGAGAACGAGGCCACCCAGGACCGCGTCCTCGGCGCGGTCCGGATCCTCAAGGACGCCAACCCCGACCTGCACGTGGCCATGACCCTGGGCACCGCGGTCGAGGGCCCCAACTCCTGGGGCGAGCGGCTGATCACCCGCGCGGCCGAGACCGACGCGGGCGTGGACAACTGGACGATCATGCCGTTCAACTTCGGCGGCGGATCCGACATGGCCGGGGCGACCCAGCAGGCGTCGGAGGGGCTGAACGAGGTCATCTCCTCGGCCTACGGGATCTCCTCCGCCGAGGCCTACGCCATGCAGGGCATCAGCAGCATGAACGGCATCACCGACCAGGGGGAGACCGTCACCGCCGCGGCCTACACCCAGATGCGCGACTTCGCGCAGGCCAACGGCATGTCGCGCTTCACGTTCTGGTCGGTCAACCGGGACCGCCCCTGCGCCACCCCCACCGACTCCTGCGGGGGCATCGACCAGCAGGAGTGGGAGTTCACCTCCATCACCGCCGGCTTCGCCGGCTGAGCGGCCCGCCGCCCCTGACCGAGCCCGAGGGGCGCCCCGGCCGGCGCCGGCGCCCCTCGGGCTCACTCGCGCCCGCCGTGCCGCGCGGCACGGCGGGCGCGCCGGGTGGCCCGGCGCCCGGTCACACCGCCGTCCAGACGGTGAACAGGCCGCCGGCGATGAGGGCCAGCGGCCAGACGCGGTCCAGCGCCACCCAGCCCCTGCGCAGCGCGTGCACGCCGAGGAAGTCGTAGGCCAGCAGCGCCAGCACCCCCGCCGCCGCGAGCATCGCCGCCGTGTGCACGCCGGCGGCCGCCATACCGAGCAGGGTGATGTCGGAGACCCCCGAGAACCCGGCCCCCGCCGCGGACGCCGGCGCCGCGGGGACCGGGGCGGACACGGGTGCGCCGTGCCCGTGCCCCGCTGCGCCCGCGCCGCCCGCGGCCGGGGCGTGCGCGGCGGACAGGTCGCCCGCCAGCACCGGCAGCAGCATCAGCCCGGCCCCGTGCAGCGACGCCATGACGAACGACCACCAGCCCAGCCGCCACAGCGGCATCCCGGCGTCGGGCCGGCGGACGCGGTGCCGGGACAGCAGGAGCGCCGCCCCCGCTGCCGCCACACCCACCCCTCCGGCGACGGGGAACCAGCGCGAGGCCACCACCGACCCGGTCGCCGTGAAGGTCACCGCGACGGCCGCCACCGACACGGCGTGGCCGGCCGCCAGGACGGGCAGCGAGCGCAGGAGCGCGGCCCGGCCGCCCGCCTGGAGCCCGCGCGCGGTCGCCAGCAGCCATCCCATCGCCGGGTTTGCACCGTGGAAGACGCCCAACCCGATGAGCATCCACATCTGGCCGGCGCTCATGGGCTGCCTCCTCCGGCGGGGCGGCACGCCACGGCAACGGTCACACACGGCGACGGAGCGGGCAACGGGCGTGACCCCGGCTGGCCGGACCCGGCCATGCTGTGACGAGCGTCGCGCCGCGAGGGCGGGCCCGGCGGCGCGCGCCGGGGAATAGGGCCCGCGCGGCACCGGCTGTCCTTGGCATGGACCGGGACCGGTCGGCCGCCGCCGACCGCCAGGCGAATGGAGGCGTGCGTGCGGACACCTGCGACGGCCACGGACGGAGCGGCCGACCCCTCGGGCGGCGCGACGGATCCTCGCGAGGGCGCCGCCGGCGCCCCGGAGGACGCGACCGAGCGGCTGCCGCGCGACACCGGGGTCGGGGCCGACCGGTTCCGGCGGGCACTGGGCGGGCACGCGGCGGGTGTCGTGGTCGTGACCGCCGCCGGGCCGGCGGGACCGGTCGGGGTGACCGCGACGTCCTTCACCAGCGTCAGCCTGGATCCCCCGCTGGTGTCGTTCTACATCGACTCCGGGTCGGGCAGTTGGCCGGGCATCCGCGACTCGGCGTCGTTCGCGGTCAACGTGCTGGCCGAGGACCAGCGCGACGTCGCCGCGCGGTTCGCCGCCCGGGGCGCCGACCGCTTCGCCGCCCCGACGCGGTGGCGCCGCGGCGCCGAAGGGCTCCCCCTGATCGAGGGCGCGGCGGTGCACATCCTGTGCCTGCGCCACGACCTGATGGCCGTGGGCGACCACTGGCTCGTGGTCGGCCGGGTGGCCGCCGCCGAGGTCGGGGGCGAGCTCGGCGGCGACGCCGCGCGCCCGCTCCTCTACCACCGCGGGACCTACGGCCGCTTCAGCTGAACGGCCGCGCGCGGCACCGGTGGCGGGGCGGCGCCCGCGGCCGTCGCCGCCGCTTCCGGCGGGCGCGCCGGGAGCCGCCCGCCCGCCGCTGCGCCTAGCTGTACTCGGCCGCAAGGTCGGTGACACACCGGCCGTGGTCGTTGATCAACGAGAAGACCTCCAGCGCGGTGGAGATGCGAACTTCACCAGCTGGAGGTCTTCATGGCCCACGCTGATGCACGGCCGACCGTCCACGGGCGGATGCTGCTCGTCCAGCGCGTCCGCACCCACGACCGCCCTGTCGCCCACGTCGCCGCCGAGACGGGCGTCTCCCGCCAGTGCTGCCACCGGTGGCCGGCCCGCCCCCACACCGCACTCGGCGGCCTTCCCCCGATCAGCCGACTGTCACCAACGTCATGACCAAGTACACCTAGTGTCCTGCGTCTGAAATTTTCGACATATATTTGGTTAGGGATGTGAGGATCTCCTCGGCGCTCTTCGTCCATACGAAGGGCCGGGGGTTCTCGTTCCAGGTGGCGATCCAGTCGCG
>NZ_JBHSFQ010000055.1:0-23143 GCF_042653925.1 Nocardiopsis mangrovi
GAGTTGCGTGCGGGTCAGATCGTGGTGATCGATGTGGAGGGTGAGGGTGCGGAGGCGGCGTTCACGTTCGCTGGTGTGCCTAAGCCTGATGCGGTGTTGGAGACCGCCGCGGCCGAAGCCGGCTCCGCGGGCAAGGAATAGCACCGCCTCCACCGCATCCCCGCCGCAGCGCTGAAAAGGGCGGCCCCCTCCGGGGCCGCCCTTGCACCGCTTCCGGCCCCCGCCATCCGGCCGATAGGGTGCCCCCGTGGCCAACCCTCCCCAGCCCCCCGGCCCCGGCGCCCCCGGACCATGGCCGCAGCAGCCCCCGGCGCACGGGCACCAGGCACCGCCCCCGTTCCCCGGAGCGCCGCCCTACGGACCGCCGCCGCGCCGCCGCAACAGCGTGCTGCCCTGGATCGTCGGCGGGGTCGTCCTCGCGTCCCTGGTGCTGCTCGGCGGCGGAGGCGCGGCCGCCTACTACTACGTGTACGTGCGTGAGCCCGTCATGACCCGGCCCCCGTCCGTCGTGCCCGACGCCTACGCCGAACCCGGCGACATCGACGGCGTGCAGACCTTCTCCGGCCTCTCCGCGGACCACACCGACGACCCCGTCGACTACCCCCAGCACCCGCCCGCCGGCGGCCCGCACGCCTCCGAATGGCTCAACTGCGGCGTCTACGACGCCGAGGTGCCCGCCGAGAACGCCGTGCACTCACTGGAGCACGGCGCCGTCTGGATCGCCCACGACCCCGGCCTGCCGGCCGCCGACCTGGAGCGGGTGCGCGGCCTCCACTCCGCCGGCTCCTACCTGATCGTCAGCCCGATCGACGGCCTGCCCGGCCCGGTCGTGCTGTCGGCGTGGGGCAAGCAGCTCGTCCTGGAGTCCGCCGACGACCCCCGGATCGACGCGTTCCTGAGCACCTACGAACAGGGCGCGCAGACCCCCGAACCCGGAGCCCCCTGCTCCGGCATGGTCGGCGAGCCCGTCACCGGCTGAACCGGCCGCGTCCGTTGCGCACCGGCCTAGCGCGGAAGCGCGTAGCGGCCGTCGTCCAGCGGGTCGACCAGGCCGTCGGCCACCAGCGCGTCGAGCGCCCGCTCGCGCTGCACGGGCTCGTCCCACACGGCGTCGAGGGCGGCCTTGGGCACCGGTCCCGAGGCGTCCCGCAGCACGGCCAGCAGCTTTCCGCGGACCTGGCGGTCGGTGCCGGCGTAGGTCTGCCCGCGCCGCGGCGGACCGTCGTGCGCGGGCCGGCCCGCCGCCCGCCAGGCGCAGTCGCCGGAGATCGGGCACTCACCGCAGGCCGGCGACCGGGCGGTGCACACCAGCGCGCCCAGCTCCATCACCGCCACGCCCCAGCGGGCGGCCACGGACGCCTCGGCCGGCAGCAGCGCCTCGGCGAGCGCGACCTCGGCGCGGGTCTGCGCCTTAGGGGGGTACTGCACGCCGGTGACCGTGCGGGCCAGGACCCGGCGCACGTTGGTGTCGAGGATCGCGTGCCGCTGGCCGTAGGCGAAGCTGGCCACCGCCGCCGCGGTGTAGGGGCCCACGCCCGGGAGCGCCAGCAGGTCGGTGTGGGAGTCGGGGACCTCGCCGCCGTGCCGCTCCACGATCGTGCGCGCGCACGCGTGCAGGTTGAGCGCGCGCCGCGGATAGCCGAGCCGGTTCCACATGCGCACGGCGTCGCCGGAGGGGGCCGCGGCGAGATCGGCGGGGGTCGGCCAGCGCTCCATCCAGGCCGCCCACGCGGGCAGCACGCGCACCACCGGGGTCTGCTGGAGCATGATCTCGCTGACCAGTACCGACCAGGGGGAGGCGTCGTCATGGCGCCAGGGCAGGTCGCGAGCATTGGCCTGATACCAGGCGAGAACGGCTGTGCTGTAGGGGTTGTCGTTCATGTTCAATCGGTGTGGAGATCGGCGGGTTGAGTAGGTGCCGCGCCGGGAAACCCGCAATACTACGCCCCATGGCGTCAAGTGCCGGGCAACCACGACCCGTGAGCCCTGAAACATATTGGAAGCGGCGCGTCTTCGTGCTGCTGGGACTCCTCGTTATTGTGGCGCTCATCACATATGCGTGCACGCGTTCGTCGTCATCGGACATCGAGCAGGCGTCGGGCGAAGGCGCGGATCCCGCGCCCGAGGCGTCGCCGTCGGCCGGACCCTCGTCCTCCGCGCCCAGTGTCCCACCCTCGCCGTCGCCCGGCGACGGCCCCAGCCCGTCGGGTGACGCCGGGGAGGACGGCGCCGCCCAAGAGGGCGACGCCGCCGGGGACGGGGACGGCGCTTCGGACGGCGGCTCCGGGGCGGCCGGCGCCGAGGTGCCCGCGCCCGAGCGCGACAGCGACCCGTGCCGCCCTCAGGACATCGTGGTCACCGTCGACACCGACCGCGACGACTACGCCTGGGACGCCGAACCCGAGCTGGAGCTGAGCATCGTCAACACCGGCGAGCAGACCTGCACGGTCGACACCGGCCCGGCCGGCATGGAGGTCCGGGTCACGTCGGGCGACGACCGCATCTTCTCGACCGCCGACTGCGTCGAGGGCGACGCCTCCGACGACGTGCGGGTGCGGCGCGGCGTCGCGCACACCGCCACCTTCACCTGGGACCGCAAGCGCTCCTGGACGGACTGCCGTGACGCCGAGGTCGACGCCGACCGTCCGGGGACCTACGTCGCCACGCTGCACAGCGACTACGACGGCGGTGCGGAGCCCGCGGTCTTCCGGTTGAACTAGGCCCCGCTGCGCTGCTGTGCGGGGAACGCGGCCCGCAGCGCGCCGCCGACGTCGTCGACCCCGATGACCTCGATGCCGGGGACGGGGTCCTCGCTGTGGACGGGGACGATCGCGCGGGTGAACCCGAGCCGCTGGGCCTCGGCCAGGCGGCGCTGCACGCCGCTGACCGCCCGGACGTCGCCGGCCAGGCCGACCTCGCCGATGGCGACCAGCCCCTTCGGCAGGGGGTCGTCGCGGACCGAGCCGGCGACCGCCAGCGCCAGGGCGAGGTCGACCGAGGGCTCGCCCAGCCGGACGCCGCCCACGGTGGAGGCGTAGACGTCGGCGTTGGCGATGCGCACGCGCGCCCGCCGCTCCAGCACCGCCATGACCATGTTGACCCGCGCGGTGTCGAGCCCTGATGTGGCCCGCCGCGGCTGCGGCATGTTGGTCGTGGCCACCAGCGCCTGCACCTCGGCGATCAGGGGGCGGCGGCCTTCGAGGGTGACGGTCACGCAGGTGCCGGGCACGGGCTCGTTGCGGCGGGTCAGGAACAGGCCGCTGGGGTCGGGCAGGCCGATGATGCCGGAATCGCTCAGCTCGAAGCAGCCGATCTCGTCGGTGGGGCCGTAGCGGTTCTTGACGGCGCGCAGCAGCCGGAGCTGGGAGTGGCGGTCGCCCTCGAACTGGAGGACGACGTCGACCAGGTGTTCCAGCAGCCGGGGTCCCGCGATCGAGCCGTCCTTGGTGACGTGCCCGACCAGCACGGTGGCGATGCCCCGTTCCTTGGCGAGCCGGATCAGCGCGCCGGCGACCTCGCGCACCTGGGTGACCCCGCCGGGGACCCCGCTGACGTCGGGGGAGCTCATGGTCTGCACGGAGTCGACGATCAGCAGCCCCGGCGCCACGCTGTCGACGTGGCTGACCAGGGACGCGACGGAGGTCTCGGCGGCGAGGTAGAGCTTCGGGGACAGCGCGCCCAGGCGCTCGGCCCGCAGCCGGACCTGCCCGGTGGACTCCTCGCCGGTGACATAGAGGACCGGCCCGGAGTCGGCGCACAGCGCGGCGACCTCCAGCAGCAGGGTGGACTTGCCCACCCCGGGCTCGCCGGCGAGCAGCATGACCCCGCCGGGGACCACCCCGCCGCCCAGAACGCGGTCGAGCTCGTCGAGCCCGGTGGGGATGGCGTGGGCGGTCTCGACGTCGATCTCGGTGATCGGGCGCGCCGGGGTGCGCACCCGCGCGGGCGCGATCACCGTTGAGGTGGGCGCGCCGGACTCCTCGACCGTGCCCCACGCCTGGCACTCGCCGCAGCGCCCGGCCCATTTGAACGTGGTCCAGCCGCATTCGGCGCAGCGGAACGTGGTCTTCGCAGCCTTGGCCATGGGTGCACGCTAGCGGCTGGCGGTGACGGCCGGGTCCCCGAGCCGGGCGGCGGGTGGACTTTCCCATCGATGATGATTACTGTGCGTATGCATCCATGTGCGTCAAGTCCATGGCCGGAACCGGCCTCCTGTGTTGACCGCGGGTTACCCGCCGGTCACATTCGAGGCAGCAGTACGTCCCCCCAGCCGAGGAGCGCCGCGTGCCGCCGAGGACCCCCGCCCGTCGTCTCACCGCCGCCGCACTCGGCTTCGCCGGCGTGCTCAGCCTGGCGGCGTCCCCCGCCCACGCCGCCACGGACGGGCTCGCCGACCGCTATGTGGCGCTGGGCGACTCCTTCACAGCGGGCCCGCTCGTGCCCCCGCGGACCGGCGATCCGGTCCTGTGCCTGCGCTCCGGCGCCAACTACCCCAGTCTCGTGGCCGAGGCCCTCGGCGCGACCGATTTCACCGACGTCAGCTGCTCGGGCGCCGTCACCGGCGACATGACCGCCCCGCAGCGGTTCCCCGGGCCCGACAACCCGGCCCAGTTCGACGCCCTGACCCCCGACACCACCCTGGTCACCCTCCAGATCGGCGGCAACGACTTCGGGTTCATCGAGATCCTGCTCAAGTGCGCCGCGCTGAGCGCCACCGACCCCAAGGGCGACCCCTGCGCCGAGTACTACACCCGCGACGGCGACGAACTCGCCTCCCGGGTCGACGACACCGCGGCGCGTGTCGCCGGGGTGCTCGACGGCGTCCGCGAGCGCAGCCCCGACGCCACCGTCGCGGTCGTGGGCTACCTCCAGATCCTGCCCGAATCCGGCGGCTGCTGGCCCGAGGTGCCGATCGCGGGCGGGGACGTCGCCTACCTCGACGGCGCGCAGACCGACCTCAACGCCGCCATCGCCGAGGAGGCCGCCGACGCCGGGGCCGTCTTCGTCGACGCCTTCGAGCGCGGGCACGACGTCTGCGCCGACCGCGCCGACAAGTGGGTCGAGGGCATCTTCCCCTCGCAGCCGGCCGCACCGGTGCACCCCAACGCCGACGGCATGGCCGAGGTCGGCGCGCGCGTGGTCACCGCGCTGGGCGGCGGCGACTCCGCCCCGCTGGCCTGACCCCGCTCAGTACCTGCGCCACCACAGGTTCACGGCGTAGTCCACCTCCAGTCCCTCGTGGCCGGCGATGATCCGGTCCGCGAGGGCGGGGGTGAACTCGATCCGCACCACGGCCTCGAAATCGGCGCGCCGCGGGAACAGCCAGCGCATGGTCAGGGCCTCCCGCCGGAACCCCCGCGCGGCCCAGAACCGCTCGACCGCCGCCGGGTCGTAGGCGGGCAGGAAGCTGCGGAACCACCCGCCGAACGTCGAGCGCGTGGCGTCGTTGTCGATGACGAACGCCACCCCGCCGCGCCGCATCACGCGGTCGAGCTCGGCCAGGCCGGGTTCGCAGCCGGGTCCGAAGAAGTAGGCCCAGCGGGCGTGCGCGACCTCCACGGAGGCGTCGGGCACCGGCAGCCGCTGCGCCACCCCCGTGTGCACGGTCACATTCGCCAGCCCGTGCGTGCGCGCCCGCGCTGCGGACGCCAGCACCGGGTGCGGCTCCACGCCCGTGACCCGCAGCGCGTCCTCGGCGAACAGCGGCAGGTGGTAGCCGGTCCCGCAGCCGATGTCCAGCACGTGGGCGCCGGAGCGCGTCCGGATGCCGGCCATCGCCGCCTCGATCACGCCGTCGGGGTCGACGGCCTCGTTCTCCAGCTCGTAGACCTGCGGGGTGTTCCAGATGTTGGGGCTGGGGACCGCCCCCGGGATCGCTGCCGTCACCCGCCGAAGGATAGGCCGGGGACCACCCCGCTTGCGCGCGGGGTGGGCCAACTCGCCCCCATACCGCATAGTGTTGATGGAGTGAGCGCCATCCAGGTTCCAGACGCGCCCGTCGTGCTCTCGACGGCGTCGGTCTACCCTGAGAAGACCCCGGCGGCCTTCGAGATCGCCGCCCGCCTCGGCTACGACGGCATCGAGGTCCTGGTCTCCTCCGATCCCGTCAGCCAGGACATCGAGATGCTCCGGCGGCTGTCCGACTACCACGGGATCCCGATCCTCGCCGTGCACTCACCGTGCCTCATCATCACCCAGCGTGTCTGGGGGCGTGATCCGTGGGGCAAGCTCATCCGCTCCAAGGAGATGGCCGAGGCCCTCGGGGCCAAAACGATTGTCGTCCACCCGGCGTTCCGCTGGCAGCGCGAATACGCACGGGAGTTCGAGAACGGCATCGCCCGCATGCAGGACGAGACCGACGTCGTCTTCGCCGTCGAGAACATGTACCCGGTGCACATGCGCGACAGGGAGGTCGTGCCCTACGCCCCGAGCTGGAACCCGCTCGACCGCGACTACCCCGATGTCACCCTGGACCTCTCCCACACCGCCATGTCGCGCTCCGACGCCATGGACATGGCCCGCAAGCTGGGCGGCCGGCTCTCCCACGTGCACATGGCCGACGGCACCGGCGGCCAGAACCTCGACGAGCACCTGATCCCCGGCCGGGGCGGCCAGCCCTGCGCCGAGCTGCTGGAGCACCTGGCGTCCACCGGCTACGAGGGGCAGATCGTGCTGGAGGTCAGCACCCGCAAGGCCGCCGACCGCGAGGCCCGCCAGCTCGAACTCGCCGAGGCGCTGGCGTTCACCCGGCTGCACTTCGCCGCGGGGGCCCGCGCGCAGGCCGTGCCGCAGCGGCGGTTCTCCGTCGGCGCCGACGGCACCGTCTCCGGCGACCCCCGCCCCTAGCCGCCATGGCACGTACCGGACGCCGCCCCGGGACGACGCGGACCCGGGACCAGATCCTGAGCACCGCCCGCGAGCAGTTCGCGGAGCTGGGGTTCGGCGGCACCACGATCCGCGGCATCGCCCGCGGTGCCGGCGTCGACCCCGCTCTGGTGCACCACTTCTTCGGCAGCAAGGAAGACGTCTTCGTCGAGGCCATGCGGCTGCCCTACAACCCGGCGACCGTGCTCCGCGAGGCCCTCGCCCAGGCCGGCGCGGACCGCGCGGCCTCCGTCCTGCGGACCCTGCTGCGCGTGTGGGACACCCCCGATATGCGGGCCACGATGGCCGGGCTGATCCGGTCGGCGGTCGGCGACGACCGCGCCGGCCAGGTGGTCCGCGACTTCCTGAGCGACGTCGTGGTGCACCAGGTGTCGACCGAGCTGGAGGTGCCGCCGATCCGGGCCACCGCCGCCGCGTCGCAGCTCATCGGCCTGATCATGCTGCGCTACGTGCTCCGCATCGAACCCGTCGCCTCGGCCGGCCACGAGGACGTCGTGCGCGCGTACGCCCCCGCCCTGGGCGCGCTGATCGACCCTGCGGCGCCGCCGACAACGTAGGCTGGACGGGCGAGGACGCATCGGGCCGCTGCTCTCGGGCACACCGCGGCCGCGACCGCACACCCTTCGGTGACCGATGGCCGCACTCCGGCGCGCGTCCCACGACCCCCTTTCGGCTGCGGAAAGAACGACAGACGACATGAATCCTCTCCGGCTCCTGCCGCTCTCGCCCGGCGCCGACGCGCCCATCGACCCCTCCGAAGGGTACGAGGGCTTCATCGGCTGGGTCCTGCAACTCATGACCGACCTCGGCGAGGTCGGCGTGGGCCTGGCCCTGCTCATCGAGACCTTCTTCCCCCCCATGCCGAGCGAAGCCGTCCTCCCGGGCGCGGGGTTCCTCGCCTACGAGGGGCACATGAACGTCTGGCTGGCCATCCTGGCGGCCACCATCGGCGCGCTGGTCGGCGCCTGGGGCTTCTACTTCCTGGGCGCGCTCCTGGGCCGGGACCGGACCCGCTGGATCGTCGAGAAGACCCCGCTGCTGGAGGTCGAGGACTTCTACAAGGCCGAGCGCGTGTTCTCGCGCTGGGGCGGCATCGCGGTCCTGGTCGGCCGCTGCGTGCCGATGGTGCGCAGCTTCATCTCGATCCCCGCGGGCATCGAGCGCATGTCGTTCTGGAAGTTCTCGCTCTACACCACCGTCGGCAGCGCGGTGTGGAACAGCATCTGGATCGGCCTGGGCTTCGCCTTCGGCCCGGCGATCAAGCCGCTGCTGGAGGAGTTCAGCGGCGTGCTGAGCAACGTCGTCGTCGTGATCGTCGCCCTGCTGCTCCTGTGGTTCATCGTCGTACGCGTGCGCAAGCAGATCCTCATCCGCCGCGGAGTGCTGCCCGCACCCGGCGCCCACGACGACCGGCACAGCTCCACCCCTCGCTGACCTCCGGGGCGTAGCCTCGGAGGAGGCGACCCGACGAGGGAAGGGGCGGGCGATGGTGCTCCGGCGGACCCTGCTGGCGGCGGCCGGGAGCGAGCGCCTGCGGGCGCTGGTTTCGGGGACCCGGCCGGCCAGGGGGCTGGTCGGCCGGTTCGTCGCCGGTGAGGACACGGCCGATGCCCTGGCGGCGGCCCGGCGGCTGGCCGCCGACGGACTGTCGTCCTCCATCGACCACCTCGGCGAGGCCACCGCCCACCCCGCACAGGCCGAGTCCGCCACCCGCGCCTACCTCGCCCTCCTCGACCGCATCGGCGAGGCCGGGCCGGGCCTGCGGGCCGAGGTGTCGGTCAAGCCGACCGCGGTGGGGCTGGGGCTCGGGCCCGAGGGCGAGGAGCTGGCCGCCGCCAACATCGGACGCGTCTGCGAGGCCGCCGCCGCGCACGGCACGACCGTCACCGTCGACATGGAGGACGCCGCGGCGGTACCGGCCACCCTGCGCATCGTGGCGCGGCTGCGCGCCGGCCACCCCGGCCTCGGCTGCGTGCTCCAGTCCTACCTGCGGCGCACGTCCGACGACCTCGCCGCCATGGCCGGCTCGGGGGCCCGCATCCGCCTCTGCAAGGGGGCCTACGCCCCCGACCCGGCCACCGCCTACACCGCGCCGCGCGACGTCGACTCCGCCTACGTGCGCCACCTGCGCTTCCTCATGGAGAGCGACGCCTACCCCATGGTCGCCACGCACGACCCCCGGCTGATCGGGATCGCGGGCATGCTGGCCGAGCGGACCGGGCGCGGCCCCGACGCGTTCGAATACCAGATGCTCTACGGCGTCCGGCCCGACGAGCAGCGCCGGCTGGCCGCGACCGGCGCCCGGGTGCGCGTCTACGTGCCCTTCGGCCGGGAGTGGTACGGCTACCTCGCCCGCCGGCTGGCCGAGCGGCCCGCCAATGTCGCCTTTGCCGCCCGTGCGGTCGCCACGCGATCCTGACCCGCCGCTGGTCACCGCGTACGCCGGGCCCCCGCACCCCCGCTACCGTGGGAAGGGTCCGAAAGGTGGAATCAGATGATCGCGATCATTGGCGGCGGCAAGATGGGCGAGGCGCTGCTCGCCGGGCTGCTCGCAACCGGGCACGACCCCGCCGGCCTGCTCGTCACCGAACCCCACGGCCCCCGGGCCGAGGAGCTGCGCACGACGTACGGCAGCACGGTCGTACCGGCCGCCGAGGCGGCGCGGCAGGCCGACACGCTGATCCTCGCGATCAAACCGCAGGACATGGTCGACCTGCTCGACACCATCGCCGCCGAGCTGCGCCCCGGCGCGCTGGTCGTCTCGATCGCGGCCGGCATCACCACGTCGCTGCTGGAGAAGCACCTGGGCGCCGGCATCCCGGTGGTCCGCGCCATGCCCAACACCCCCGCGGTGGTCGGGGCGGGCATGACCGCGATCACCGGCGGCGTGCACACCACCGGCGACCAGCTCGACCACGCCGAAGCGCTGCTGCGCGCGGTGGGCGACGTCGTCCGCGTCCCCGAGCGGCACATGGACACCGTGACCGCGCTCTCGGGGAGCGGGCCCGCCTACTTCTACTTCATCGCCGAGACCATGATCGAGGCCGGCGTGGCCATGGGCATGACCCGCACCACCGCGCACCGCCTCGTCACCCGCACCATCAGCGGCGCCGCCACCATGCTCGACTCCTCGGGCGAGCACCCCGTGGTCCTGCGCGAGGCCGTGACCTCGCCCGGGGGCACCACCGCGGCGGCGGTGCGCGAGCTCGAGCGGCACGGCGTGCGGACCGCCTTCGCCGACGCCATCGAGGCCGCGCGGGACCGCAGCCGCGACCTCTCGGAGGGGTGAGCCGGGCCCCCGCGGGGAATGCTCACGGACCCGCCCCCGTTTGAGAACATGTGCGCGCCTGTGGCTACTGTGTACGGCAGGCGGCGGGGTGACCCACCCCACTCGCGCGCCACTCGACCGGATGGGAGGGCTCATGGGCTGTTCGCTCCACGTGGCCTGGAACGACGGGCTCACGTCGTACAACTTCGGCCCCGAACACCCGCTCAACCCGGTGCGGGTGGAGCTCACCATGGCGCTCAGCCGCGAGCTCGGGGTCTTCGACGCCCCCCAGGTGAAGTTCATCGACGCCGAGGCCGCGTCCGACGACCTGCTCCGGCTCATCCACGACCCGGGCTACATCGAGGCCGTCAAGCGCGCGGGCAAGACCCTCCAGCCCGACACCCCCTACTGCCTGGGCACCTCCGACAACCCCGTCTTCCCCGACATGCACGACGCCGCGGCCCTCGTCTCAGGCGCGTCGGTGGCGGCGGCGCGCGCGGTGTGGAACGGCGAGACCGAGCACGCGGCCAACATCGCCGGCGGGCTGCACCACGCCATGCCCAGGAACGCGTGGGGGTTCTGCGTCTACAACGACGCCGCCCTCGCCATCGCGTGGCTGCTGGAGCAGGGCGCCAAGCGCGTCGCCTACGTCGACGTCGACGTGCACCACGGCGACGGTGTGCAGACCATGTTCTACGACGACCCCCGCGTCCTCACCATCAGCCTGCACGAGTCCCCGCTGACCCTCTTCCCCGGCACCGGCCGCCCCGATGAGACCGGCGGCCCGTCGGCCGAGGGCTACGCGGTCAACGTCGCCCTGCCCGCGGGCACCGACGACGCCCGCTGGCTGCGCGCGTTCGATGCCGTTGTGCCCCCGCTGCTGGCCGAGTTCCAGCCCGAGGTGCTGGTCACCCAGCAGGGCGCCGACACCCACGCCCTGGACCCGCTGGCCAACCTCACGCTCAGCCTCGACGGCCAGCGCCGCACCTACCAGGCGCTGCACCGGCTGGCCAAGGAGACCGCCGGCGGGCGCTGGGTGGTGCTCGGCGGCGGCGGATACGAACTGGTGCAGGTCGTGCCGCGGGCCTGGACCCACCTGCTCGCCGAGGTCGCCGGGGTCGACACCGACCCGCAGGCCGAGACCCCGGCCGAGTGGCGGCGGTTCGTCCGGGAGCGCACCGGCGAGGTACCCCCGCTGTACATGACCGACGGCCGGACCCCCGACTTCACCCCGTTCGAGGCCGGGTTCGACCCCGACGACCCCGTGGACCAGGCGATCCAGGCCACCCGGCGGGCGGTCTTCCCCAGCCACGGCATGGACCCGAGCCTGTGACCCGGGTGGCGCGTGATCGCGGCGATCGTTACCCGTGCGCAGAGTTGAACCGGGTATGAACAGGGTATGACGACCGCTCGGGCGGGCGCGCCGCGTTTTGTGGTGCATCCTGCCCGAAAGCACGGTCTGCGAGTGGAAGGGGGACGCCGGTGACGCCGCCTTCGCGCGCGGAACTCATCGCTCACCTGGTGCGCACCGGGATCGCCGGGCATGTCGACACGCCCCGGCAGAACAATCTCCGGCACTACCGGCGGCTCTGCCACAAGGACCCCTACTACCAGTTCGGGCTGACCTTCGCCCACGAGTGGTCGTTCTCCGAGGTCCTGTCGCTGATGTCGAAGCGCTGCGGCGTGGTCGCCGACGAGTCCTACCTCTGGGGCATCGACACCATCGACCCCGATCGCACCGTCGACGCGCTGGAGGCCGTGGCCGACCGGCTGTCCGAGGCGGCGCAGCGGCGCGAACGGGTCATGTTCGCCACCGGGCACCCCCGCAACCTCGCCGACGTCTACCGCGACTGGGCCGCCGCACTGGAGGAGCGCGGCTGCGAGGTCGTCACCGCGGCGGCCGGCTACTCCTACGAGGTCGCCACCGAGCAACCGCCGCACCGCCGGGTGCTGGTCTGGCGCGACCGGATCGGCATGGTCATGGACGGCAGGTCCCCGCGGCACAGCCACCACCCCTTCGCCATGCGGGCCGCGCTCACCGAGCTGGCCGACCGCAAGGAGCCATGGCCGCAGCTGGTCATCGCCGATCATGGTTTTGCCGGGGCCGCGGGGGAGGCGGGGGTGCCCACCCTCGGCTTCGCCGATTCCAACGATCCGGCACTCTTCCTCGCCGAGCACGAGGGAAAACTCCTCGCGACCGTCCCGCTGGACGACGGATACACCGCCGAGGACTACCGTCCGCTATCGGCCTACGTCCTCCACCGGGCCGGTCTGGGCGGTCACGGGAGCAGCGGCGGCGCTTTTATACCCACCCCCTAAACCTCACCAGACCCCCCGCCCTCATGTAGCTGCACCGACAGCAAACCCGGCCTTTCAATGGAGTGCACCCGGATCTACTCTGAAACAGGACGTGTCAGCAGTTACCGATTGACACATCGGCACGGCGACGGGGCGTAGCGGCCGCGAGTCCCCAGAAATGGCCGCTACGGGGTCGGCTCGTGCCGATAGGCAGAGGCAGGGATCCCTACGCTCACGTCCGGAAGTGAGGGCGTCGGAAGATGAGTGGGAGTAAGGCTCCTCTGGACGAGGTCAGGTTCCTGACCGTGGCCGAGGTCGCGACGATCATGCGCGTTTCGAAAATGACCGTCTATCGGATGGTCCATTCCGGTGTGCTCCCCGCGATCCGCGTGGGCCGCTCGTACCGGGTACCGGAACGTGCCGTGCACGACTACCTGCGCGAGGCGTTCGTCGAGGCCGGCTGACCTCGACCGCGCGGACCCGGTGAGGGCGGTGCCACTCCGCCACCGCCCTCCGGGTGCCGCCCGCCCGTGACAAGGCGCGATGCGCGTTGCGCAGGGGGGCCGAGACGTCGGCACGGCATCTACTACACTTTGTCGTTGATGACACCGTGCCCGCCTCACCTCCTTCTTTGAGGACCCCTGCGATGCCTTGCCGTCCACCGGGCGCCCGCGTGCGCGCCGCCGCCGCGCTGACCGCGCTGGTCACCCTGACCGCCGGCTGTGCCGGGGGGCTCGAATCCGAGAACAGCACCGCCGACAGCCGCTACATCGAGGGCGACGGCACCGCCACGGAGTTCGACGCCGGCGACCGCTCCACCGTCCCCGACATCGAGGGCGAGACCCTCGACGGCGACCCCGTCAGCCTCGCCGACTACCGCGGCGACGTCCTCGTGCTGAACTTCTGGGCCAGCTGGTGCGGCCCCTGCCGCTCCGAGGCACCCGTCCTCGACGAGGTCTACAACGACCACAAGGACGCCGGCCTGGACTTCCTCGGCGTCAACATCAAGGACAACGAGACCGCGGCCCGGGCGTTCGAAGACGCCCAGGAGGTCCCCTACCCCAGCCTCTTCGACCAGCCCGGCGAGGTCTCCCAGGCGTTCCGCGACACCGTTCCGCCACAGGCGGTCCCGACCACCCTGGTGATCGACCGCGAGGGCCGGATCGCCGCCCGCGTCATCGGCGAGACCACCTACAACCAGCTCACCGGCCTGGTCGAATCCGTCCTCGCCGAGGACGACGGCGCGTGATGATCGCCGAGACCGTCATCGGGGGCTCGCTGCTGCTCGCCGTCCCGCTGGCCTTCGCGGCCGGCCTGGTGTCCTTCCTGTCGCCCTGCGTGCTGCCGCTCGTGCCCGGCTACCTCTCCTACGTCACCGGCATGAGCGGAGCCGATTACGCCGCGCGCCGCCGGGCCGGCGCGGAGCGGGAGGCGGCCGGCGGAGGCACCGCCACCCTCGTCTCGGCCGACGAGGAGCTCGCCGGCCGCCGGTGGACCATGCTCGCGGGGAGCCTGCTGTTCATCGCCGGCTTCACCGCGGTGTTCGTCGCGGTCGGGTCGTTCGTCGGCGGCATCGGCGGACTGCTCCTGGACTACACCGAGCCCATCCAGCGCGTCCTGGGCGCCCTGACCATCGTCCTGGGCCTGGCGTTCATGGGCGCCGTCCCCGGCTTCACCCGCGAGTTCCGGTTCCACCGCCTGCCCCGGGCGGGCCTGGCCGGGGCGCCCATGCTCGGGGCGCTGTTCGGCCTGGGCTGGACCCCCTGCATCGGCCCCACGCTCGCGGCCGTGCAGACCCTGGCCTTCACCGAGGGCAGCGCCGGGCGCGGCGCGCTGCTGTCCCTGGTCTACTGCCTGGGGCTGGGGCTGCCGTTCGTTCTGGCGGCGCTCCTCTACCGCCGCGCGCTGGGCGCCTTCGACGCGGTCAAACGCCACTCCCGCGCGGTGATGGTGGCCGGCGGAGCGATGCTGGTGATCACCGGGCTGCTCCTGGTCACCGGGGTCTGGACCGACTTCACGGCCGTCATCCAGCGCTGGGTGGCCGACTACACGACGGTGATATAGCAGTGGCTTCCACCAGGACCGACACCCCGACCGACGCCCCCGCCGACCTCCCGCGGCTCTCGCCCTCGGGCTGGGCGCGCTGGGCGTGGCGGATCCTCACCTCCATGCGCACGGCGCTGATCCTGCTCTTCCTGCTGGCGGTCGGCGCCATCCCGGGGTCGATCCTGCCCCAGCGCGGGGTCAGCGTCGAGCAGGTGCAGAACTACTACACCGACAACCCCGACACCGCACCGTGGTTCGACCGGTTCTACCTGTTCGACGTCTACTCCTCGCCCTGGTACGCGGCGATCTACCTGCTGCTGTTCATCTCGCTGACGGGCTGCGTGCTGCCGCGGGCCGCGGCGCACTACCGCGCCATGCGCGCCCGCCCGCCCAAGACCCCGCGCAACCTGGGCCGGATGCCCTACTCCGCGCGCTTCACCACCGACGCGCCGCCCGAGCGGGTCCTCACCGAGGCCCGCACACTGCTCAAGGGCTACCGCGCCGACACCGACGCCGACTCCGTCACCGCCGAGCGCGGCTACCTGCGCGAGACCGGCAACATCGTCTTCCACATCGCGCTGCTGGGGCTGATCGTGGCGGTGGGCGCCGGCTCGTTCCTCGGCTACCGCGGCAACATGCTGGTGGTCGAGGGCAACGGGTTCGCCAACACGGTCCCGGCCTACGACGCGTTCTACCCCGGGACCGCGGTCGACGCCGCCGACCTCCAGCCGTTCTCCTTCACCCTCGACGGCTTCGAGGCCACCTACATCGAGGACGGCGACCTCAGCGGCCAGGCCGACTCCTTCACCGCCGACCTCTCCTACACCGCCGCTCCCGGCGCGGAGGAGGGGACGCACCGGCTCCAGGTCAACCACCCGCTGTCGGTCGACGGCGTGCAGGTCTACCTGCTCGGCAACGGCTACGCGCCCGAGTTCGAGGTCACCGGCCCCGACGGCGAGGTGGTGTTCGACCAGCCGGTGCCGTTCCTGCCCCGCGACACCGCCACGTTCACCTCCGACGGGGTCATCAAGGTCCCCGACACCGGGGGCGAGCAGCTGGGGTTCAGCGGAGCGTTCGTGCCCTCGGCGGCCCAGGCCGCCGACGGCACCCTGATCTCCGACTTCCCCGCTCCGCGTGACCCCGTCGTGACGCTCACCGGCTACACCGGCGACCTCGGCATGGACTCCGGCACCTCGCAGTCGGTCTACCGGCTCGACACCGACGCCATGACCGAGGTCGGCTCCTCCCCGGAGATGCGGCCGGGCGACGTCTGGGAGCTGCCCGACGGAGCGGGCGCGGTGACCTTCACCGGCTACCGCGAGTACATCAGCATGCAGGTCAACAGCAACCCCGCGCGGCTGCCCGCGCTCATCGCCGCCTCGGCGGCGGTGATCGGCCTCATCTGCACCCTGTTCGTGCGGCCGCGCCGGGCCTGGGTCCGTGCGCGGACCGGCGACGACGGGCGTACGGTGGTCGAGGTCGCCGGGCTGAGCAAGAGCGAAGGAGCCGGCGCGACCGCGGGGTTCCACGAACTCGGCCTGGCCCTTCGAGACCGGCTGCGGGACCGGCCCGCGGCCGACGACGACGGCACGAAGGAGTAGCCGGTGGTGCAGCAGTACGCCGCGGAGGCGGCGGTCGACCAGAACATGGCGTCGATCAGCGATGGCCTGATCATCGCCATGATCGTGGCCTACGCGCTCGCCCTGTTCCTGTTCGCGATCGAGGCCGCGTTCGGCCGGCGCGAACGGCTGCGCGGCTCCCGGCTGGTCGCCGTGGGCGCGAGCGCCGGGGTGGTCCCCGCCGCCGGCGCCGGGGGCACCGTCGACCTCGACGACGACATGACCGTCAACGTCCGGCACAACGAGCCCGAGGCCAGTGCGTCGCGGCACGTCGTCGGCATGGTCGCCCTCGTGGTCACCGGCCTGGCGTTCGTGCTCAACGCCGGCCAGATCCTCACCCGCGGGCTGGCGGCCGACCGCTGGCCGTGGGGCAACATGTTCGAGTTCGTCGTGGCGATCTGCCTGTGCGCGGTGGGGACCTTCCTCTTCGCGGCGGTCCGCTACAACGCGCGCTTCCTGGGCACGTTCGTCCTGGTGCCGGTGGTGCTGCTGCTCGGTATCGCCGCGCGCTGGCTCTACAGCGAGGCGGGGCCGGTGGTGCCGGCGCTGCACTCCTACTGGATCGCCATCCACGTCTCGGCGGCCATCCTCGCCACCGGCGGGTTCATGGTGTCGGGCTCGGCGGCGGTCACCTATCTGGTCGCCAAGCGCACGGAGCTGAAGCGGGCGGCGGGCGAGACCGTGGCCGGGATCGCGGCGAAGCTGCCCAGTCCGGAGCTGCTGGACCGGGTCTCCCACCGGTTCATCCTCTTCGCGTTCCCGCTGTGGACCTTCGGCATCATCGCCGGCGCCGTCTGGGCCGACGAGGCGTGGGGCCGCTTCTGGGGCTGGGACCCCAAGGAGGTCTGGTCGTTCATCACGTGGGTGGTCTACGCCGCCTACCTGCACGCGCGCGCGACCGCGGGGTGGCGGGGGAACAAGGCCACCTGGATCGGCCTGGCCGGGTTCGCGTGCCTGCTCTTCAACTTCTTCGGCGTGAACTACATGTTCAGCGGGCTGCACAGCTACGCGTGAGCGTGTCCGCGTTCATGGGGCCACCCCGCCGGGGTGGCCCCATAGTGTTGTCCGCCGCTGTCAGTCCTCGGGGTTGATGCGCCGGTTCAGTCGGCGCAGGAACTCCGGGTCGTCGTCCGGACCGACGGGGTGCTCCCTGCCGGACGGCGTATGGAAGTCGGACGGGTCGAGGTGCTCGATCGAGTCGGCCTGGGCGGAGGGCGCGGGCGGCACGGTGACATCCGAGGCGCGGGGGCGGCCCAGGAACAACCAGAGAAGCGGGCCGACCGGCGGTAGCAGTGCGACGACGACCACCCAGAGGAACTTGGGCAGGGTCCGCACTTCGCCAGCCGGGGTGGTGAGCGCGTCGAAGAACGCGTACACCCAGAGCACGACCGTGAGCAGCGTGATCAGTCCAGCGAGCCACACCATGCGTTCAGCCTATCCGCCTTGAACCGCGCCTGTGCGTGGAACTCGGCACGGTCGGCGACGGTCGCAATCGTCCCACTGGGGTGCCGGATGGAGGAGCCGGAGCGTTCCGGCGGGGGTCAGGTCACGTTTCAGTGGGCTCCCCGTGCAGCAGTGCTCGGACTTCGGACTCGCGGAACCGGCGATGGCCGCCGGGCGTGCGGATGCTGCTGATCCGTCCCGACGCGGCCCACCGGGTGACCGTCTTCGGGTCGACCCGGAAGAGGGAGGCCACCTCTCCGGGGGTCAGCAAGCGTTCGCTTCCTCTTTCCACCTTCACAATCCCCCTTCGGGGCCCGCCCTCGCGTGTGGAGGCGGGCGTTTGATCCCTTAGTGTGCATGAGATAGTCCGTTTCCTCCCTAGTTTTCGTAAAAATCGGGGGGAAGACGTTGCGAGTGCGCGATATGTAACCGGAACGTAACCTTCGATATGGACTGTCGGTTTAGCGACGCCCCATGATCGGCATTCCGCGCCGGTCCCGCGCCGCGACCCCGCCCGCACAGGGGTGGTAGCGCCCTGCCGACAGGCGGCCCTTACCCTGGGAGGAAGGGCGGTCACGGTGCCGCACGCACGGGATTCGCGCACGCGGCGGCATCGGCGGCACCTGGCGATCCCGCCGACGCACATCGCTCAGCCCTCAATCTATTCCTGAATCATCCGTTGTGAGGCACTTTTCATGCGTAGCGTCCTCGTTTACACCGCGGCCCGGCTCCTGCTTTTCGCCGCCACGTTCGGCGTCGTCTACCTCTTGGGGGCTCGGGAGTTCCTGGCCCTGGCGCTGGCGTTCCTGATCAGCGGCATGGTGAGCTACGTTCTGCTGTCCGCTCAGCGCGACGCCATGAGCGGGGTCGTGGCCCAAGGGCTGGCGAAGATGCGCGGAATGGGCGACCGCCTTGAGGAGGGCTCGGCCAAGGAGGACGCGGCCAAGGAGGACGCGGCCAAGGCGGAGACGGCGAAGGAGGACGCGACGGCGTCCTCGGCCGCGAAGGGCGACGCGAGCGCCTGAGGCCCCCAGGGAGCGGTTCCACGGCGCACGCGCGGGGGAGAGGCAGGGACGGCCGCGCGACCGCGCCCTCCGCCGCGAAGGGCGCCCCCTGGGCCCGTCGCGCTCAGGCCCGCAGCAGCCGCCCGGGGAAGCCGGGCAGGCGCTCACCCAGGCGCGCGCCGTCGCGCGCCATCCAGTACCGGCGCACCACCCGCAGCGCCACGCACGTGTCCAGCGCGGTGATGTCGGCCGACGCGCCGAGGTCGTCGGTCGTGAAGCGGGCGAGGTCCTGCTCGTCGCGGAACACCCCGTAGTGGATGACCGACGACGACCCGGCCACCATCGCGACGTAGCGCGCCGAGGGGTGGCCCGCCAGCCGGGCCAGGACATCGGGAATGGCGTGGGGGCGCACGGTCAGCGCCATGAGGGCGTTCAACGGGTAGCCCAGCGCCGCGGGCTCGATCTCCACCCGGGGCCACACGGCCCCGCTCTCCAGCAGGGACTGGGTCATCCGGTAGGCGGCCGAGCGGCTCACCTGGAGCTCGCGCGCCACCTCCGCCGCTGAGATCCGGCCGTCGCCCGCGAGGAGCTCCAGGGTTCGCAGCTCCGCCGCGTTCAGCTCGTGCAGGCCGGCCGGCGGCGCCTGGCGCACCTGGTCGCCGTATCCGGCGAGCGCCGCCTCCCGGTCCGGCGGCAGGCGGTGCAGCCGCCACGACTGGCCCATGGACTGCGTGCGCAGCACGAGCATCGACTGGGTCGAGACGATGCCGGGCAGCCCGGGGAGCCGCCGGGTCAGCAGGTCGAAGATGTCGCTGCCGAGCAGCGGGTACACGGTGCAGTAGATGTCGGCGCTGCCCGTGGTGATCAGCAGGGTCTGCACCTCCTCCAGCTCCGCTATGCGCTCGGCGACCTCCTGGGAGCGCCCCGGCGCGCACCGGATCCACAGCAGCCGCGGGTTCTCCGTGGTGATCAGCGGCCAGTCCAGGCGCCCCACGACCCGCAGCAGCCCGTCCCCGCGCAGCCGGGCCAGCCGCCGCGCGATCGTGCTCGGCGAACTGTCGACCGCCTCGGCCAGCGCGTTGACCGGCGCGCGCGGTGCGACCTGGAGCGCGGCGACGAGGTCGAGGTCGGTCTCGTCGAGCAGGCCGGCGTCGGCCGCCGGGGGCGCGGGGAGCATGAGCCGATCGTACCGGTGAATTAACACGGACGATATCGCCGTTGATCTCGCCGATCTTGACACAAACAACTCATGTGCCGTCTCATTGGGGAACATTGCACCAAACCCCTGGTGAAGGCAGAAGGGATCGACGGTGACCACACAGACGGGGGACGCCCCTCCGCGTTCCACAGGCTTCGTGCTGCGCGCACTCGCCGTGATCGAACGGGTCGGCAACAAGCTGCCGCACCCCTTCTGGCTGTTCGTGATCCTCACCGCGGCCATCACGCTCATCAGCTGGCTGCTCAGCGCGCTGGACGTGTCGGTCGTCTCGCCCGCCGACGGCGAGGCCGTCGCCGTTCAGAGCCTGGTCTCCGGGGCCGGGGTGCGGATGATGGTCGAAGGGGCCATCGAGAACTTCGTGACCTTCCCGCCCCTCGGCGTCATCCTCGTGGTGATGCTCGGCGTGGCGGTCGCCGACAAGGCGGGGCTGCTCGCCGCGATCCTGCGCGCCGCGCTCTCGCGCGTGCCCGCCAAGCTGGTCACGTTCGTCATCGCGTTCACCGGGATGATCTCCCACATCGCCTCGGACGCGGCGTTCGTCGTCATGATCCCGCTGGGGGCGATCGCCTACCGCTCCATCGGGCGCAGCCCCATGCTCGGCGCCGTCGTGGCGTTCGTGGCCGTCTCCGGCGGCAACAACGCCAGCCCCCTGGTCACCGGCAGCGACGCGATGATCGCCGGGCTGACCACGGCCGCCGCGCACACCATCGACCCCGGCTACCTGGTGACCCCCGTCGCCACCTACTACTTCTCGCTGGTCTCCTCGATCGTGCTGTCGGTGGTCATCACCGTCGTGGTCGAGACCGTGCTCAAGCGCCGCGTCGCCGCCATGAACGCCGAGGACCCCGAACAGGCCGACACCGAGGAGCTGCCGGACCTGACCCTGTCTGCCGAGGAACGGCGCGGCCTGCGCGGCGCCGGGATCACCGCGCTGGTGATCATCGGCTCGGTCACCGCCGCCATGGTCCCCGCGGGCTCGCCGCTGCGCGGTGAAGAGGGTCAGATCGTCGCCTCGCCCATGATCGAGAACATCGCCGTCTTCCTCGCACTGCTGTTCTTCGGCGCCGGGGTGGCCTACGGCCGCGCCGTCGGGGTCGTCCGCGCCCCCCGGGACATCCCCGACCTGATGGCCCACGGCGTGCGCGACCTCGCCCCGATCATGGTGCTGTTCTTCGCGGTCTCCCAGTTCCTGGCGTACTTCCGGTGGACCGGCCTGGGCGAGGTCATCGCCATCTCCGGCGCCCGCACCCTCGAAGGGCTGGGGGTCAGCCCGCTCGTGCTGTTCCTCGGGTTCATCGTCCTCGTCAGCCTGATGAACCTGATCATCACCAGCGGCTCGGCCATGTGGTCGCTGATCGGGCCGATCCTCGTCCCCATGCTGATGCTCCTCGACATCCCGCCGGAGGTCACCTGGGCGCTCTACCGGATCGCCGACTCCTGCACCAACTGCATCACGCCGATGAGCCCCTACTTCGTCCTGGCCCTCGGCTTCGTCCGCCGCTACCGGCCCAACGCGGGCATCGGGACCCTGATCTCCCTGACCCTGCCCGTCGCGATGAGTCTCCTGGCGGCCTGGGTCCTGCTGTTCCTGGCCTGGTACGCGCTCGGAATCCCCCTGGGCCCCGGCGCGCCCATCCCCTAAGCCACCGGACCCCACGCAAGGAGACAGGGTGGCTCAGCCGGCCCCGGGTGCGGCCGGGACCCGCCGAGCCACCCCCGCAACGAAGAAACAGGAGACGGGAACCCCATGCCCCACACCGCCGCCCTGGCGACCTGGCTCGGCGAGCACCGCGCCGACATCCTCCACGACATCCGGACCCTGGTGGAACTGGAGTCGCCCAGCGCCGACAAGGCGCTGCTCGACGCCGCCGCCGACCACCTGACGGCCTGGCTGCCCGAACGCCTCGACGCCACCCCTGCCGAGGCCGTCCGCCGCCGCGCCGAGGACCACGGCGACGTCGTCGAGACCGTCATCACCGGCACCACCCCCACCACGGTGCTCCTGGTCGGCCACTACGACACGGTGTGGCCGGCCGGGACCATCGAGGGGTGGCCGTTCGCGGTCAACGGCGACACCGCCACCGGACCGGGGATCTTCGACATGAAGTCCGGCATCGTCCAAGGGGTGTGGGCCCTGCACGCCCTCCGCGACCTCGGCCTGCCGCGGCCCACCGTCCGGTTCCTCTTCAACGGCGACGAGGAGCTGGGCAGCGCCTGGTCGCGTCGGCACGTGGAGAACGCGTCGGCGGACGTGGCGGCGACCATCGTCACCGAGCCCGGCGGGGGCTGGGCGGCCAAGACCCACCGCAAGGGCACGGGGATCTTCACGGTCACCGCCGAAGGCGTCGAGTCCCACGCGGGCCTCGACCCCGCCCGGGGGGCCAGCGCCATCCACGGCCTCTCCGACGCCGTCCAGACCCTGGTGGACGCCGCCGACCTCGACCGGGGCACCTCGGTCAACATCGGCACCATCACCGGGGGAACCGCGCGCAACGTCATCGCCGGGCACGCGAGCTGCCTGATCGACATCCGGGTCACCGACACCGCCGAGATGGAGCGTCTGGACAAGGTCTTCGCCGACCTGCGCCCGCGCGACTCCCGGGTCCGCCTCACCGTCGGCGGCGGCTGGAACCGGCCTCCGATGACGCCGGGCCCCGAGAGCCGGCGGCTGTTCGGCATCGCCGACGGCGTCGCGGCCGACCTCCGCGGCCCCCTCGGCCGGCCACACGTCGGCGGCGGCAGCGACGCCAACTTCATCGCCGCCCTGGGCCGCCCGGTCCTGTGCGGGATGGGCGCGACGGGCGACGGCGCCCACGCCCGGCACGAGCACATCACCGTCACCGACATCCCGGACCGCACGGCCCTCGTCGCCGGAACCTTGCTGCGCCTGAGCGAGGGGTAGGGCACCGGCGGGAAGGTTAAGGTGCGGCCCCGCCCCCACCCCTCCCGGGGCGGGACCGCACCGGTTCAGGCCGCCGGGGCGGTGTAGGTGGGGCGGTGGGTGAGCGTGAAGGTGAGGCCGGTGCGGGGGTGGGGGAGCGGGCCCCAGGTGTCGGCTATGTAGTCGATGAGGGTCATGCCGCGTCCGTGCTGGGCCATGGGGGTGATGGGTCGGATGAAGGGCAGTGTCCCGCCGGCGGGACGCCCTTCGTCGTCGACCTCGATGGTGATGCGCCACGCATCGACCCTCAGCGTGACCGTGAAGATCCCGCCGCGCCCGCTGGCGGTGTAGCGGAGTGTCGGTAGGCCACTGGCGAGGTTGCAACAATATGCCGCTCCTTTTCCAGTGGCCCCCGACCCGAACCCGCCGTGCACCTTTCAATGCAACGGGCTCTCTAGTGATCAATGCATGACCTATCCA
>NZ_JBHSFQ010000056.1:0-22440 GCF_042653925.1 Nocardiopsis mangrovi
CCGGCAGCCCATCGCCACGATCGCCACCGGCTCCGCACCATCGGCCCCCGGCCCGGCGGTGACCGCCGCCCGCACCGGGGCCACCGCCTCAGAGACGCCCCCACCGCCCAGGCGCTCCAGCAGGAACACGGCCAACGCGGCCGGGGTCGGATGGTCGAACACCGCCGTGGCCGGCAACCGCGTCCCCGCCGCCCGGCCCAACCGGTTGCGCAACTCCACCGACGTCAGCGAGTCGAACCCCAAATCCTGGAACGCCCGCCCCGCCGCCACCGCATCCGCAGAAGAGTGCCCCAGCACCGCGGCGGCCTCCGCACGCACCAGCGAGACCACCACATGCTCCCGCTCCGCCAACGGCAACCCGGCCAACCGCCCCTCCAGCGCGGATGCGCCACCCGGGGATCCGCTACTGCCGGCACTGGCGCGGACGGTGCGCCGTACCGGAGCAGCCACCAACCCCCGCAACACCGCCGGCACCCCACCATCACGCGACGCCAGAACGCGGCCATCCACCGGCAGCGGAAGTACGAACGGCTCCGCACCGGCCAGCGCGGCATCGAGCAGCGACATGCCCTGCTCAGCGTCCAGCGCGGTGAACCCCAGCCGTGACAGCCGCCCCAGATCGCCGTCCGAGAGCCGCCGGGTCATTCCGCCCGTTTCAGGGGACCAGACACCCCAGGCGAGGGAGAGTGCGGGCAGGCCGTCGCGGACGCGGTTCAACGCCAGCGCGTCCAGGAACGCGTTCGCCGCGGAGTAGTTGCCCTGACCCGCACTGTCCAGGGACCCGGCCGATGCGGAGTACAGCGTGAACGTCGCCAGATCCATATCGGCCGTCGCCTGGTGGAGCCACCAGGCGGCATCCGCCTTCGGAGCCAGAACGCGGTCGATCGCGTCGTCGTCCAGGGAGGACACCACGCCGTCGGCGAGCACGCCGGCGGTATGGAACACACCCGTCAGCGCATGCCCGTCCGGAACGGCCGCCAGAACCCGGTCGACCCCCTCACGGGTGGACACGTCGACGGCCACGACGTCGACGGCCGCACCGGCCGCCTCCAACTCCCCGACCAGCTCCGCCGCGCCTTCGGCCTCGGGGCCGCGGCGCGACGCCAGCACCAGACGGCGCACACCGTGCGCCGTGACGAGATGGCGGGCCAGCATCGCGCCGAGGCCGCCGGTGCCGCCGGTGACCAGGACGGTTCCCTCGGGGTCCAGGGCCCGGGGAACGGTCAGGATGATCTTGCCTCGGTGGCGGGCCTGGGCCATGAACCGGAACGCCTCGCCCGCCCGCCGCACATCCCAGCACCGCACCGGCAGAGGGGACAACGATCCCGCCGCGCACCCTTCCAGCGCCTCGCCCAGCATCTCGCCCACGCGTTGCGCGCCCGCGTCCATGAGGTCGAACGTCCGGTACACCACACCCGGGTACACGGTCTCCACCTCGGCGGGAGTACGGCGGTCGGTCTTGCCCATCTCCACAAAGCGGCCGCCCTCACCCAGCAGGGCCAGCGAGGCGTCGGTGAACTCCCCGGCCAGGGAGTTCAGCACCACGTCCACCGCGCCGAACTTCTCGGCGAAGCCGAGGTCGCGCGAGGACGCGATGTGGTCCTCGGCCACACCCAGGCCGCGCAGCACGTCCCACTTGCCCGGCGACGCGGTGGCGAACACCTCCGCTCCGACACTGCGGGCGATCTGGATCGCCGCCATCCCCACACCGCCGGCACCCGAATGCACCAGCACCCGATCGCCCCGGCCGATCCCCGCCAGGTCCACCAGCCCGTACCACGCCGTGGTGAAGGCGACCGGAACCCCGGCCCCCTCGGCGAAGGACCATCCCTCCGGAAGCGGCGCCACCAAGACGGCCAGGCTCACGACGCGCGGACCGAAGGCCGCTTCCCCGACACCCACGACCCGGTCACCCACGGAGAATCCCTCGACCCCGGGGCCCACCTCGGACACCACGCCGGCGAACTCGCCGCCGATCGGCTCGCCCTGCTCGGGCACCATGCCCAGGGTGACCACGACGTCGCGGAAGTTCACCCCCGCCGCGCGGACCTCCACCCGCACCTCACCCGCCGCCAGGTCACGGTCCGCCTCGGGCGCCTCGACCAGGGCGAGGCCGTCGATCGACCCCTTCTCCACCGCGTCCAACCGCCACGCGGAGCCGGCCGGGATCTCAGCGCCGTCCCCTCCGGCGGGGGCGGCGCGCCCTGCCTCCGCGCTGACCGTGCCGAAGCCGCCGGCGCCGCCCTCCGGAATCGGAAGGTCGCGCACGGCGGCGGGCCGGGCCACGCGCGGCACCAGCACCTCGCCGTCGCGTACGGCCGTCTGCGGCTCGCCGTCGATCCCCAGCACCGAGGGCAGGGCCGCCAACGACGTGGCCTCGGCATCGAGGTCGACCAGCAGCACCCGCCCCGGCGACTCGGCCTGCGCCGACCGCACCAGCCCCGACACCGCGGCTCCGACCAGGCCGGGAGCCCGGTCGCCCGGTCCCGCCGCCACGGCGCCCCGGGTCACCACGACCAGTCGCGTGTCCGCCAGGCGGTCGTCGGCCAGCCACGCCCGCACCACGTCCAGCACGACGCCGAGACCCTTGCGGACCTCGCCGGGGACATCGCCCGATGCCGCGTCCGCATCGGCGCCGACGGCGGGAAGCGGGAGCGGGACGACGATCGTGGAGACGTCCCCCTGCCCGGCGGCCGACGCCGGATCCGCAGCGTCGCCGACCCGCACGCCGGCACGGCTCAGCGCGTCGGCGACGCCGAAGTCCGCGCCGAGGGCGTCGACGACGACGGCCGCCCGCGTCGGGACCACCTCTGCCGGCGCCCCGTCCGCCAACGGCGTCCATTCCATGTGAAGCAGCGACGACGGCGGCGCCGCGGGCGCCGCCTTCTGGTCCGTGATCTCCCTCAGGACCAGCGAATCGACCGTGGCGACCGGCTGCCCCGCGGAGTCGGCGGCGTCAAGCGCCACGGAACCGTCGTCGGCGAAGCGCACGCGCACCCGCAGCCGGTCGGCGCCCGCCGCCCACAGTTCGACGCCCGACCACGCGAAGGGCAGAGCGGCCCGCCCGTCGGGCTGGGTCTTCGCCCGCTCGGCGACGCCGGAGGCGTGGAGGGCGGAGTCCAGCAGCGCCGGGTGGATCCCGAACGCCCCCGCCCCTGCGGCCTCCCGTTCGTCCAGCGCGATCTCGGCGAACACCTCGCCATCGCGCACCCACGCGCGTTTGAGACCCTGGAACGCCGGACCGTACCCGTACCCCTGCCCGGCCAGCCCCGCATAGTGGCCGGTCACGTCCACCTCACGCGCACCCGCCGGAGGCCACTCCACCAGGTCGAACCCGGCACCACCCCCACGACCCGCCACCAGCGCACCCGACGCATGACGCACCCACGAACCGTCCACCGCCCCGGAGACGGGACGGGAGTACACAGCCACCGCACGACGACCCGACTCGTCCGCGCCACCGGCCACCACGCGCAGCACCACCGGGTCGTCGCCCAGCACCAGCGGAGCCTCCAGCGTCAGCTCCTCCACCACCGGGGAACCGACCTCGTCACCCGCGCGCACCGCCAACTCGACGAAGCCGGTGCCCGGGAAGAACACGCGGTCCTCCACCCCGTGGTCGGCCAGCCACGGGTGCGACGACACCGACACCCGCCCCGTCAGCACCACGCCGCCCTCATCGGGCAGCTCCACCGCGGCCCCGACCAAGGGGTGATCGGCGTCCTCCAGCCCGGCCCCCCGCACGTCCGCACCCGAGACCGGCTCCAGCCAGAACCGCTCCCGCTGGAAGGCATACGTCGGCAACCGCGCCGCCACCGGCTCCGGACCGGCTTCCGGCCCCATCCCCGCCACCACGGCGGACCAGTCCACGCCCGCCCCGGCGGCGAACGCCTCGCCGGCCGACAGCAGAAAGCGCTCCGCGCCCCCCTCGCCGCGCCGCAGCGAGCCCACGACCGACCCCGAACGCCCCGCGCCCTCGACGATGTCCTGGATGCTCATCCCCAGCACCGGATGGGCGGACGCCTCGATGAAGAGGCCGTGGCCGTCGCGGACGGCGGCGCGCACGGAGTCGTCGAACCGCACGCGCTCGCGCAGGTTGGTGTACCAGTAGTCCGCGTTCAGCGCCTTGGTGTCCAGCGGCTCGCCGGTCACCGTGGAGTAGAACGGGATCTCGACCGACACGGGCTCGATCCCGGCCAGCTCCGCCGGGACGACCTCACGCAGCCGCTCCACCTGCGCGGAGTGCGACGCGTAGTCCACGGCGATCTTCTTGGCCTTGACGCCGGACCCGGTCAGCTCGGTGAAGAGCCCGTCCAGGTCCGCCGCGCCGCCGGACACCACGGTGGAGGCGGGCCCGTTCACCGCGGCCACGGAGATCCGCTCGCCCCACGGCTCGATGCGCTGGAGCACCTGCTCTTCGGGGAGCGGGACGGACATCATGCCGCCCGTTCCGGCGAGCTCCTTCCCGATGGCCTGGCTGCGCAGGGCCACGACGCGCGCCGCGTCCGCCAGCGAGAGCGCGCCGGCGACGCATGCGGCGGCGACCTCGCCCTGCGAGTGGCCCACGACGGCCGAGGGGACCACGCCGACCGATTCCCACAGGGCGGCCAGCGACACCATCACCGCCCAGGTCGCGGGCTGCACGACGTCCACGCGGTCGAACGCGGGTGCTCCGGGGCGCTGGTGGATGACGTCGAAGAGGTCCCAGTCCACGTACTCCGACAACGCCCGGGCGCACTCACCCAGCCGCTCGGCGAACACCGGCGACTCGCCGGCGAGATCGGCTCCCATCCCCGCCCACTGCGTCCCCTGCCCCGGGAACACGAACACCGCCTCACGGCGCACATCCGCACGCCCCACGGCGACGCCCGGAGCCGCCCCGTCCCGGGCGACCGCGTCCAGCCCGGCCAGCAGCCCCGCCGCATCCGGCCCCACGACCACCGCGCGGTCCTCGAACACCGAACGCGACACCAGCCCGCGCGCCACGCCCGCGACGCCGGCCCCGGATCCCCGATCCGAGCGCACGAAGGACGCCAGGCGTTCCGCCTGCCCCCGCAGCGCCGCCGCACCGCGGCCCGACACCACCCACGGCGCCGCCACCGAGCCGCCGAACGGCACCGCGGAAGGCGCCTCCGCCTCGGCGGGGAGCACCGCGTCCGGCGCCTCCTCCACGATCACGTGCGCGTTCGTCCCACTCACACCGAACGACGACACACCCGCACGACGACGACCGTCGGAGACGGCCGGCCATGCGCGGCCCTCGCTCAGCAGCCGGACCTGCCCCTGCTCCCAGTCGACGTGGGTGGAGGGTTCGGAGACGTGCAGCGTCTTCGGCATGTGGTCGTTGCGCAGGGCGAGCACCATCTTGATCACGCCCGCCACGCCGGCGGCGTGCTGCGTGTGCCCGACGTTGGACTTCACCGACCCCAGCCACAGCGGGCGTTCTTCGGGGCGGTCTCCGAAGACCTCCAGCAGGGCGTGCGCCTCGATGGGGTCGCCGAGGGTGGTGCCGGTGCCGTGGGCCTCGACCGCGTCCAGGTCGCCGGGCGACAGGCCCGCGCCGGCGAGGGCGCGCCGGATCACCCGTTCCTGCGACGGCCCGTTGGGGGCGGTGAGCCCGTTGCTGGCGCCGTCCTGGTTGACGGCGCTGCCGCGGATGACCCCGAGCACCTGGTGGCCCTTGGCCTGGGCGTCCGACAGGCGCTCCAGCAGCAGCATGCCCACGCCCTCGGAGAACACGGTGCCGTCGGCGTCGTCGGAGAACGCCTTGCACCGGCCGTCGCGCGCCAGGCCCTGCTGGTGGCTGAAGTCGACCATCAGCTCGGGGGTGGGCATGACGGTGACCCCGCCGGCGAGGGCGAGGGTGCTCTCGCCGCGGCGCAGCGACTCACACGCCAGGTGGATGCCCACCAGCGACGACGAGCACGCCGTGTCCACCGTCACCGCCGGGCCCTCCAGCCCCAGGGTGTAGGCCACCCGGCCGGAGATGACGGAGCTGGTGTTGCCGGTCTGGAGGTACCCTTCGAGGCCGTCCGGGAAGGGCCCGAGCCCGGTGATGTAGCCGGTCTGCGTGCCCCCGACGAAGACGCCGGTCGCCGACCCCCGGAGGGTCCCGGGGTCGATCCCGGCCCGCTCCACGACCTCCCACGACACCTCCAGCAGCAGCCGCTGCTGCGGGTCCATCGCCATCGCCTCGCGCGGGCTGATCCCGAAGAACGCCGGGTCGAAGTCGCCCGCGCCCTCCAGGAACCCGCCCTCGCGCGCGTAGGTCGTGCCACTGGCCCCGTGGTCGGGGTCGTAGAGCGCCTCAAGGTCCCACCCGCGGTCGTCGGGGAACGGGGAGATCCCCGACGCGCCCGACGCCACCATCTCCCACAGGTCCTCCGGTGATTCCACCCCGCCCGGGTACCGGCAGCCCATCGCCACGATCGCGATCGGCTCGCGCTCCTTCGCCTCCACCTCGCGCAGGCGCCGGCGGGTGCGCTGAAGGTCGGCGGTGGCGCGCTTGAGGTACTCCCGGAACTTGTCATCAG
Organism: Nocardiopsis mangrovi; assembly: GCF_042653925.1. Classification (NCBI taxonomy): domain Bacteria; kingdom Bacillati; phylum Actinomycetota; class Actinomycetes; order Streptosporangiales; family Nocardiopsidaceae; genus Nocardiopsis; species Nocardiopsis mangrovi. The sequence goes on from NZ_JBHSFQ010000056.1 coordinate 6,534, forward strand.
TGGCCATGTGGTCCAACCAGCCTTCAAGTAGTGGGGGTGGCGAGCGGAGGGGTGCGGGCCGGGGTCAGGCCGTGGGGACCGGCGCCGCCGCGCCGCGGTGCCGGTACACCAGCTCTTCGAGGTTCTTGACCAGGTCGTGCGGGGTGGGGGTGCTCTCGATGCCCTTCCGGGCCTCGTCCGCGCGCCAGGTGAATCCGGGGTCGGTCAGGACCCGCTGGAGTTCGTCGCGGAGGGACTCGACGGACAGCCGCTCGGGGGGCAGGTGCACGCCGAGGCCGTTCTGCTGGATCACGTCGGCCACCAGGCGCTCGTCGTGCAGGGCGTGCGGGACGATGAGCTGCGGGACGCCGTTCAGCAGCGCGGTCGCCGTCGTCCCCGTGCCGCCGTGGTGGATGATCGCGGAGCAGCTCTTCAGCAGGTGGTCCAGGGGCACGAAGCCGGGGATCCGGACGTTGTCCGGAACCTCGATCCCCTCGGCGATCACCGACGGGTCCACCAGCAGGATGAGTTCGATGTCGAGGCCGGCGGCCGCCTGGAACAGGTCGGCGAATCCGATCTCCGCGCGGTCGCCCCACACCTCGTGGAAGGAGTTCCCCAGGGTCATGCAGACGCGGGGCCGCTCCGGCACCGGCTCCAGCAGCCAGTCCGGGACGGTCCCGGGGCCGTTGTAGGCCACATACCGGACGGGCAGGTGGTCGTGCTCCGAGGGGATGCGCAGCCAGGAGGGCATCGAGTCGATGGTCGTCTGCCCGAGGACCAGGTCTTCCCTGTAGGTGCAGCCGTACTTGGCCAGCTTCGCGGAGAGCCAGTCGCGGACGGGGTCCTCGTCGCCGGCGTCGGGCCGCTCGTCGCGCAGCTTCAGGAACAGCTCGCGCATCCGGCCCCAGTGGTCGCGGCCGATGGTCGTGCGCACGTGCGCCGCGCCGCAGGCGGCGGCCGCCACCGGGCCGGTGAACGTCATGCTGTCCCAGATGACCAGGTCGGGGCGCCACCACTGGCAGTAGGAGACGAGGCCGTCGTAGACGGACTCGTCGGTGTTGACGTCCAGTGCGAGGGGGGAGGCGAAGGCCGCGAGGCAGTCGCGCACGTATTCGTAGGTCAGGACCTCCGGCCGCACCTCGGCGATGTCGTAGCCGGAGCCGTAGATCGTCTCCTCCGGGGCCAGCTCAGCGAGGCGCTGCGCGTAGCGCGCCTCGTCGCCGACCGGGACGCCGACCAGCCCGGTCTGGCGGACCGCCGGCATGATGTCGGGCTGGGCGGCGACCACGACGTCGTGCCCCGCGGCCTTCAGCGCCCACCCGATGGGCACCACGAGGTTGAGATGGGCGGTGGCTGCGAGCTGAGTGATGACGACGCGCATCCTGCTGTCCTTCCAGAGAGATCACGATGAACCGAGCTGGGTGTCGATCGGGCGACCGAAGCCGTCGCCTCCACCGACCCATCGCCGTGATGCACCCGCCCCAGCGTGGTGTCCCTGATGTCGGGAAGAAGATCCACCGGATCCCATCGACACTGAAGAGACGCTATGCATCCGCCCAGGCGACACCGACCCCTAGGTCCCCCCTCAGGTCCCCCTGCGGAGCCGCCGTTCCCCGGGGTCGCGCGGGGGCGCGGTAGGGGCGGATCCGGCGGCCGGTCCGCGCAGCCGCCGCAGTGCCAGCGCGAGGGTGAGGCGGGATCGGCCCTCAGGGGTGTGCAGGGGGAAGCCGAGTTCCTTCTCGGCCCTGGCCAGCCGTGCGCTGACGGAGCTGCGGTGCAGGTAGAGGCGGGTCGCGGTGCGGCGCAGGGAGTCGCTGGCGACGAAGGCGTCCAGCGTGGCCAGCAACGGGCCGCCGCTGGCGCCGTCGGCGATCCGGTCGAGCGCGGCCACGTCGGCGGAGCCGCTGATGGCGGACTGCGGGACGTGCTCGGCGACGAGCGCGAAGGAGCCCAGCCGGTCCCAGTGCACGACCCGGCCCCACATCAGCCCGGGGCCGGCGAAGCGGACGGCCGTGCGCGCCATGCGCCACGCCCGCGCGGCCTCCGCCGCGGGGACGCGGGAGCTCACCCCCACGAGGGCTCCGGCGCCGGCGAGGGCGTCGTCGCCGGGCCAGGGCGGCCCCGGGACGAGCACTCCCCACACTTCGCCCAGGTAGGCGCGCCTGCCGCCCAGCGGGCGGACGGATTCGGCGCCGGGGCCGGCGGCCACGACCACCTGCACGGGCCGGTCCGGGGCGATCCCGAGCCGGTGCAGCGCCCGGGAGCGCTCCAGTTCGCCGGCCGACGCGCTCAGGGCGAGTTCGACGAGCGCGGGGTCGGGGTCCGTGCCGCCACCGCCCAGGGCGATGGTGCAGGCGAGGCCCAGCCGCTCCACCAGCATGGTGTCGAGGGGGAGTTCGGGGCCGGACCGCTCGATCCAGACCCGGCCGCCGTCGGCCAGGCGGTGGGTCAGGGCCCCGGGCGCGGCGTCGCCCGCCGGCATCATGGCGCCGCGGTGGCCGGCGCGCTGGTGCACGCCGAGAGCGGGGACGCTCACCCCCACCGGGCACTCGGCCAGCCGGGCGGTCTCCAGGAGGATCCGGTCGAGCCGGGCGCCATTTTGCAGAAGCGCATCGAAGAATCCGATCACCCGGAGTTCGTCACCCGCCTGGGTATCGAGTTCGGAGAGGCGCATCAGCAAATTCTTCATATCGCGACGGTAGCATCCGCATTCGGATTTCCTCCATTGCCGGGAAGAGGTGGCGACTCCCCTGCGATTGCCCACCGAAGAAGACGGATGCCGATGTCACGGCCGCTTTCGGCGCAATTACCGGAACCCGTCCCGCGGGCGGACGGCGGAATCTCAGGGGGATCATTCCGTCCGTTTTAGGGGAGCGACACGGGCCGGTTAGGGGTCCACCCCCGGGACGCCGGGCGCCTACCGTCATCCTGGCCGTTCCGCGTGCGAACGTGCGGGCGGCGGTCCGATGAATGGCCTATGGCGCGGGGCCGTTCCCGCGCCGACCGGATGAGGTGGTTGGCGTGCCGCGATCCCCCAGTGCCAGGGGCACCGTGCCGTTCGGCGATTACGCGACCTGGTACCGGGTGACCGGCACGCCGGGCCGCGGCCGGCCCGCGGTGGTGACCTTGCACGGAGGTCCCGGCGTCACCCACGACTACCTGCTGGACCTGGCCGGCCTCGCCGATGCGGGGTGGCCGGTGGTCCACTACGACCAGCTGGGCAACGGCGGCTCCAGCACCGTCCCCGACGCCGACCCCGGCTTCTGGACCCCGGCGGTGTTCAACGACGAACTGGGCAACCTGCTGAGCCGCCTGGGCATCGCCGACGACTACGTCCTGTTCGGGCACTCGTGGGGCGGGCTGCTCGCCGCCGTGCACGCGTCGCACCGGCCGCCGGGGCTGCGCGGGCTGGTCGTCGCGAACTCCCCGGCGTCCTACCCGGAGTGGCTGAAGGAACTGAAGGTCCTGCGCGACGCGCTGCCCCCGGGGGTGAACGAGACGCTGGCCGCGCACGAGGCGGCCGGCACAACGGACTCCCGCGAGTACTTCGACGCGATGATGGTCTTCTACAACCGGCACGTCCTGAGGATGGACCCCTGGCCCCGGCTGTACACGGCCACGTTCATGGACACCCTCGGCAACCCCACGGTCTACCGGACGATGAACGGACCGTGCGAGTTCCACGTGGTCGGCACGCTGAAGGACTGGGGCGTGATCGACCTCCTGCCCCGGATCGACACCCCCACTCTGGTGATATCGGGCCGGCACGACGAGGTGACCCCGAATTCCGCGCGCCCATTCCACGACCTCATCCCGGGCGCCCGATGGCACGTATTCGACGAATCCAGCCACAACCCGCACCTGGAGGAGCCGGAGCGCTTCACCGAGGTCATCACCGAATTCCTCACGAGTTTGGAATAGCCTGCATGGAATTCACCCTGGAATCCGAGACCGCCGTCGTCTTTCCCGGCATGGGGCCGACCCAGGCCGCCGATGCCGTGGAGTTCATGAAGAACACGCCGGAGGCGCGCCGCCTCACCGCTGTCGCCGACGACGTCCTCGGCTATTCGCTGGCCGACGCCCTGCTGTCCTCCGACGACGACTACTCCGAAGCGGCGCAGGTCGCGTTCGTCGTGAACTCCCTCGCCCTCGCCGAGTGGGCCGGCAATGAGTACGGCGTCGACCCGGCGGTGTGCGTGGGCCCGAGCTTCGGGGGCCGAGCCGCCGCGGTCTTCTCGGGGGCGCTGACGGCCGAAGAGGGCATCGGGCTGGCGGCCGAGCTGGCGCGCCGCACCGAGGAGTACTTCGCCGCCGAGCACGGCGACATCGTCACCCACTCCTTCGTCCGGATCCCGGAGCAGGCGCTCAAGGGCCTGCTGGAGGAGCTGGACGCGCGGTCCGAGTGGCACGACGTCGCCTGCGTCATCGACGCGGACTTCACCATGCTGTCGCTGCGGGAGTCGCGGGTCGACTGGTTGAAGCAGCGGATCCGCGCGCTCGGCGGGCTGCCGCTGTACACGATGCGCCCGCCGATGCACTCGGCGGTGTTCGACGGCCTGCGGGCGAGCGCGGAGGAGGCGATGTCGGGTCTGTCGTTCGCCGACCCGCGCCTGCCCGTGGTCGACGACCACGACGGGACCGTGCTGACCACGGGCGAGGGGGTGCGCACCATGCTGCTCGACACCTTCGTGCGGGCGCTGCACTGGCCGGACGCGGTGGCGGCGCTGAAGGGGCTGGGCGTGCGCAGCGTCTGCGTGTGCGGGCAGGACGCGCTCTTCGGCCGGGTGCCGGTCACCCGGAACAGCTTCCAGGTCATCCCGGTCACGCCCAAGCTGGTGGCGGTGCGCGCCAGGTCGGCCACGGCGACCTGAACGGACCGGCCCCGGGGGCGGACGCCCGCCCCCGGCTCCCGGTCACGCCAGCCCGGACACCGTGTTCCACAGGGTGCCGGCGTTCTCGAACGTCTCCAGGGCGAGCGCCTCGTCCTGGAAGCGCACGTCGTAGGCGGCTTCGAGCTTCGACAGGAGTTCGACGATCCCCATCGAGTCCAGCCCCGCGTCCATCAGGCTCATGTCCTTGCGGATCTCCTCGTCGGCCGGAAGAAAAGGAAGGTGCTCCCGGAGGATGGATTCGAACTGCTCATCCCACATGGCTACGGCCTCACACTCTCGATCGAATGAACGAGCGGACGATCGCGCGCGGCGATGATTGCGCCCGCACATGAAAGGATCGGACATGGGTACCTGATTCGATTCATCCACCCGATTCCCTGCCCAAGGGTAATCCCCGCCGGCAACGAAATGCAATGCCCGGCACCGCGAAAGAAACCGCCGGGCCGCATCCAGGGAAATCACCACCGGATTCCGGTGGGACAACGGACCCGAACCACGTGGACCGGTGATCGAGAATGACAATGGAAATTTCGCATGCGCTGTATTCGCGTTTCCAGCGCGGGCTTTCGGTCAGCCCCGGCAGGGCGGCCTTCCGGGCGGGTGCCGACACCGCCACCTACGCGCAGGCCGACCTCCTGGCCCGGCGCTGGGCGGGGGCCCTGCTCCACGGCGGACCGCGCCGCCCCACCGCGATCGGCGTCCTCGCTGCCAAGGGGACGGCGTCCTACGTCGGCATCCTCGCCGGCCTCTACACGGGGATCCCGGTCGTCCCGCTGAGTCCCGACTTCCCCGCCGAGCGCACCCGCCGGATGGTGGAGGCCGCCGGGGTCCAGGCGGTCATCGTGGACCCCCAGGGCCGTGCGGTCGCCGACGAGCTGAACGCCGGCGGAGCGCGGCTGCGGGTCCTCGACCCCGCCGCCGACCGCGTCGACGACGCCACGGCCCTGGCCGCTCCGATGCCCGTCGCCCCCTCCGACACCGCGTACGTGCTGTTCACCTCGGGGTCCACCGGCCGCCCCAAGGGCGTGCCCATCACCCACGCCAACACCGCCCACTACTTCCGCTACCTCGACGCGCGGTTCGACTTCTCCCCCGATGACGTCTTCTCCCAGACGTTCGACCTCACCTTCGACTGCGCGATGTTCGACCTGTTCTGCGCCTGGGGCGCCGGGGCCACCGCCGTCAGCGTCCCGGTCACGGTCTACCGGGACGTGCCGGGGTTCATCGCCGAGCACGGCATCACGGTGTGGTTCTCCACGCCCAACGCCATCCAGCTCGTCCGCCGGACCGGCCGGCTCAGCCCGTCCGCCCTCCCCGGCCTGCGCTGGAGCCTCTTCGCCGGCGAGGCCCTGAAGGAGGCCGACGCCACGGACTGGCTCCGGGCCGCCCCCGGCTCGACCCTGGAGAACCTGTACGGGCCCACGGAGCTGACCATCACCATCGCGGCCCACCGGTGGGACCCGGCGGCCTCGCCCGGCATGTGCGTCAACGGGCTCTCGCCCATCGGAACGGTCAACGACGGGCACGACCACCTGCTCATCGGCCCGGACGGCGAGCCCGTCCCCGAGGAGGGCGAGCTGTGGATCAGCGGCCCCCAGGCCACGCCCGGCTACCTCGACCCGCGCGACGAGCAGGGCCGCTTCGTCCCCCGCGACGGCCGCACCTGGTACAACACGGGCGACCGCGTCCGCCGGGCGCCCAACGGCGAACTCGTCTACCTGGGCCGCGCCGACTCCCAGGTCCAGGTCCAGGGGTGGCGGGTGGAGCTCACCGAGGTCGACCACGCCCTGCGCACCCTCCCCGGAATCACCGACGCCGCCACCGTCGCCGCGGAGAACGACGGCGGCCTCCAGCTCGTCGTCTTCTATACCGGGACATTCCAGCGGCCCGCCGAACTCGCCTCCCGGCTCACCCGGACCCTCCCCGCGGGGCTCGTTCCCCGGCTCTACGTGCACCTGGAGGAGTTCCCACTGAATTACAACCGGAAGATCGACCGGACCCAACTCCGAAAACACGCATTGGAGCGGATCGGGGCCCGCGGATAGGACGGGGCCGGCGCCCCGATCCGGACAAAGGAGAACGCTAGGGGGATCTTAGGGGGTGCCCCGCACGGCGGCGATAAGTAGCGTTTTCGCGGATTCGGTCTGCGCATTCCGCTATTCGCGTGTCAACAAGGCGGACGCACCCGCTTGGATCAAGGGAGTCATATTGTCCAATTCGACCGGCGCGCCCCGGACGGCCCGATCGGGTCTCATCCACGAGATCCTGGACGGGGCCGCGGCGGCGGCTCCCGGGGCCACCGCGGTGCGCGACCCCCACGGGCCGTGGGACTACGCCCGGGTCGCCGCGCTGAGCCACGCCTTCGCCCGCTGGCTTACGGAGATGAACGTCGGCCGCGGCGACCGCATCCTCGTCTTGGCGTCGAGCCGGCGCGAGATCGTCCCCGTCCTCTACGGCGCCTCCCGCGTCGGCGCCGTCCTGGTCCCACTGGACCCCGGGCTCAAGGAGTTCCAGCTCCGATCGATCATCGCCGACTCCCGGCCCTCCCTTGCGATCGGCGAGAGCGAGGGGCTCCAGGCCGCGGCCGCCGAGGCACGGGTCCCCACCCACGCGCTCGACAAGCTGTGGGAGGCCGTGGAGTTCTTCCTCGGTGAGACGGCCGGGCCGCCCGAGGTGACCTCCGCCGACCTCGCCATCATGATCTACACCTCCGGCAGCACGGCCGCCCCCAAGGGCGTGATGTGCCCGCACGCCTCGGTGGTCTTCGCCGCGTCGGCCATCAACGAGGTCCTGGGCTACGGCTCCGACGACGTCGTCCTGTGCCGGCTTCCGCTCGCCTTCGACTACGGCCTCTACCAGGTCCTGCTCGCGGGCCTCGGCCACGCGGAGATCGTCCTCAGCGGCATGGAGACCGACCTGCTGCTGATGACGCGCATGCGCGAGCGGAAGGTGACCATCGTGCCGGTCGTCCCCTCGCTCGGGACGATGCTGACGACCCTCGCGCGGCGCAACCCGGGCGCGACCGACAGCGTCCGCATGATCACCAACACCGGCGCCGCACTCTCCGCCTCCTCGATCGACGAGCTGCGCGACTGCTTCCCCCATGCGCGGGTGGTGCGGATGTACGGCATCACCGAGTGCAAGCGCGTCACGATCATGCCGCCCGGCGAGGAGTCGGACCGCCCCGAATCGGTCGGCCGCCCCCTGCCCGGGACCCGGGTCCTCATCCTGGACGAGGAGGGGGTCCCCCTTCCGCCGTACAAGAGCGGCGAGATCGCCGTCGTCGGCCGCAACGTGATGGCCGGGTACTGGCAGGCACCCGAGCAGACCGAACGGGTCTACCGCCGCGACGCCTCCACCGGGGACGTGTGGATGCGCACCGGCGACTACGGGTCCCTCGACGACGACGGCTACCTGTACTTCGAGGGCCGGCGCGACGACATGTTCAAACGCAAGGGCACCCGGATGAGCACCGTGGAGATCGAGGCCGCGGCGCTGGACATCCCCGGGGTGCGGGCCGCGGCGGTACTCCCACCCGCGAACGGGCACGACCTGGCCCTCTTCGTCGAATCCGACCGCAGCCCCCAGGAGGTGCTCCGGGAGATGGCACGGCGGCTGGAACCGGCGAAGGTCCCCGGGATCTGCAAGGCGGTGGCGCGGATGCCGCTGACCCGCAACGGCAAGAACGCGCGCGACCGGCTCGCCCTGATGCTCGAAGGAGGGGAATCGTGACGGACGGAGCGCTGTTCGCGAAGAGCGACGAGGAACTCGTCGAGCACTACGGATCGCCCCTGTACGTCTACGACCTGGAGCGCGCGACGGCGGCGCTCGACGACCTCACGGGCTCGCTGCCGGAGGGCACGGTCGTCTACTTCTCGTTCAAGGCCAACCCGCACCCGGAGATCGCGCGGGCGCTGCGGACGAGCGGCGCTCCCCTGTGCAGGGCCGAGATCAGCTCGACCGGCGAACTGGCCGCCGCCCTGGCGGCCGGTTTCGACCCGGCCGACATCCTCTACACCGGACCGGGCAAGACCGCCGGCGAGGTGGAGTCGGCCATCGACAAGGGCGTCCACGCCTTCTCCGTGGAATCCCCCGGCGACCTCCGGCGCGTCGGGCGCGCGGCGGCGGAGCGCGGTACCACCGCCGACTGCCTGCTGCGCGTGAACGCCGCGGGCGCGGGGGCGGCCACCAGCATCCGCATGACCGGGGCCCCCTCGCAGTTCGGGTTCGACGGCGAGACGCTCCCCGATCTCATGGACGAGCTGCGCTCGGTCCCCGGCACCCGCCTGTCGGGCATGCACCTGTTCTCCCTGAGCAACGCCAAGGACGAGGACGCCCTCGTCACCGAGTTCCGGCACACCATCGCGGCGGCGGCCGAGGTGCGCGACGCGACCGGGCTGGACCCGGCCCTGCTGGACATCGGCGGCGGGTTCGCCTCCCCCTACCTCAGGCCCGGGACGCGCCCCGTCTACAGCGGGCTCCGCGCGGCCCTGGAGGACACCCTCGACGCGCACTTCCCGGACTGGCGGCAGGGGTCCCCGCGCGTCGCCTGCGAATCCGGGCGCTACCTCACCGGCGACTGCGGCCGGCTCGTGTGCACCGTCACCAACGTCAAGGAGAGCCGCGGCAGCACGTTCGCCGTGCTGGACGCCGGGATCAACACCCTGGGGGGCATGTCGGGGCTCGGCCGACTGCTGCCCGTCTCCGTCGGCCTCGACACCGGAACCCCGGAGGACGCCTCCACCGAGACCGGGGGCTGGACGACCGCCAACCTCGTCGGCCCCCTGTGCACCCCCGGCGACCTCCTGGGCCGGAACGTGTCCGTGCCCGCGCTCCGTCCGGGCGACGTCGTGACCATCCCCAACGCGGGGGCCTACGGCATGACGGCCAGCCTCCTCATGTTCCTGGGGCGCCCCGCCCCCACCGAGGTCATCACGCGCGGCGACGAGGTCGTCTCCGCCTCGCGGATCCACTTCACCCGCATCTACGAATGACCCCGCCGGCCCACCGGGTCCCCGATCGACCACCGGTGGGCCGTTCCCGTCTCCCCTTGTCGGCTGCCCCGGACGCGCACCACGGACGGGCAACCTCGGTTCGCATGGAGGGCAATCACATGAGCCAGTCCGAAAACAGCGGCGTCGAATCCGGCGGCTCCCCCTCGGGGGTCGGACGGGTGTCGGCGTTCACACTCCGGCTCGCGGACCTGTCCGTCGCGGACCGCCGGAAGGCCACCGTCGAACTGGTGAGCACCACGACCCTCGACGTCATGAGCACCGTCCTCCCCGGCCTGCTGGAGGAGGTCTCCGCCGACCAGGGCTTCAAGGACATGGGCCTGGACTCCCTCGCGGCGGTCGAACTGCGCGACAGGCTCGGCGCCGAACTCGGCGCCGACCTGCCGATCACCATCGCCTTCGACCACCCCACACCCACCGCGCTCGCCGACCACCTGCTCGGCGTGCTCGGGCTGGGGGAGCGGGACTCGGCCGGCGTCACCGCCGTCGTGCACTCCGACGAGCCGATCGCGATCGTGGGGATGGCGTGCCGCTACCCCGGGGACGTGTCAACGCCCGACCAGCTGTGGGAGCTGATCCGGGCGGGCCGGGAAACGGTGACCGGGTTCCCCGTCGACCGCGGGTGGGACCTCGACCGGCTCTTCGACGACGACCCCGACGCCGGGAACACCAGCTACGCGCGCGTGGGCCACTTCCTGCATGACGCCGGCGAGTTCGATCCGGCGTTCTTCGGGATCAGCCCGCGCGAGGCGGTGGCGATGGACCCGCAGCAGCGGCTGGTGCTGGAGACGTGCTGGGAGGCGATCGAGCACGCCGGCATCGACCCGCATTCGCTGCACGGGAGCCCGACCGGCACCTTCATCGGCGCCGAGCCCCAGGACTACGGACCGCGGCTGCACCAGGCGCCGGCCGACATCGAGGGCTACCTGGTGACCGGCGCGGCGCCCAGCGTCGTCTCGGGCCGGGTGGCCTACACCTTCGGCCTCCAGGGGCCGACCATGAGCGTCGACACGGCGTGCTCGGCGTCGCTGGTCGCGATCCACCTGGCCTGCCAGTCGCTGCGGACCGGCGAGAGCCCCCTCGTCCTGGCGGGCGGGGTGACCGTGATGTCGGCCCCCGGCACCTACACCGCGTTCAGCCGGCAGCGCGTCATCGCGGCCGACGGCAGGTGCAAGGCGTTCGGCGCCGGCGCCGACGGCACCGGTTTCTCCGAGGGCGTGGGCATGCTGCTGCTGGAGCGGCTGTCGGACGCCCGGGCCAATGGGCGCCGGATCCTCGGGGTGATCCGCGGCAGCGCGGTCAACCAGGACGGGGCCAGCAGCGGGCTCACCGCCCCCAACGGGCCGTCGCAGGAGCGGGTGATCCGCCAGGCGCTGGCCAACGCCGGCCTGGAGCCCGGCGACGTCGACGCGGTCGAGGCCCACGGCACCGGCACCCAGCTGGGCGACCCGATCGAGGCGCAGGCGCTGCTGGCGACCTATGGGCGCGGCCGGGACGAGGGCGCCCCGCTGTGGCTGGGGTCGGTGAAGTCCAACATCGGGCACACGCAGGCCGCGGCGGGCGTGGCGGGCGTGATCAAGATGGTGCTCGCGCTGCGCCACGGCGTCCTGCCCCGGACCCTGCACGTCGAGGAGCCGACCGCGCACGTGGACTGGTCGAGCGGCGACATGCGGCTGCTGGCCGACGATGTCCCGTGGGCCAAGGACGGCCGCCGCCGTGCGGGTGTGTCGTCGTTCGGTGTGAGCGGGACGAACGCGCACGTGATCGTGGAGGAGGCGCCGGACGCGGTGCTCTCCGCCGAGGCGGAGGCGCCCGCCGGGGTTCCCGCGGCGGTGCCGTTCGGCCGTTCCGTCACGGCGCCGTGGGTGGTGTCGGGCCGCGGCGAGGGGGCGCTGCGGGGGCAGGCGGAACGCCTGGCGTCCTTCGTGCGCCCGGCCGAGGACGGCGCGCCGGTGAGCGCCGCCGATGTGGCGCGGGCGCTGGCGTCGCGTTCGGTGTTCGAGGACCGTGCGGTGGTGGTGGGGTCGGATGCGGAGGGGCTGCTGGCCGGGCTGGACGCGCTGGCCGCCGGCGGTGCCGCTGCGGGTGTGGCCGTCGGGCGTGCGGATGTGCGCCGTGAGGCGGTGTTCGTGTTCCCGGGGCAGGGGACGCAGTGGGCGGGGATGGGCGCGGAGCTGGCCGCCGCCTCCCCGGTGTTCGCCGAGCGGCTGGGTGAGTGCGCCCGGGCGTTGTCGGAGTACGTGGACTGGGACCTCTTCGACGTCATCCACCAGCGCCCCGGAGCGCCCACGCTGGACGCCATCGAGGTGTTGCAGCCGGTCACGTTCTCGGTGATGGTGTCGCTGGCGGCGCTGTGGGAATCGGTCGGCGTGGCGCCGTCCGCTGTGGTGGGCCACTCACAGGGCGAGGTCGCCGCCGCATGCGTCGCCGGCGTGCTGTCGCTGGAGGACGCGATGCGCGTCGTGGCCCTGCGCAGCCGCTTGTTCGCCCAAGAGCTGACCGGCAAGGGCGGGATCGCGGCCGTGGGCCTGCCGCCGGACGAGACGGCGCGGCGGATCGCGGACCGCGGCGGATCGTTGTGGGTGGGCGCGAACAACGGGCCCGCGACATGCGCGGTCTCCGGAGAGCAGAAGGCCCTGGAGGAATTCGTCGAAGGACTCCGCGAGGAGGGCGTGCGGGCGCGCGTCATCCCGGCCACGGTGGCGTCGCACTCCCCGCTCGTCGAGCCGTTGCGCGCGCAGCTGCTGGACCTCCTGGGCCCGGTCGCTCCGCAGCCGGGCGAGGTCCCGTTCTACTCGACGGTGACCGGCGGCCTGATCGACGGGAGCGGGCTCGACGCGTCCTACTGGTACTCCAACGTGCGCGAGCCGGTGGACTTCGCGGGCGCTGTCGCGGCGCTGATCGGCGACGGCCGGAGCGTGTTCGTCGAGGTCTCCGCCCATCCGGTGCTGGGGATGAGCGTCCAGGACGTCCTGGAGGGTGCAGGGCGTTCGGGGTCGGTCGTGGGCTCGCTGCGGCGCGGTGAAGGGGGCGCGGAGCGGTTCCTGCTGTCGGCCGGCGAGGCGTTCGCCGCCGGTGTGGACGTGGACTGGGCCACGGTGGTGTCGGGGACCCAGGACCAGAACGCGCTCGAACGTCCGGAGGACGGGCGGCCCGGGGCCGGGACGCCGCCGGTGGAGCTGCCGACGTATGCCTTCCAGCGGGAGCGGTTCTGGCTGGAGACGGCGCCCGAGACCGACGCCGGCGGCCTGGGCCTGACCCCGGCCGACCACCCTCTGGTGGGGGCCGCGGTGGAGCTGCCCGATGAGGGCGGCGTGGTGCTCGCGGGCCGGGTATCGGTGTCGTCGCACCCGTGGCTGGCCGACCACGGCGTCGGGGAGACGGTCGTCTTCCCCGGCACGGGGTTCGTCGAGCTGGCGGTGCGCGCGGGTGACGAGGTCGGTACGCCGGTGGTGGAGGAGCTGACGCTGGAGGCCCCGCTGGTGCTGGGCGACGACCCGGTGGTGCTGCGCGTGGTCGTCGGCGCGGAGGAGGCCGGGCACCGCCCCGTGTCGGTCTACTCCCGGGCGGCCTCCGCATCGGGGTCGTGGGTGCGTCATGCGTCGGGTGCGCTGGTGGCGGGTCGTGGGGGTGGTGCCGGGTTCGACCTGGTGGAGTGGCCTCCGGCGGGTGCGCGCGAGGCCGACGTGTCCGGGCACTATGCGGGGCTGGCCGGGCAGGGCTACGGCTACGGTCCGGCGTTCCAGGGTCTCAAACGCGCGTGGGTGCGCGATGGCGAGGTGTTCGCCGAGATCGCGCTGGACGAACGGGAGGCCGCAGGGGCGGGGTCGTTCGGGATCCACCCGGCGCTGCTGGACTCCGCCCTCCACGCCTCCGGCGTCGCCGGCAACGGGTCCGGGGACGGCGTGGAGCTGCCCTTCGCGTGGTCGGGCGTCGAACTGTGGGCGGCGGGCGCCGACCGGCTGCGGGTGCGCGTGCGATCCACCGGGGACGGCTCGCTCTCGCTGGACATCGCCGACGCCACGGGGGCGCCCGTCGCGGTCGTGGGCGGCCTGGTGTCGCGGCCGGTCCCGGCGGGCGGCTTGGCGATCGCCGGCGCGGGCGGCGACGACGCCCTGCACCACCTCGGCTGGGTCCCCCTGCCGGGTGACGGTCCGGCCCCGGTGCCCGAGGTCGCCGTGGCCGGGTGGACGTTTCCCGGCCTGGCCTCGGCGCTGGAGTCCGGCGGCGGCCGGGTGCGGCGGTGCGAGGACATCGCGGAACTGGCGGCAGCGGCAGAGGAAGGCGACGTCCCTGGGACGGTCGTGGTCTGCCTGGACCTGCCCGGCGGGGGCACCGACGCGGACGCCACGGACGCCGGTCCGGACGGCGTCCCCGCTGACGTGCGCCGCGGGCTCGCCGGGGCACTGCGAGCGGTGCGGGCGTGGCTGGCCGACGACCGGTTGGCCGAAGTGCGGCTGGTCGTGGTGACCCGGGGTGCCGTGGGCGCGCGTGCCGGTGATGGGGGTCCCGGTCTGGTGGGGGCGGCGGTGTCGGGGCTGGTGCGGTCGGCGCAGGCGGAGTCGCCGGGGCGGGTGCTGCTGGTCGACCTCGATGCCGAGGCCACGTCGTTGGCGGCCCTGCCCTCGGTGCTGGCGATGGAGGGCGAACCGCAGGTGGCGGTGCGCGGCGGCGACGTGCTGGTGCCGCGCATGTCCCGCGCCGACGCGGCGCGCGACCTCCCGATCCCCACCGCTTCCGGTGCGTGGCGGTTGGACGCGGCGGTGAAGGGGTCGATCGACGACCTCGGCCTGGTCGAGGCGCCCGAGGCGGACCGTCCGCTGGCCGCGGGTGAGGTGCGGGTGGAGGTCCGCGCGGCCGGGCTGAACTTCCGCGACGTCGTGGTCGTCCTCGGGATGGTCCCCGAGCAGGGCGAGCCGATCGGCGGCGAGTTCGCCGGCGTGGTGTCCGAGGTGGGCCCCGGGGTCGAGGGATTCTCCGTGGGTGACCGGGTCGTGGGCGTCGGGGAAGCGGCCTTCGGTCCCCGCGTGGTGAGCCCGGCGGTGCTGGTGGCGCCGCTTCCGGAGGGATGGTCCTTCGCCGAGGGGGCCGGGGTTCCGGTCGCCTTCACCACGGCGTGGTACGGGCTGGTGGACCTGGCGGGGATCGGTCGGGGCGATCGGGTGCTGGTGCATTCGGGTGCCGGCGGTGTGGGGATGGCGGCGATCCAGATCGCCATGAGCCGTGGAGCCGAGGTGTTCGCCACCGCGTCGCCGGGCAAGTGGGACGTGCTGCGCGGCCTGGGTGTGGCCGAGGACCACATCGCGTCCTCGCGCGACCTCGGCTTCGCCGAGAAGTTCGGCGCGGTCGACGTGGTGCTGAACTCCCTCGCGGGCGAGTTCACCGACGCCTCGCTGGCCCTGCTGGGTGAGGGCGGCCGGTTCGTCGAGATGGGCAAGACCGACCGCCGCACCCCGGAGGAGGTCGTCGAGGTCCATCCGGGGGTGGTCTACCGGACGTTCGACCTCATGGACGCCGGAGAAGACCGGGTCGGCGCGATGTTGGACGAGGTGCTGGAAGGCTGCGCGTCGGGTGTTCTCGCACCACTGCCGGTCCAGTGCTGGGATGTGCGGCGGGCGGGCGAGGCGTTCCGATTCATGGCCCAGGCCCGCCACCGAGGCAAGATCATCCTCACCATCCCCCGGACCCTCGACCCCGAAGGCACCGTCCTGATCACCGGCGGCACCGGCGGCCTGGGCGCCATGCTGGCCCGCCACCTCGTCACCGAACACCACGTGCGCCGCCTCGTACTGGCCTCGCGGCGCGGCCCCGAAGCCCACGGCGCCACAGAACTCATCACGGAACTGGAAGCCGCGGGCGCCGCCGTCGACATCGTGGCCCTCGACGTCTCCTCGCGGGAGGAGGTCGACGAACTCATCGGATGGGTCCCCCCCGAGCACCCCCTGACCGGGGTCTTCCACACCGCCGGCGTCCTCGCCGACGGCGTCGTCTCCTCCCTCGACGACGACGCCATCGACCGCGTCC
>NZ_JBHSFQ010000057.1:0-17015 GCF_042653925.1 Nocardiopsis mangrovi
CCGGCCGGTGCTCCGCCCGCCTCAGAGGTAGCGGCGGAACCCCTCGACGAAGTCGGAGAAGCCCAGCGCGCGGTAGAACTCGTGGGCGCTGCCGCGGCTCTCGTGGGACAGCAGCTCGATCTTGTAGCAGCCGGCGCGCGCCGCGCGGTCGACGGCGTCGTCCATGAGCGCGCGGCCGATGCCCCGGCGCCGGCACCCCGCGTCGACCACGACGTTGTCGACGACCGCCCACGGCTGGGCGTCATGGGTGAGGTTGGCGACCACGATCAGGTCGAGGGTCCCGATGATCTGCCCGCGGCGCTCGGCGACGACCACCGTGCGATCGGGGTCGCCTTCCATCCGGGTCCAGGCCCGGACGGCGGCGGAGGACATGCGGACGGTGCCGCTCTGCGTGGGCGTGGTGTCGCCGAGGTCGCGAAGGAGCCGCAGGATCGCACCGAGGTCGGACCGGATGGCCGCGCGGATAATCATGGCTCTCGGCATCGTAGCCGACAGCGGCCCACAAGGCCGACCTTCCCCCCAACCAGGCACGAAAAGCACCGGGGAGAGGTCGGCTCCCCCCGGTGCCCGACATGAACGAGCACGCGGCGCGCGCCCGTGAACGGGCCGCCCGGGCGCCCCGCGGATCCCGCGGGGCGCCGGTGCGTCTACGGCTTGATGATGCGCACCCCCTCGTGCACCTCGCCGGCGGCGGGCTGCTGCGGAGCCGGGGAGTCGGCGCGCTGGTGCATGGCGGTGACGCCGGGGTCGTTGGCCGGCGCGGCGGGGGCCTGCGGCGCCGCGGGCTGCTGGCCCGGGGCCCCGTAGCGGGCGCCCTGGGGCCGCTGCGGGGTCTGGCGCGCCGGCTGGGCGGCGGCCGCCTGCGGCGCCGCGGCCGGGTTCAGCTGGACGGTGGTCTCGTCGTCGTCGGCGGCCGCGCCGGCGGCCGGAGGGGCCGCCTTGGCCGCGACGGGCGCCGGCGGACCGGAGGGCGGGCGGACGGGGGCCTGCGGGCCGGACGGCGGGCGCGCCGGCGCCTGCGGGCCGGACGGCTGCCGCACCGCCTGCTGCTGCGGAGCGTGCTGCTGGCGCACCGCGCCCTGGCCGGTCTGCGCCGCGGCGCCCTGGCCGCCCTGGGCCTGCTGGCGGCCCTGGGCGTTCTGGCCCCCCTGGGTGTTCTGCGGGCCGGCGCCGCCCTGCGGCTTGTGCTGCGCCTGCTTTGCGGCCCCGGCGGAGGCGGCGGCCTTCTTCGCGGCGGCCTGCTCGTGCTCCTCCCGGGACAGCCCCGCCTCGAGCGGTCCCGCGGCCTTCTCGGCCCCGAGCAGCTCCGCGAGGGTCCCGTGCATGTCGCCGAGCCGGCGGACGGCTTCGTTGTGGGTGGCGGTCAGCGTGGCCAGGCGGCGGTCCGCGGTGTCGTTGATCTTCTTGGCGCGGGCCTCGGCGTCGTTGACCCGGCGCTCGCTGTCCTGCGCGGCCTGCGACCGGAGCTGCTCGCTCTCCTGGCGCGCGGTGGTGATCATGTCGTTGGCCTCGGACCGGGCGCTGGCGACCACGCGCTCGGAGTGCTCCTCGGCGTCCTTCATCCGGCGGGCGGCGTCCTCCTCGGCCTTGGCGCGGATCGACTCGACCTCGCCCTGGACCTTGGTGCGCTTGTCCTTGGCCTCTTCCTCGGCGATGCGGAGGATCGTGGCCATGCGCTCGCTGATCTGCTCGTGCTCGGGCTTGACCGCCGCCTTCTCCTTGGCGTCGGCGAGGTCCCGGCGGAGCTGCTCCAGTTCGTCGTGCGCCCGTGCCAGCCGCTCCTGGAGATCGCGGGTCTGGTTGTGGTTGCGCACGACGTAGTCGTCGACCTGGCGCTTGTTGTAGCCGCGCTTCTCGGTCGGGAAGGCTTCTTCTCGGAGTAGATTCGGCAGTATGTCTGTGCTGTGCTCGTTCATGTCCTAATCAACCAGGTCGACGGCAAGTCAGGGAAGGTGGCCCGGCTCCCTGCCTATCATTCCCATAACGTCCGGAACACTCATCTGTGGCCCTCATTTGACGAATCTTGGGGTGTGACGGACGACAACGACAGGGAACCCGAGTCAGTGCGAAGTGTGACGGAGCGGACGCGAAGGGGTTCGACCACGGTAGTGGCGCCGCGCCCGTCCCTCAATCGGCCGGGCCGGGGCGCCCCCGCGCACGGCCCGCCGGGACGACCCCGTTAGTTCGCCTACTAAGGTATGCGCGATCAGCGGGGCGCGGGGCCGATCGGCCATTCCGTTACGGCATACTCTCGCGCGGTGCAGGGAGGCGCGACGTGTCGAATGTGTCCGGGGCCAGAGTGGGCGACGCCGTTTTCGGCCGGCCCGAGATCCATCCCGACGCCTGGATCGCCCCGGGCGCCGTGGTGGTGGGACGGGTGCGCATCGGCGCGCTGAGCAGCGTCTGGTACGGCTCCGTGCTGCGGGCCGACACCGAGGACATCGTCGTCGGCGAGCGGGTCAACATCCAGGACCAGTGCGGCCTGCACTCGGACCCGGGCGAGCCCGCCGTCCTGGCCGACCGTGTGAGCCTCGGGCACAAGGCCATGGTGCACGGGGCCGTGATCGAGGAGGGGGCGCTGATCGGAATCGGCGCGATCGTCCTCGGCGGCGCCCGGGTCGGGGCCGGCGCGCTGGTGGCCGCGGGCGCCCTGGTGCCACCGGGCAAGACCGTCCCGCCCGGTGTCCTGTGGGCGGGGGTGCCCGGCCGGATCGTCCGCGAGCTGACCGACGCCGACCGCGCCGGCTTCGCCGAGACCCCGGAGAAGTACGCGGCGCGCGCCCGCGACCACAGCGACGTCGCCTGGCGCTAGGCCGCCCCGGGCCGCGCCATCGGCCGCCGCGCGGATACCGCCGGAGGACTATCCGGCGGCGGCCCGGAATGGCCCGTCTGGGTCATGCGGCGCGGGGCTACCGGAGCGTAGCCTTGCAGGCAGGTGGGATGCCCGACCCGATTCCACGGCCCGGGGCTCCGGGGATACGGGCCGCGTCTCTCCGACCCCACGTACAGGGCGGGTCGCGCCCCCGCAGCGCTTTTCGACGGAGGTGGGCGCGTTTGGACTCCGACATCGACATGCGCCTGCACGACCACGTGGCGCTGGCGGAGATCGAACTCTACGCCGAAGTCCTGATCGCGGTGGCCACGGCCGATCGCCGACTCACCATCGCCGAACTCGACGCCGTGCTGGGCGTGGCGCCCCGGCGCCCGCGCCGCGATCCCCGGACCCCGCATCCGCGCCGCCACCGCCGGGCCCCCAGCTCCCGCTTCCCGGGCTAGAGCGGCCGGGCGCCCGCGGAGCCGCCCGCCGCGGGCACGGTGTCCCGCGGGCGCGCGGCGCGTTCGGGTGCCCCGCGCGGGGCACCCCCTCAGGCGTTCTCCTTCTCCGGCTCGCCCGCCTCGGGGGCGGCGTCGCCCTTGACCGACCGCAGCAGCAGCTGCGACACGTCGACGACCTCCAGGGACTCCTTCGCCTCGCCGCGCGACTTCTTCTCGTTGATCGCGTCGCCCAGCATCACCTGGCAGAACGGGCACGCGGTCGAGACGGTGTCGGGGTTGGTGGTCAGGGCCTCGTCCACGCGCTCGGTGTTGATGCGCTTGCCGATGCGCTCCTCCATCCACATGCGCGCGCCGCCCGCGCCGCAGCAGAAGCCGCGCTCCTTGTGGCGGTGCATCTCCTGCGTCGTGATGCCGGGGACCTGCGCCATGATGTCGCGCGGCGGCGTGTAGACCTTGTTGTGGCGGCCCAGGAAGCAGGGGTCGTGGTAGGTGATGTTCTCCTCGATCGGCCGCACCGGGGTGAGCCGCCCCTCCTCCACCAGCTTGGCGAGCAGCTGGCTGTGGTGGACGACGTCGTAGTCGCCGCCCAGCTGCGGGTACTCGTTGCCCAGGGTGTTGAAGCAGTGCGGGCAGCTCGCCACGATCCGGGTGACGCCGGCGTCGTTGAGCGTCTCGACGTTCTGCTGGGCCAGCATCTGGAAGACGTACTCCATTCCCAGGCGCCGGGCGGGGTCGCCGGTGCACGCCTCCATGCCGCCCAGCACCGCGAACTTCACGCCCGCGATGTGCAGCAGTTCGGCGATGGCCTTGGTGGTCTTCTTCGCGCGGTCCTCCAGCGCGCCGGCGCAGCCCACCCAGAACAGGTACTCGGTGCCCTCGGGCAGCTCGTCCTCGACGACGGGGACCTCGAAGTCCAGCTCGGAGATCCAGTCGAGGCGCTTGTCCTCGGCCATCCCCCAGGGGTTGCCCTTGTTCTCCAGGTTCTTGAGCAGGGTGTTGGCCTCGGAGGGGAAGCTGGACTCGATCATCACCTGGTAGCGGCGCATGTCGAGGATGTGGTCGATGTGCTCGATGTCGACCGGGCACTGCTCGACGCAGGCGCCGCAGTTGGTGCAGGACCACAGCACATCGGGGTGGATGACGCCGCCCTCGTCCTCGGTGCCCACCAGCGGCTTGGAGAGCAGGGCGAGGACGTCGTCGTGGATGTCGGGGGTCTCCTCGTCGATGCCCTGGAGCAGGTAGGGAGCCTTGGCGTAGGCGTGCTCGCGCAGGTCCATGACGAGCTTCTTGGGCGACAGCGGCTTGCCGGTGTTCCACGCGGGGCACTGCGACTGGCACCGCCCGCACTCGGTGCAGGTGGTGAAGTCGAGCAGCCCCTTCCAGGTGAACTCCTCGACCTTGCCGACGCCGAAGGGGTCCTCGTCGGGGTCGGCCTCCTCGAAGTCCAGGGGGGCGCCGTCCTTGCCGAGCATGGGCTTGGCCGCGCCCAGCGCCGGGGTGCCGTCGTCGTTGCGCTTGAAGTAGATGTTGAACGGGGCCGTGAAGCGGTGCCAGCCCACACCCATGGTGAGCACGACCGCGAGCGCCATGAAGAACAGCCACGAGATGATCAGCTTGAACGCGGCGACCAGGGCGAGGCCGGCTTCGCTGGGCGGCAGGACGGCGCCGACGGCGTAGGAGACGGGGGTGGCCCACACCGGGAACGGGAAGTCGCCCATGGCGACCTTGAATCCGCGGATCACGAAGATGCAGACGAGCAGGGCCACGATGTAGCCCTCGACGTAGTAGGCCGTCCAGTGCCGGGAGTTGGCGAACCTCGACGCGCGGCCGAGCCGCCGGGCGCTCTTGACCTGCCGGTAGACCGCCAGGGCGATGATCGAGACGAGGCTGGTCGCGGCGATGGCCTCGATGGCCAGGCCGTAGACGGTCCAGTCGTGGATGAGCGGCAGGTGGAAGCGGGGGTACCACACCTCGCCGTGCGCCTCGGCCACGGTGAACACCAGGGCGGGGAAGGACACCATGACGAACCAGTGGGCGACGCCGATCCACCGCCACTTGAGCATGCGGGTGTGCCCGAGCGTCTCGATCAGCGTGTTCGTCAACCGCCGCCCGAAGGGCCCCTTGCGGGCCGCTTCGATCGGGCGGCCGGTACCGAGGGTTCGCACCATCTGGCGGATGCCATAGGCGAACATGCCGATCCCGACCACGGCGAAGGCGGTCGTGACGACCCCCAGAACGATGTAGAGCATCGCCCGCGGCCTCCCATCCTGCTGTCGTTCTCCGATGCGCCACACATCGGAGTCCCCCCGATGTTACTAGCGGGTAATACCCGGCGGGCAACCTCCCCGGAGCGCGGACGCGGGGGCGGAGATCCGCGGGGTGGCTCCAGCGTAGTGAGGCGGGCCGCGAGCGCGGACGCGCCCCGCCCCGCGCCGCGCCGCACGAGGCCCGGGCCGGAGCGGGCGCCGGCCCCTCGGCAACGACCCCCGCACACCCCGGGCACCCCCGATACGCGGATCCAGGTATGCCCTGAGATCCCCCCGAACCGGCCGCCCGCGCGCGAAAACCCGCCGCGTACGGGAACAACGGCCGGGACGCCCTCCGTTGAACGACCGTGTGAGATGTGTTGAGTCGAACCGACTCAAGTCATTTGACAGAAGGCAGCCGACGAAGCAAACTTACGCCGGTAAGACTCAACTTTGACGGAGGACGTAGTCATGGCACGTGCGGTCGGTATCGACCTGGGGACGACCAACTCGGTCGTCTCGGTCCTGGAGGGCGGCGAGCCCACGGTCATCGCCAACGCCGAAGGCGCCCGGACCACCCCGTCCGTCGTCGCCTTCGCCAAGAACGGCGAGGTGCTCGTCGGGGAGGTCGCCAAGCGCCAGGCGGTCACCAACGTCGACCGGACCATCCGGTCGGTCAAGCGCCACATCGGCACCGACTGGAAGACCGAGATCGACGGCAAGAGCTTCACGCCGCAGCAGATCAGCGCGTTCGTGCTGCAGAAGCTCAAGCGCGACGCCGAGGCCTACCTCGGCGAAGAGGTCACCGACGCCGTCATCACCGTCCCGGCCTACTTCAGCGACTCCCAGCGCCAGGCCACCAAGGAGGCCGGCACGATCGCGGGCCTCAACGTCCTGCGCATCATCAACGAGCCCACCTCCGCCGCCCTGGCCTACCACCTGGAGAAGGAGGACGAAGCCACCATCCTGGTCTACGACCTCGGCGGCGGCACCTTCGACGTCTCCCTCCTCGAAGTCGGCGACGGCGTCGTCGAGGTGAAGGCCACCAACGGCGACAACCACCTGGGCGGCGACGACTGGGACCAGGCGGTCGTCGACTGGCTGGTCGAGCGCTTCAAGAACAACAACGGCGTCGACCTGTCCAAGGACAAGATGGCGCTCCAGCGGCTGCGCGAAGCCGCTGAGAAGGCGAAGATCGAGCTGTCGAGCTCCAGCGAGTCCGCCATCAACCTGCCCTACATCACGGCCTCGGCCGAGGGCCCGCTGCACCTGGACGAGAAGCTCACCCGCGCGGAGTTCCAGCGGCTGACCGCCGACCTCCTGGAGCGCACCAAGCAGCCGTTCCACCAGGTGATCAAGGACGCCGGGTTCGGTGTCGACAAGATCGACCACGTCGTGATGGTCGGCGGCTCGACCCGGATGCCCGCGGTCGTGGAGCTCGTCAAGGAGCTGACCGGCGGCAAGGACCCCAACAAGGGCGTCAACCCCGACGAGGTCGTCGCCATCGGCGCCGCCCTCCAGGCCGGCGTGCTCAAGGGCGAGGTCAAGGACGTCCTGCTGCTCGACGTCACCCCGCTGTCGCTGGGCATCGAGACCAAGGGCGGCGTGTTCACCAAGCTCATCGAGAAGAACACGACCATCCCGACCAAGCGGTCGGAGATCTTCACCACGGCCGACGACAACCAGCCGTCCGTGCAGATCCAGGTCTACCAGGGTGAGCGCGAGATCGCCCAGTACAACAAGAAGCTGGGCGTCTTCGACCTCACCGGGCTGCCCCCGGCGCCGCGCGGCGTCCCGCAGATCGAGGTCGCCTTCGACATCGACGCCAACGGCATCGTGAACGTCACCGCCAAGGACCTCGGCACCGGCAAGGAGCAGTCGGTCACGATCTCCGGCGGGTCGGCCATGAGCAAGGACGACATCGACCGCATGGTCCGCGACGCCGAGCAGTACGCCGAGGAGGACCGCAAGCGCCGCGAGGACGCCGAGGTCCGCAACAACGCCGAGTCCCTCGTTTACCAGACCGAGAAGGTCATCAAGGACAACGAGGACAAGATCCCGGCCGAGGTCCGCACCGAGACCGAGACCGCGGTGGCCGACCTCAAGAAGGCGCTCGAAGGCTCCGACATCGAGGCCATCCGCACCGCCAGCGAGCAGGTCGCCCTGGCCAGCCAGAAGATCGGCTCCGCCATCTACGGGCAGGGCCAGCAGCAGTCCGGCGCCGAAGGCGACGCCGGGACCGGCGCGCAGGCCGCCGACGACGACGTCGTCGACGCCGAGATCGTCGACGAGGACAAGGACACCAAGAAGGACGGCAGCGCCTGAAGCGCCTAGGACGCGGAACGCAAGGAGGCACAGCCAATGGCGCTGCCCGATAACGAGAACGAGGGCCGTCACGAAGGGCCGGTGATCCGCGACAAGCGGCGCATCGACCCTGAAACCGGCGAACTCCGCACACCGGCGGAGAGCGCCGCTCCCGCACCCGGCGAGCCCGAATCCGGGGAGCCCGGCGCGGGGGCGGGCACCGCCGACCCGGCGGAGCTCGCCGAGGCGCGCGAGCAGATCGGCGACCTCACCAACGACCTCAAGCGGGTGCAGGCGGAGTACGCCAACTACCGCAAGCGGGTCGACCGCGACCGGCTCGTCGTCCGCGAGCAGGCGCTCGCCCAGGTCCTGGGCGAACTCCTGCCGATCCTGGACGACATCGGCCGGGCGCGTGAGCACGACGAGCTGAGCGGCGGCTTCAAGTCGGTCGGCGAGTCCCTGGAGTCGCTGGTCACCAAGCTGGGGCTGAAGAAGTACGCGGAGAAGGGCGACGAGTTCGACCCGAACGTGCACGAGGCCCTGACCCTGGTGCAGTCCGCCGATGTCACCGTCCCCACGGTGATCGAGGTCTTCCAGCCCGGGTACCTCATCGGTGAGCGGGTGCTGCGGCCGGCCCGCGTCGTCGTGGCCGAGGGGTCCGGCGACACCGCCGACCCCGACGCCGGGACCCCCGCGGAGCCCGGTCCCGGTGCCGACGCCGGGACCGGCGACGACACCTAGCACGATGCCCGCCCCGGGCGCCCTGCGGCGCCCGGGGCGGGCGCCGACCGGCGGGGCCGCGGGCCCCCGCCGCTGTTCGAGTCCGAGCGTTGAGCGGGAGAAGGCACACGTCGATGAGCACCAAGGACTACCTGGAGAAGGACTACTACAAGGTCCTCGGAGTCTCAAAGACGGCCACGAAGGACGAGATCAAGCAGGCGTACCGCAAGCTCGCCCGTGCGCACCACCCCGACGCCAACGCCGCCGACCCCAAGGCCGAGGACCGGTTCAAGGAGATCTCCGAGGCCTACAACGTCCTGTCCGATGAGAAGCGGCGCAAGGAGTACGACGACGCCCGCTCGCTGTTCGGCGGGTCCTACCGGCCCAACGGCGGGACCGGACCGGGCGGGTTCGACCTCGGCGACCTCTTCGGCGGGGCGGGCGGCACCGGCGGGGGTGGCGGCGGTGGCGGTGGCGGCGAACGCCTCAGCGACCTGTTCGGCGGGCTCTTCGGCGGTCGCGGGCGCGGCGCCACCCAGTCCCGGCGCGGCGCCGATGTCGAGACCGAGACCCGGCTGACCTTCGACGAGGCGGCCGGCGGCGTCACCCGCTCCTTCCAGCTGACCAGCGAAGCCGCCTGCCCCACCTGCAAGGGCACCGGGGCGCGGGCCGGGACCGCTCCGCGGATGTGCCCCAAGTGCTCCGGCACCGGGCACGAGAACAAGAACCTGGGCGGCTTCTCCCTGTCCGAGCCGTGCAGCGAGTGCAAGGGGCGCGGGCTCGTCGTCGACGACCCCTGCCCCACCTGTAGCGGTAGCGGCCGGGGCAAGAGCACCCGTACGATTTCGGCCCGCATCCCCGCCGGTGTCTCCGACGGCCAGCGCATCCGCCTCAAGGGCAAGGGCGCACCGGGCGAGAACGGCGGTCCGGCCGGCGACCTCTATGTGGTGGTACACGTGCAGCCGCACCCCGTGTTCGGCAAGACCGGCGACAACCTGACCATCACCGTTCCGGTGAGCTTCCCCGAGGCCGTCCTCGGCGCCGATGTCCGCGTCCCGACCCTCGGCGGCCTCCCCGTCACGGTGAAGATCCCCCCGGGTACCCCCAGCGGGCGCACCTTCCGCGTCCGCGGCAAGGGCTCCACCCGCCGTGACGGCACGACGGGGGACATGCTCGTCACGGTCGAGGTGGCCGTGCCGCAGGAGCTGAGCGGCGAAGCCCGCGAGGCACTGGAGAAGTTCCGCGCCGCAACCGCCGACCAGGACCCGCGCAGAGGACTCGAGGCACGGGCGAAGGGGATGTGAGGGCCATGAACGAACCGTCGTTCGGCGATGACGTACCGGTCTACGTGATCTCGGTCGCCGCCGAACTCTCCGGTCTGCACCCGCAGACCCTGCGCCAGTACGACCGGCTGGGCCTGGTCTCACCGGGCCGGGCCTCCGGCCGGGGGCGCCGCTACTCGATGCGCGACATCCACATGCTGCGCGTCGTGCAGCAGCTGTCGCAGCAGGAGGGCGTCAACCTCGCCGGGATCAAGCGGATCCTGGAGCTCCAGCGCGAGGTGGCCGAGCTGCGCGACCACATCTTCCACCTGCACAACGAACTCGACGCGGCGCGCAGCGCCGTGGCGCGGCGCGCGTCGTCCCAGACCCAGGGCGGCGAACTGATCCCGGTGCGGCGCACCCGCGTGACGATCTTCAACACCCAGCCACCGCCCGAACAGGAGCGGTGAGCGGAAGACCCGCCGCCGTACCGGCGGACCGGGTCGATCCGGGGGCGCCGCCTGGACGAGGGGAGGCGGCGCCTTGACGGCGCCCGCAGGCTGAGCGGGCGACACCGGGCGAGCCCGGGGCTGCGCCGTTCGGCGCGCCCGCGGGCCGAGCGGGGAACACCTAGCGGAAGGGGCAGAGGGGCGGCGACGCATGAACTACAAACTCACCACCAAGAGCCAGGAGGCGGTCTCGGCGGCGGTCCGGCGGGCGACCACGGACGGCGGACCCCAGGTCGAGCCGCTGCACCTGCTGGCCGCCCTCCTCGGCCAGGGCGAAGGCATCATCCGCCCGCTGCTCAAGGAGGTCGGCGCGTCCCCTGACGAGCTGGCCGCGAAGGTCGAGCAGGCCGTCGCCGGCCTGCCCAAGGCCGCGGGCAGCACGGTGAGCGCCCCGCAGAGCTCCCGGCAGCTCATCGTCTCGCTGAACACCGCGGCCCAGCGCGCCCAGCAGATGGAGGACGAGTACGTCTCCACCGAGCACCTGCTCGTGGGGCTGGCCGCCGACGGCGGCGAGGCGAGCCGGCTGCTCCGCGACGCCGGCGCCACCCCCGAGGCCCTCCTCGAGGCGTTCGAGCGCGTGCGCGGCCCGGGCCGGGTCACCTCCGCCAACCCCGAGGAGACCTACCGGGCGCTGGAGAAGTACGGCGTGGACCTCACCGGCCAGGCGCGCGCGGGCTCGCTCGACCCGGTGATCGGCCGCGACTCCGAGATCCGCCGCGTCGTGCAGGTACTGTCGCGGCGCACCAAGAACAACCCGGTGCTGATCGGCGAACCGGGGGTCGGCAAGACCGCGGTCGTCGAAGGGCTGGCGCAGCGCATCGTGGCGGGCGACGTCCCCGAATCGCTGCGCGACAAGAGGCTCATCTCGCTGGACCTGTCGGCGATGGTGGCCGGCGCGAAGTACCGGGGCGAGTTCGAGGAGCGCCTGAAGGCCGTGCTCAACGAGATCAAGGAGAGCGACGGCCAGATCATCACCTTCATCGACGAGCTGCACACCATGGTGGGCGCGGGCGCCGCCGAGGGCGCCATGGACGCGGGCAACATGCTCAAGCCCATGCTGGCCCGCGGTGAGCTGCGCATGGTCGGCGCCACCACGCTCGACGAGTACCGGCAGCGCATCGAGAAGGACCCGGCGCTGGAGCGCCGGTTCCAGCAGATCCTGGTGGGCGAGCCGTCGGCCGCCGACACCATCGCGATCCTGCGCGGGCTGAAGGGCCGCTACGAGGCGCACCACAAGGTGCAGATCGCCGACTCCGCCCTAGTGGCCGCGGCGACCCTCTCCGACCGCTACATCACCGCGCGGTTCCTGCCCGACAAGGCCATCGACCTCATCGACGAGGCCGCGTCGCGGCTGCGCATGGAGATCGACTCCCGGCCGGTGGAGATCGACGAGCTCCAGCGCACCGTCGACCGCCTGAAGATGGAGGAGATGGCGCTCGACAAGGAGTCCGACTCCGCCTCCGTGCAGCGCCTGGAGCGGCTGCGCGCCGACCTCGCCGACCACCAGGAGGAGCTGAACGGCCTGGTGGCCCGCTGGGAGCAGGAGAAGGCCGGGCTGAACCGGGTCGGCGAGCTGAAGGAACGCCTCGACGACCTGCGCACCCAGGCCGACCGCGCGCAGCGCGACGGCGACTTCACCGAGGCGTCCCGGCTGATGTACGGGGAGATCCCGGAGCTGGAGAAGTACCTGGAGGAGGCATCGACCGCCGAGGAGGAGCCCGGCGGCGAGGAGCCCACCATGGTCAAGGACGAGGTCGGCGCCGACGACGTCGCCGATGTGGTGTCGTCCTGGACCGGCATCCCCGTCGGGCGGCTGCTCGAAGGCGAGACCGCCAAGCTGCTGCGGATGGAGGACGAGCTCGGCAGGCGGCTGATCGGCCAGCGGCCCGCGGTCGCGGCGGTCGCCGACGCCGTGCGCCGGGCACGGGCCGGCATCTCCGACCCCGACCGGCCCACGGGGTCGTTCCTGTTCCTCGGCCCCACCGGTGTGGGCAAGACGGAGCTGGCCAAGGCGCTGGCGGAGTTCCTGTTCGACGACGAGCGGGCGATCGTGCGCGTCGACATGAGCGAGTACTCCGAGAAGCACTCGGTGTCGCGCCTGGTCGGCGCCCCTCCGGGCTACGTCGGATATGAGGAGGGCGGCCAGCTCACCGAGGCGGTGCGCCGGCGCCCCTACACGGTGGTGCTGCTCGACGAGGTCGAGAAGGCGCACATCGAGGTGTTCGACACGCTGCTCCAGGTGCTCGACGACGGCCGCCTCACCGACGGCCAGGGCCGGATCGTGGACTTCCGCAACACGCTGCTGATCCTCACGTCCAACCTGGGGTCGCAGTTCCTGGTCGACCCGGCGCTCGACGAATCCGCGCGCGGCGAGAAGGTCATGCAGGTCGTGCGGAACACCTTCAAGCCGGAGTTCCTGAACCGGCTCGACGACGTGATCACGTTCGACGCCCTGTCGACCGACGACCTCACGCGCATCGTCGACCTCCAGGTCGAGCGGCTGGCCAGGCGGCTGGCCGACCGCCGGCTGACCCTGGACGTCGCCCCGGCCGCCCGCGAATGGCTGGCCCTGACCGGCTACGACCCGGTCTACGGCGCCCGCCCGTTGCGCCGCCTCGTCCAAGCCGCCATAGGCGACCCCCTGGCGAAGGCCATGCTGTCGGGCGACTTCCGCGAGGGCGACACCGTGACCGTCGACCTCGACGCGTCAAAGGACGCCCTGACCGTCCACCCCTCCCGCCCGGTGGCCGCGACCACCTGACGACGCCCCGCCCCCGGCGGCC
The DNA here is from genome assembly GCF_042653925.1 of Nocardiopsis mangrovi. Classification (NCBI taxonomy): domain Bacteria; kingdom Bacillati; phylum Actinomycetota; class Actinomycetes; order Streptosporangiales; family Nocardiopsidaceae; genus Nocardiopsis; species Nocardiopsis mangrovi. Next base: position 13,101 of record NZ_JBHSFQ010000057.1, read on the forward strand.
GCCGCTCCCCCAGCGGACCCGGCCGCCGGGCCGGCCTCCCCCGATGTGGTCACGTCGCCGCGCCGACCCGGCAGGCGGCATTCGGGGAGAGCCCCACCGCCAGATCCGCCTCAAGCGCCGCAGCCAAGCGGGCCAGCACGGGGATGGTCGGCACTCCGCCGCCCTCTTCGAGCCGTGATACCCCCGGCCGGCCCATCCCGGCCCGCCGTGCGAGCCTCCGCGTCTTGCCCGGCCGGGGCAGCGTGTGCGGCAGATGTGCAGGATCCGCTGGTAAGGCGGGGTGTGGGTCGTTACCCTGAGAGGCATGACAGCTCTGCCCGAGTGGATGTACCCGCCTCGCATCGAGGGCTGGTACGCCGAGGATCTCGACCGTCTGTCAGAAGCACCCAGGCATACGGAACTGATCGACGGAGCCCTCGTCTTCATGATGTCTCCCCAGCGGTCGTGGCATGGCCGCGTCGTCAACGAGCTGGTGTTCGCCCTCAAAGGCCGCCTTCCCGAGGGGATGGAGGTCGAGCGGGAGATGACGGTGCGCCTCGACCAGCGCAACCGGCCGGAGCCCGACCTCGTGGTCACCACCGCTCCGTTTCTCCCGGACCGCACCTGCTTCGAACCGGCCGACGTCGCGCTCGCGGTCGAGGTCGTCTCACCCGAATCCGCCGAACGGGACCGGAAGGTCAAGTTGCGGAAGTATGCGGAGGCGGGGATCCCGCACTACTGGGTCGTCGAGGAGGAGTATGGCCTCCCGGTCGTCCATGTGTATGAACTCGACGCGCCTACCGGCGTCTACGCACCCGCCGGGATCTTTCGCGGCGCACTCGACCGGCCTGTGCCTTTCAAGATCGCGCTCGACCTCGATTCGCTCGTACCGGCTCCGGGACGAGCGGGCGGCTGAGCGCGGGTCATTGCACGGGCCCCGCATCGCAGGGCCGTGTCCTGGTCGGATCCCAGGGGTGAGACCGATACCCCGGCACCGGATACCCGTGGGGCGGTGGCGGTGCGAGGATGGCCGGGATGTCGGGTGTGTCGGCTTTCCGGTCCGCGCGCGCCGCGGTTTTCACCGCGGTGTGTGTCGGGGTGTCCGCCGCGGGGCACACTCTGGCATCGGGGCATGAGGTTCCACTGACCGGTCTGGCGGCCGGCTACGCACTGGTCTACGCGATCGCCTGGGCGGTCGCGGGCGCCGAACGCGGCCTGGGCACCGTCTGCGGCTGGATGATGTGGGGGCAGCTCCTGCTGCACCTGCTGTTCGGCCTCGCGCACTCGGTCGAGAACGGGAGCGCTCCCCTTTCGGGCGGGCTCCATGCCGCCGCGCACCCCGTGGCGCCCGTGCCCGCGCCGGACGGTTCCGCACCGGGGATGCCGATCGCGCACCTGGTGACCGCGCTGCTGTGCGCCTGGTGGGTCCACCGTGGCGAGGGCGCCGCCTTCGCCCTGGCCCGCCACGTGCGGACGATGCTGTCCGGGGTGCTCCTCCTCCGGCCGCGCCGCCCCCTTCCCGCCGCCCCGAGCGGCCCCGCCCCCGTCCCGGACCCCGGCGTCCGGGCCACGGGCGCGCCCGTCCTGCGCCACAGTGTGGTGCGCCGCGGGCCGCCCGCGTCCTTGCTGACCTGACATCCCCGGCCGCGGGCGCCGCAGGCGCCACGGCCCGGCGCCGCGCGCCCGCGAACGGGCGCGGCACCTCCCCCCATGTCCCTCGCCCGGTGCGCGAGCGCACCGCCGAGCAGCCGAGGAAGCCCCTTCATGACGCCCGACGAACACACCGCGCGCCTCCCCCATCCCCCCGCCGGGGGTGCCGACGACCCCGTCGATGCCACCCCCGAGTCCTCCGCGAGTACCGACACCCCGGCCGATGGCTCTCCCGCCTCCGCCGGCGGAGCCGACGGTTCGGCCGACACCGCTTCCGGCGGATCCCCGGCGTCTCCCGGCCCGACCGCCCCGGCCGACGCCGGCCCCGAGTCCTCCGGCAGTACGGACTCGCCGCCCGCCTCTCCCCCTCCCCCGGGCTCCGCCACCGGGCGGCGGCCGTCGGCCTGGGCGCTGCTGCGGCCCGGACTGCTGCGGCTGCACTTCTACGCCGGGATCCTGGTCGCGCCGTTCATCCTGGTCGCCGCCGTGACCGGGCTGCTCTACGTCTACACGCCCCAGCTGGAGCAGGCGCTCTACGCCGACGTGCTGCGCGTCCCGGTCGGCGGCGACCAGGTCGCCCTCGGCGCGCAGGTGGCGGCCGCCACCGAGGCCCACCCCGAGGGGACGCTGAGCGCGGTGCGGCCGTCCGCCGAGCCCGGCGAGAGCACGCGGGTCCTGCTCGACGTGCCCGGCCTGGCCGAGAGCCACCGCCTCGGCGTGTTCGTCGACCCCTATACGGGGGAGGTGCTCGGCGCGCTGGACAGCTACGGCAGCAGCGCCGCCTTGCCGGTCCGCTCCTGGATCTCCGAACTCCACCGCCACCTGCACCTCGGCGAGGCCGGCCGGGTCTACAGCGAGCTGGCCGCGAGCTGGATGTGGGTGGTCGCACTCGGCGGCGCCGCGCTGTGGATCTCGCGTTCGCGCGCCAAGCGCAGGGCCCGGGCGCTCCTCGCCCCCGAGACCGGGGCCACCGGGCGGCGCCGGACCATGTCCTGGCACGGGTCGGTGGGCCTGTGGATCGTGGTCGTGGTGGTCGCGATCTCGGCGACCGGGCTGAGCTGGTCGCGCTTCGCGGGCGCCAACATCGAGGCGCTCCGCGCCCAGCTGAACTGGCACACCCCCGCGATCTCGGCCTATCCCCTCGCCTCCTACGGCGACGGCTCCGAGGACACCGGGGGATCCTCCGGGGGCTCCGGGCACGCCGAGCACGGCGACAGCGCGCGGGTGCCCGCCGAGGACGGCCCCGGCCACGGCGGACACGGCGAAGGAGCCGGCGCCGGAGCCGATGACGCGGACGCGAACGACCCCGGAGACGGCGGGGGCGGGCACGGCGGCGGCCACGGAACGGGGAGCCACATCGTCGACGGCGTCGACCTCGGTGTGGACCGGGTCCTGGCCGTGGCCCGCGACGCGGGTCTGGAAGGCGGCGTGGAGATCGTCTACCCGCCCGTGGAAGGGGCGTCCCACACGGTGCAGGAGACCGGCGCGCGCTGGCCGACCCAGCGCGACGCGGTGGCCGTGCACGCGGCCAGCGGGGTCGTCACCGACGAGGTGCGCTTCGCCGACCACCCCTTCATGGCGAAGATGACGCGGTGGGGGATCGACGCGCACATGGGGCTGCTGTTCGGCCTGCCCAACCAGCTCTTCCTCACGGCGGTCGCCGGGGGCCTGATCACCGTCATCGTCCTGGGCTACCGCATGTGGTGGCAGCGCCGCCCGACCGCGGCGGCCGGGTTCGCCGTGGGCCGCCCGTTCCCGCGGGGGGCGTGGTCCGCGCTGCCGTGGCGGGTGCGGATCCCGGTCATCGCCGTGGCGGTCGCGATCGGGTACTTCTTCCCGCTCTTCGGCGCGTCGCTGCTGCTGTTCCTGATCATCGACGTCATCCTCACCGCCCGCCGCCTCCGTAGGGAGGCCGATGCGGGGGCGGACACACCAGCCCTGGAGCGTCGCGTCCCCTGACACCCTCCGTCGGAGAGGGGCACCCCACGAAGAAGCCGTCCGGGGCCGATGCCCCGGACGGCGTGGAGTGGGCGGAGCTATCCGGCGGACGCCGTGGCGCTCATCGACTCGATCCGGCGCACGAACGCGTCGAATCGGCCGCGGTCCAGGATGTGGGAGACGCGCTCCCGTACCTCTCCGAAGAGAATTTGCCGACCGTCGGAACTCGTGTATGCGCTGTTGTCACACGAGAGCCGCCGGCTGATCTCCCGCGCCAAGGCATCGAGAGACTCGGCGCCCACACGCTCCCTGACATACGCATACATCGCGTCCGTGACGTCGACGCCC
>NZ_JBHSFQ010000058.1:0-16702 GCF_042653925.1 Nocardiopsis mangrovi
GTCATCGACTGCACCGAGACGGGGGCGTCCCCGCCCACGGGGACACCGCCGACCATGATCTGCCGCGATCGCCGCCGCGTCGCCAACGGGCGCGGACGGGCGACAGGGATTCCGAGATCGACGGACACGCGATTTCACCTCGTCGACCGCCGGGGTATCGGCCGGCGGCGTCGTTTGAAGGCCGTTGAAGTCCGGGCGGCCGGTGCCGGGGCACGGCGCCACCAGACGGAAGCCGGGCTCGATCCCGGGCTCCCCTTCCACCGCACAGGTTACCCGCATTGAGCAGGGCATTACGCCGACAAGAGGAAAATAGGGGGTTCACACCCCATGTCGGCGTGTCGCCCCCGCGGGGGCGCCCGCCTGCGGCGTCACTGGACCAGGCGTACCGGGTTGAACACGTCGGCGATCAGCAGCATGACACTGAACATCACGAAGCACGCGACCACGATGTAGGCCACCGGCATCATCTGCGCCACGTCGAACGGGCCCGGGTCGGGGCGGCGGAACAGCTTGGCGAAGCGCCGGCGGACGGACTCCCACAGCGCGCCGAGGATGTGCCCGCCGTCGAGCGGCAGGATCGGCAGCATGTTGAACGCGAACAGGAAGAGGTTGACCCCGGCCAGCATGTTGACCAGGAAGACCACCCGGTCGGTGATGGGGATCGGCTGGGCCAGCACCTCACCGCCGATACGCGAGGCGCCGACGATGCCCACCGGGGAGTCGACCGTGCGCTCCTCGCCCATGAAGGCCGCCCGGAACACGCCGGGGACCTTGGAGGGCAGCTCCCACAGCGCCCGGCCGACGCCGACCACGGCGTCGCCCATGTAGGCGGCGGTGTCGGCGACCCCGAGCGGGCTCCGCTCCTGGGCGAAGGTGATCCCGAGGAACCCGGCGGTCTGGGTGTCGGGGATCTGATAGCCCTGCTCATCGGTGACGGGCTCGCCGTCGGCGTCGGTGCGGAAGACGATGTCGCCGTTGGAATCGCGCGCCACCACGTCGTTCTCGATGAGGTCGGCCTCGAACGCGACGGTCTCGCCGCCGCGCTCCACCACGATCTCGGTGGGCCCGACGGAGTCGCGGATCGCGGTGTTGGCGTCGTTCCATTCGGGGGTGGGGGTGCCGCCGACCTCCACGATGCGGTCGCCCGGCAGCAGTCCCGCCGCGGCGGCGGGGGTGGACGGGGCGCCGTCCGGGCAGTCGCGGGCCGGGGAGTCGGCCGGCAGGACGCATTCGGCGACGGTGTCGACGGTCGTGGTGCTCTGCGGCAGGCCCACGCCCATCAGGATGATGGTGAAGAGGATGACCGCCAGGATGAGGTTCATGCCGGGGCCGGCGGCCATGACGATGACGCGCTTCCACGGTGCCCGCTGGTAGAACTGGCGGTTCTCGTCGCCGGGTTCGAGGTCGACCTGCGACGCCTCGCGGGCGTCCTCGATCATCGCCCGCCAGCGCGACATCGGCTTGCCGGAGGTGTCGGGGGCGCGCTTGGCGGGCGGGATCATCCCGGCCATCCGCACGAAGCCGCCCAGCGGGACGAGCTTGACGCCGTACTCGGTGTCGCCCTTGCGGGTCGACCACAGGGTGCGGCCGAAGCCCACGAAGTACTGGGTGCAGCGGATGCCGAACATCTTGGCGGTGGCGAGGTGGCCGAGCTCGTGCCAGGCCAGGGACAGCAGCAGGCCAACGAAGAACAGGATGATCCCGAGCGCGGTCAGTAGCGCGACCATGTACCTCTCCTCATGCGGACCGGGCGATCAGCTCCCGGGCGCGGATACGGGCCCATTCGTCGGCCGCGTAGACGTCGGCCAGGGACAGGGCCGCACCGGGGTCCGCCCGCTGCTGCTCCGAGACTACCCGCGCGACCGTGTCCACGATCGCGGGAAATGCCAGCCTTCGGTCGAGGAATGCGGCGACCGCCTCCTCATTGGCGGCGTTGTAGACCGCGGGCGCGGTCCCGCCCGCCGCGCCGACCTCGCAGGCGAGGCCGACCGCCGGGAACGCGTCGTGGTCGAGCGGATCGAAGGTCCAGTTCTGGGCGGTGGTCCAGTCGATCGCCGGCGCGGCCCCACTGACGCGGTGCGGCCAGGCGATCCCGTAGGCGATCGGGATGCGCATGTCGGGCGGGCTCGCCTGGGCGAGGGTGGAGCCGTCGGTGAACTCGACCATGGAGTGGATGACCGACTGGGGGTGGACCACGACCTCGATGCGGTCGAAGGGCACGTCGAAGAGCAGGTGGGCCTCGATCACCTCCAGCCCCTTGTTCACCAGGGTGGCGCAATTCACGGTGATCACCGGCCCCATGCTCCAGGTGGGGTGGGCGAGCGCCTGTTCGGGGGTGACCGCGGCGAGGTCGGCGCGCGTGCGCCCGCGGAAGGGCCCGCCGCTGGCGGTGATGACCAGCCGGCGCACCTCGTCGAGCCGGGCGCCGACCTGGCCCTGGGCCAGGCTGGTCAGCTCCGCGGCCGGGACGCGCGGGAAGCACTGGGCGAGGGCGAAGTGCTCGGAGTCGACGGGCACGATCTGGCCGGGCTGGGCGGCCTCGCGGACCAGCGGGCCGCCGATGATGAGCGACTCCTTGTTGGCCAGCGCGAGCAGCCGGCCCGCGCGCAGCGCCGCGAGCGTGGACTCCAGGCCCAGGGCCCCGGTGATCCCGTTGAGGACGACATCGCACGGCAGGGACGCCACTTCGGCGACCCCCTCGGGGCCGGCGAGGACCTTCGCCGCGCTGCCGCGCTCGCGCAGCAGGGCCGTGAGCCCGGCGGCCGCAGCGGGGTCGGCCACCGCCACCGCTTCGACACCGAGTGCGCACGCCTGGTCGGCGAGGAGGTCGATCCGGCCGCCGCCCGCGGCGAGGCCGGTCACCCGGAAGCGGTCCGGGTCGGCCGTGACGACCTCGATGGCCTGGGTCCCGATCGAGCCGGTGGACCCGAGGATCACGACCTCGCGCCGTTGTGAGGAGGAGGGGTCCTGGAGGAGCTGTTCCGCGATTCGCACCCCTCCATTCTGGCGCACGTCCGGCACGCCGGGCGGCGCGCCGGCGGGATCAGGGGCGGATGGCCGCCCCTGGTCGGCGATGGCCCGATACTTGCGGGATGCCCTTCACGGTGAGCCACGTGGCGGCGGTGCTGCCGCTGGCCCGCACCCCACTGCCGCTGCCCGCTCTGGCCGTCGGCGCGGTCGCCCCCGACCTGCCCTACTACCTGCCGCTGCCGGTGGGCTCCGACACCACCCACGCCCTGTGGGGGCTCCCGGCGGACGTGCTGCTGGGCGCGGCGGTGCTGCTGGTGGCGCGCACGGCCGTACGCACTCCGCTGGCCGCGCTCGCCCCGGGGGCGGTCCGCGAACGGATGCCGGCCGTGCTCCCCCGGCCGGCCCCGCTCCACCTGGCGGCGGCCGGCGCCGCGCTGCTGATCGGCGCGGTCACGCACATCGCCTGGGACTCGGTCACCCAGCTGGGCGGGGCGGGCGTGCAGGCGTGGCCGCTGCTGCGGGCCGGTGTCGTGGGGCCCCACCGGCTGTTCAACGTGCTGATGTACGCGAGCTCCGCGGGCGGTCTGGCGGCGCTGGCGGTGTGGGCGGCGCTGTGGGTGCGGGCGGCCCCTCCGGCGCCGCGCCCGGTGGCGGCGGCGCCGCGGGCGGTCCGGTTCTGCGCGGTCGCCGCGGTGGCCCTGGCCGCGACGGCGGGGGCGGTGCTGCTGGGGATGTCGCCGCGGGCCGCGGTCAGCGGCTACGACCTGGTGCGCTGCGTGCTGCTCGGAGCGGTGCGGGGCACCGCCGTGGGGCTCGCGGCGCATGTGGCCCTATGGCACGTGGTGTGCACGGCGCGCCGCGCCGCGGGATCCGGCGGGTGGGATGATCGCGGAGCAATCGAGAAGAGTAGTCGAAGAGTAGCCGATACGTCACGCTGAGTATGGCAAAATCCAGTGCCATGACTCTCGCCTGCAAAGTCCTGGGGCCGCTCATGGCGGCCGTGGTCGCCGTGGCCGGCGCCCCTTCCGCCATAGCGGCGCCGACACCCCCCTCCAGCGCCCACGAGGTCGTCCACTCCACGGCGGCGGCGGGTGAGGACCCCCGCGACATGCTCGCCCACTGGACGCCCGCGCGCATGGCGGCCGCCCAGCCGCTGGACAGCCTCCTCTCCGGCGTCGCGCGCGACCTGCCGCTGCCCGCGCCGCAGGCCATCGCGCCCCAGGCCGCGCCGCGCCCCGACAGCACCGGCCGGCGCTGGACCGCCGGCGGCAAGGTCACCCGCACCACGGGCCGGGTCTTCCTCACCATGGGGGGACGCGACTTCACCTGTTCGGCGTCCGTCGTCAGCGCCGGCAACAAGGACACCGTCGTCACCGCGGGGCACTGCCTCAAGGACGGCACCGGGGCATGGGCGAGGAACTGGACGTTCGCCCCCGGCTACACCGACGGCGACAGCCCGTACGGCCGCTACCCGGCGCGCGAGATGCTGGTGGCGCCCGAATGGTCCGAGCGGGCCGACGACAGCTTCGACTTCGGGTTCGCCGTGCTGGGCACCGATGGCGGCGACCACGTCCAGAGCCGCGCCGGCGGGCAGCCGATCGCGTTCGGCGGCGCGCCGTCCGGCCCCGTCTACGCCTTCGGCTACCCCTCCGCGGGCGGCTTCCAGGGGCGCCACCTCTACTACTGCTCCGGGTCCACCCGTCCCGACCAGGGCGGGACCACCGCCAACGGCATGGCCTGCGCCATGACGGAGGGATCCAGCGGGGGCCCGTGGCTCTCGGACTTCAACACCGGCAAGGGGACGGGCACCATCACGTCGGTCGTCAGCTTCAAGTACGCCGACGACTCCCGCACCCAGTACGGACCGCGCCTGGGTGAGGAGGCCCGCGCCCTCTACCGGCGCGCCGCGGCCCTGTGACCCGCCGCCGGACCGGGCGCCGGCCCAGGTCCGGCGACGCGGCGGGGCGGCGCCTCACAGCTGGACGCCGGTCAGGACCAGGACGCGCTCGTAGGTCAGGTCCGCCATCGCCGCCGCGAGGCCCTCCTTGCCCACCCCGGACTTCTTGACGCCCCCGTAGGGCATCTGGTCGGCGCGGAAGGAGGGAACGTCACCGATCACCACTCCGCCCACCTCCAGTTCGCGGTGCGCCCGGAAGGCCACCTGGAGGTCGCGGGTGAACACACCGGTCTGGAGGCCGTAGTCTCCGGCGTTGACCTTGGCGAACGCCTCGTCCACGCCCTTCGTGCGCTGGACGACCAGCACCGGACCGAAGACCTCGTCGCGGACCACCCTTGCGTCCTCAGGGACGTCGGCGAGCACCGCGGGGGCCACCGTCACCCCGTCGCGGCCGCCGCCGGTGAGCAGGGTGGCGCCCGCCTCCACCGCCTCCCGCACCCAGGACTCCACCCGGATCGCCGCGCCCTCGTCGATGAGCGGACCCACCTCGGTCGCGGGGTCGGCGGGGTCGCCGGTGCGCAGGGCCTCGACCCGGCGCACCAGCTCGGCGACGAAGTCGTCGTAGACCAGGTCGTCCACGATGACCCGCTGGACGCCCACACAGACCTGCCCGGCGTGGTTGTTGCCGAACACCGCGATCCGGCGCGCCGCCCAGTCGAGGTCGGCGTCGGGGAGCACGACGGCCGCGGCGTTGCCGCCCAGCTCCAGGGTGATGTGCTTGTGCGGCGCCAGGCGCTGGAGCTCCCAGCCGAACTGCCCGCCCGTGAAGGAGATGACCGGCAGGCGGGGGTCGGTGATGAGGGGCGCGGCGCGCTCGTTGGGCATGGGCAGCACCGACACCATGCCCGGGGGCAGGTCGGTCTCGGCCAGGATCTCCCCCAGGACCAGCGCGCTCAGCGGCGTGGCCGGCGCGGGCTTGAGGATGATCGGGGCGCCCACGGCGATCGCGGGGGCGATCTTGTGGGCGACGAGGTTCAGCGGGAAGTTGAACGGCGAGATGCCCAGGACCGGTCCCTTGGGAACCCGGCGGATGAGGGCGATGCGGCCGGTGGCCGCGGGGTCGGTGTCGAGGCGCTGGAGGTCGCCGCTGTCGCGGCGGGCCTCCTCGGCGGCCCAGCGGAACACCGAGACGGCGCGGGCGACCTCGACCCGGGCCCACGTGATCGGTTTCGCGCTCTCCGCGGTGATGAGCGCGGCGATCTCCTCGGCGCGCTCGCCGAGACGGCGGGAGACATGGGCCAGCGCCTCGGCGCGCACGTGCGCGGGGAGCGCCGCGGCCCGCGGTGCGACGGAGTCGGCGGCGGCGACCGCGAGCTCGATCTGGGCGGGTGAGGGGACCGCGGCGGTCCCCGCTGTCTCCCCGGTGTAGGGATTGAGCACCGTGAGTTCGGTGTCGCCGGTCACGGCGCTTCCGGCCAGCCAAAACGGGCGTGTGGACATGCCCGTGACGCTAACGCGGCCGGCGCCCGCGCCTCTTGTCCGTCCCGGCCAATCATCCGGGGCACCGTTGTCCAGAGTGCAGTGGAACGGTGCCCCGGCAGGCGGTCAGCGCCGCCGCCTCCTCCCGCTGCCCTGCCACCAGCGCATCACCCGGTGCAGCAGGTCATTGGTCTGGGGCACGGGCTCGCCGCCGTCGGCGGGCCGCGCCGCGGGGGGCGCCGGGGCCGGGCGGGCCGGCGGGGGGACCGGGGTGAACTCGATGGGCAACGAGGTCAGCCCCCGGGAGAGGAGTTCGCGGCGCCAGCGCAGGTCCCCGGGATCGACGGCGAGGCGCACCCCCGACAGCCGGTCGAGCAGGTGCTCGATGCCGAGGGCCACCACCTGGAGCGCCAGCGACTGCGCCGGGCACCGGTGCTCCCCCGCTCCCCACGTCAAGTGGGCGCTGTTGTGGCCGGAAGGCAGCGGCGAGCCGGTGTCGTCGCGGGCGTCGCGCAGCCGGGGGTCGTGGTGGGCCGGGGCGAAGCCGATGATGAGCGGCTCGCCCTCGGCGATGCGGGTGCCGTCGATGGTCACGTCCCGGGTCGGGAACCGCGCGCACAGCGCCTGCATGGGCGGCTCGGTCCAGATGACGTGGTTGACGATGTCGTCCAGGAGCAGGCCGCCGCTGGCGTACTCGCGTGCGACGTCGGGGTCGACCAGCAGTTCGCGCAGCACGTTGCCGAGGAGGTTGGCCGTGGGCTCCTGCGCCGCCGCCGAGAGCAGCACCAGCTGGTCGGCCATCTCGCGGTCGGTGAGGCCGACGGGGTGCTCCATCATCCAACTCGTGAGGTCGGAGCCGGGCACCGCCCGCTTCTGGAGGACCAGGCCGCCGAAGTAGTTGCGCAGCTGGACGACCGCGTCGGCGCCGCGCGCGCCGTCGGCGGTCCAGATGATCCCCGACAGCTCGCCCAGCACGTAGCCGTAGATGTCCTCCAGGCCGAAGAAGCGGTTCATCAGCAGGGCGGGCAGGAGGTCGGCGTAGTCCGCGACGAGGTCGGCGCTGCCCTCGGCGCAGAAGTCGTCGATGAGCGTGTCGGCGGCCTCGGTGATGTCCGTGCGGATGCGGGTGTCGGTCAGCCGGGACAGCGCGTCGCTGATCGGCGCCGCCAGTCGCGCGTGCTCGGCGCCGTCGCAGTAGATGGCGCTCTTGCGGTAGCCCATGGCCGGCCGGAGGCCCTCGTCGAGCTTGCGCCGGCCGTCGCGGATCTCGTTCCAGCGGCGGGTGTCGCGGGAGAACGTCCCCCAGTCGCGGAGGACTTCGAGGTTCTCCTCATAGCCCAGCAGCAGCCAGGCGGGCAGGTCGGGTTCGAGAAGTACCGGAGCGACCTGACCGAACCGGGAGCGCAGGGGTTCCCAGACGCGCCTCCGATCCGGTTCGGACACCGTTTCGTACAGCGGAACGGCGTCGGCGTGCCACGGGCACGCGGGAGGTGCGCCGTCGTCTCGTTCTGTCATAAAGCGGCCTCGCGAACGCTGTGGTCAGGAGGATGTGGGCGTTCGATGAGACTAGCGTCACAAGGCCCGGCCCACTACCGAGTCGCTCGGTTCCGCGGCCACTCCTCGTTCCCACGTGATCGCTCGCGGTGTAGATTGCCGCAGGAAACCGTACGCTTCCCGGCGCGCGGTCGACCTCACCGCTCGACGAAGGGCTGCCCTCATGACGGCCACCCGCTTACCGATCTCCCCGCCGCGGCTGGCGTTCTCGATCGTCGCCGCCGCCGTGTTCACGGTGCCGCTGGCCTCGCCGGTCGCGGCCGACACCGCCGACGGCATCGCCGACCTCCGTGCCGACCTCGACGCCCTGCTGGCCGATCCCGCGCTTGAGGGAGCGGTATCGGGAGTGGCCGTGACCAGCCTGTCCGAGGGCGACGTGCTCTACGAGAACGAGGCCGCCACCCCCCTGATCCCCGCGTCGAACATCAAGCTGCTGACCTCGGCCGCGGCACTCGACGTGCTCGGGGCCGACCACACCTTCAGCACCACCGTCTCCGCTGCCGAGGCCCCCGCGTACGGGAGGGTCGAGGGCGACCTCTACCTGTCCGGGACCGGCGACCCCAGCCTGACCGGCGGGGCGTTCGACCAGATGGCCGCGCAGGTCGCCGCCGCCGGGGTGACCGAGGTCACCGGTGACCTCCTGGCCGATGACACCTGGTTCGACACCGAGCGGCTGGCCCCCGACTGGGAGGCCGGCGACGAGCCGTACTACTACGCCGCGCAGATCTCCGCTCTCACGGTTGCGGCCAACGACGAATACGACACCGGGGTCGTGAACGTCACCGCGCGCCCCGGCGCGGCGGCGGGCGACCCCGTCGACGTGGCGCTGGACCCCATGGCCGGCAACCTGTCGATCGAGAACACGGCCGAGACCGGCGCGCCCGACGCCGAGGCCACCGCCGACGTCACCCGCGCCCCGGGGACCAACGTCTTCACGGCGGCGGGCGTGCTCCCCGCCGGCGGCGAGCCGTTCTCCGACCTGCGCACCGTGCACGAGCCCACCGACCACGCGGTCCACCTGTTCGCCGCGGCGCTGGAGGAGCAGGGGGTGAAGGTGCGCGGCGACATCGCGCGCGGCACCGCGCCCGAGGACACCGTGCCGGTGGCCGAGCGGGAGTCCCAGGAGCTCGGGGCCCTGCTCGTGCCGTTCATGAAACTGTCCAATAACGGCCACGCCGAGATCCTGGTGAAGGCGATGGGGCGCGCGACCGCGGGCGAGGGCACCTGGGAGGCCGGGCTCGCGGAGCTGGGCCCGGCGCTGGAGCGGATCGGTGTCAGCGAGAGCGGGTTCGAGGCGCACGACGGGTCGGGGTTGTCGCGGACCAACCAGCTCGACGCGGTCACCCTGATCGACGTGCTCCAGGCCGTCTCCGACGAGCCGTGGTTCGGCACGTGGGAGGCGTCGCTGCCGGTCGCGGGGGTGTCGGACCGCCTGGTGGGTGGCACCCTGCGGGCGCGCATGCAGGGGACCGCCGCCGCGGGCAACGTGCGGGCCAAGACCGGAACGCTGACCGGGGCGAGCTCCCTGTCGGGCTATGTCACCGCGGCCGACGGCGAGGAACTGGCGTTCGTGGTCATGAACAACGCGTACCCGGGCGCCGCTCCGCGGGGTGTCCAGGATGCGATCGCGGTCCGCCTGGCGGAGTTCTCCCGCTGGTCGCCGACCACATCCGGCCTGTCGGCGCGCGCGGACGAATCGTCGTCGGCCCCCGACGCCGAGCTCGAATGCAGCTGGGCCGGCACGTGCTAGCGCACTGACCTGCTGTTCCGTCGAACCGTCGTGTGCCGGCCCCGGGGCCGGCACACGCGGGCCGACCGGCCGCGGCCCCGCTCCGGCGGCGCGCGGCGGCGACGCATTGATCGTTCCCGGGCCTCGATCGTGTCTGGCGAATCCGCCCCGGTTAGGCCACAGTGGTCGATGAGGGCCATCCACCACATCCCAGGCCAGACCGCTCCGAGGCCCTCCGGATCTCGTGACCCACCGGGAGAGCAGGAGTGTCCCTCGTCTACCGCAGCATCGTCACCGTCCCCCTGGACCACGATGTGATCGCCTCGACTTCGACCGTGCTCTCGCAGTGGCTGAGCAAGCGCGGCACCGCGGGGGCCCGGGTGTCGTTCACGCATTCCGGAGCGTATGAGCTGAGCAAGCGCTCCCGGGCCATGGTGCTCCGGCACGACAACCGCGAAGAGGACATCAGCTTCCTGCGGCTGACCACGGAATCGGACAAGCCCGACGGCGTCTGGCGCACGACCGTCACCGCGGTGTCGGACCCGCAGCGGCTGGCCCACCGCTATATCTGGATCGACATGACCGCCGATCCCCGCAGCGACGTGTCGGGGAGCGAGCGGCTCGACATCGCACCGCCCGACGCCGTGCGGATGCTGCTCGACGAGGTTCCCGGCTTCGACGGCGGGCACCGGCTCCCGGCCGAGCCGAAGATCGTGCGCGGCAAGGAGGACGGCGCCGTGCGCGCGCTGATCGATTCGATCGGCGACCCCGGCCGTCACCTGGCCGTGGTGGTCAGCGTGCCGCCCGCGGACATGACGGTGGCGGGGTGGCGCGAGACCATGAGCGGCGTGTTGTCGCGCTCCACGGGCATGTGCGCGGGCTACGTGCTCGACGCCGCGGCCCAGGAGCAGGTCGACGCCCTGCTGCCGCACGGGTTCGACGTGCCCCACGGCGGGGTGCGCACGTTCCTGCCCCGGGTGGAGTTCTCCGACACCTCCGACGGCCTGCGCCACCCGCGCATGAGCGCGCACACGCTCGACTCCGCGCGCGACGGCGGCCGGGTACGGGCCTGGGTGAGCCTGGCGCTGGCGCGGTCGGTGCGCGACAACGCGCTGGACTCGCCGCTGCCGCCGGCGCTGCGCGATATCGACTCCCTCCTCAACGAGGAGGAGATCGACGTGTTCATCCAGGAGGAAGAGGACTCCGACCCCACGGTGCCGTCGCGCCCCACGCCGCTGATGTCGGCGTCGCCGCAGGTGACGGAGATCATCATGCTGCTCAAGGGGCGGCTGTCGGACAAGGCGCTGGAGGCCAAGCGGCTCGGCACCGAGGCGCGCCGGCTCAATACCCGCACCACCGAGCTCACCCGCGAGCGCGAGCGGCTGGCCGCGGAGCTGACCGAGCTGACCGAGGAGCTCGACTCCGCGCGCGAGGCGCTGCACGCCGCCCGCCACGAGCTGACCTGGCTGCGCGGGCGGCTCCACGAGGAGGGCCTGTACCGCCTGGCGAGTGAGGCCGTACCGCCGGACCCGCGCCAGCGCCCGCCGCAGAAGGTCGAGGACCTGCTGGAGCGGATCACCGACGACCACTACTTCCCCCATCTGTTCTTCACCATCGAGGACCGCGACACCGTGCGCGAGCTGACGGGCAGCCGCAAGGAGAACCTGTGGGTGGCGCGCGCGTGGGAGGCGCTGCTCGCGCTCGACGACTACGCGCGCTACCAGCTGGAGCATCCCGACAGCAGCCTGAGCTTCCACGCCTATCTGCGGGAGCCGCCCGACGGCTACCGCGCCATCCCGGTGCGGCGGCTGGCCGCCCAGGAGAGCGACCACGTGCGCAACCGCGACAAGCTCAGCGACAAGCGGGTGTTCAAGGTGCCCCACCAGGTGGACCCCAGCGGCGAGGTGCCGATGTTCGCCCACATCAAGCTCGACACCGAGTACGGGATCTGCCCGCGGCTGTACTTCTATCCCCACCTCGGCCCCCAGACCACCAACCGCATCTACATCGGCTACCTCGGTCGCCACCTGCCCATCCAGCACACCAACTGACGCCTCCGCCCGCGAGGGCCGCGACCGCGTGCCCGCCTGCGGTGGCGCACACGCGGTAGGGGCGGCCGTCCGGTGGGCCCCGGCCCGCCCGCCGATCCATGGCCGCCCGCCCACCTGGGACGGCAGACCACGCGGAAGGGCGGATGGCGGACGAAGGGCGGCTCCGCAGGCCCCTTGGGGCCGGCCCCCGCCCGCCGTGCGGCCGGAACCGCTCCGCGCCCCGGCACCGCCCGCCGCGCGGGTGTCCACGACCATCCCCGCCCTAGAACGGCGGATCGCCGGTGGACGCGGAGGCGGAGGCGGACCGCCGGCCGGAGCACCGGCCCCAGGGGTCGGTGCCGCGCGGCCGGGGGATCGCGAGGGGCGGGTCCTCCCCGGGTTCTTGGCGGTCGACCCGCGCCGTGGCCCACCGCAGGGCCGGTGCGGCATCGTGCACCCGGAGGTCGGTCACGGCGCGGACCCTGCCCCGCGGGTCGGTGTAGCGGCGCCGGCGGAGTTCGCCGGTGACGATCACCCGCATGCCCCGGGCCAGGGTGACCGCGATGTTGGCGGCATGGCGCCGCCAGGCCGAGCAGCGCAGGACCACGGTGCGGTGGTCGCGCCAGGATCCGGTGGTGCGTTCGAAGAAGCGCGGGGCGGTGGCCACGGTGAAGCCGCACAGCGGCGTTCCGTCGCCCAGGATCCGGAGTTCGGGGTCGTGGGTGAGGCGGCCGACCACGGTCACGATGGGCTGGTCCACTGGCGTTCCTCAGGGTCGCGGGTGCCGGGGACCGGGGCTCCGGTGCCCGGTGGGACGGGCTGCGGCCGACGTGGCGGCCGCCGCGGACGGCCCCGCGGGGCCGGTCCCTCCACGTCCAGGATCCACACCGCCGCCCCGCGCCACCACCGCGATTCGGCGCCTGTGGAAAACGCGACCCGGGAGCGGTGAGACAGCGCGCCGACGGGGGGCGGGCGGCGGGAAGCGGCCCGTCCCGGCCGAAGGCGCTCCCGCGAAGGCGGGCGAACAGGACGGTGAACGGGCGATTCCGGCCGAGACCGCTCCCCGAGAGGCAGCCGAACAGGACCGGCAAGCAGGACCGGCCCCCTGAGGGCGGCGCGCCCGCGGCCGTCCGCGGCGGCTCGGGCACGGCCTACCCTGGAGGGCGATGAAACCGGGCACCACCACCTCCAGCGCCGCCGGTCGGGCCGCGGCGGCCGCCCTCTCGCCGGACGCCTGGCGCGAGCGCGAACACGCCCACCACACGCGGGTGGACGCGCTGCTCGCCGGCCATCTGCGCCGCCGGGCCGAGGGGGTGGCACACCCCGTCGAGGACTTCCTGTTCACCTACTACAGCCACAAACCCGCCCATCTGCGCCGATGGCACCCGGGGGTCGGCACCGCACTGCTCGGCGACGCCGCCCGCGACCGCCTCGCGGACCGCTGGTACGCCGAGGTCGGCGTCGTCGGCGAATCCGGCCGCGCCGTCACGGGCGTGGGACTGGACACCGCGGCGTTCACCGCCGCGCGGGGCCGGACCGTCGCCTTCGTCGGTTCGCTGCTGCGCGCGGTCGCCGGGCGCCCCGCCCACCTGGGCTGCTTCGGCCTCCACGAGTGGGCGATGGTCTACCGGCTCGACCCCGGCGACGTGCGCCATTCCGCCGTCCCCCTGCGCTTGGGGGCCGAGGGAACGGACCGGGTCGTCGAGTCCCACCGGATCCGCTGCTCGCACTATGACGCGTTCCGCTTCTTCACCCCCGAGGCGCGCCCGCGCAACCTGCTCCGGCCCACACGGGAGGGCCAGGCCGACCTCGACCAGCCCGGGTGCCTGCACGCCACCATGGACCTCTACAAGTGGGCCTACAAGCTCAGCCCCGCCGTCACCGGGGAACTCGTCGTGGACTGCTTCGAACTCGCCAAGGACGTCCGCGAGATGGACATGCGCGCATCGCCCTACGATCTCGCCCGGTACGGCTACGCCCCGGTGCGCATCGAGACCGCCGAGGGCAAGGCCGAGTACGTGGCCGCTCAGCGCTCCTTCGCCGAACGGGGCGGGGTGCTGCGCGCACGCCTGCTGGAGGTCTGCGACGCCCTGGCCGCGACCGGCTGATCCGTCGTCCCCGCCGGCCTCTGCGTCCCAGGCGCAACGGGGCGGCGGGCCGGTCTCCCCGCCCGCCGCCCCTCCCGTCCGGTGTCCCCGGGACCGGTGCCGGCCGCTGCCGCGGGTGGGGCCGCGGCGGTGCGGCGCGGCCGGACCGGCCCCGATCCGGGGGTGTCTCCTGTCCCTGGGGACCGCCCGTGGTCAGCCGTTGGCGAGGACCAGCCCTGCCAGCGCCGCCCCGCCCAGTGCGAGCGACACCGCGACCGACAGGACGAAGAGCACGGCGTGCAGCCACCGCCAGCGGGCCGCGTTCGTCGCGACGCGCGGCCAGAACCAGGCGCCGACCGCGATCGAGGCGGCGACGGCTCCGATCGCCAGCGCCCACAGCACGGGCGGCGTGTAGACCCAGCTCCCCATGCGGAGCGCGGCCACGAGCACCGCGAGCGCGCCCAGCGGCATCGATATGATCCGCAGCCGGTCGAGGGGGCGCTGGCCGATGAGCGTGCGGCGGCGGATCATCAGCGTCACCGCGAGCAGCACCGGCAGCAGGACCAGCGGCAGGGTCGTCCACAGGCCCACCGCGGGCGAGAACGACATGCCGCCCTCGGCGACGGTGACCACCTCGGGTGCGCCGAGCGCAGCGGGGCCGACGAAGGAGACGTCGATCTGGAAGCTGTTGGACAGGGCGACGACCGCGCGGTCGTCCTGGAAGGCGACGAACGCCGTCGACCCGAACGTGCCGCCGCTGTGCTGCACCAGCCGCACGCCGTCGCCGAAGTCCGTGGTCATCCAGGCGAGGCCGAGCCGTGTCTCCTCGGTCGGGCCGTCGTAGGCCGCCTCGGTGGCGGACATGCCGGGGGCGGTGCCGTCGACGACGGCGCGGAGGAACCGTTCGAGGTCGGCGGTCGTCGTCCACGTCCCGATGCCGGCCGGGGCGTACGCCACGGCGTTCCACGGCTGCGAGCGCGCGCCCGCCTCCATGTGCGGCAGCGCGGCGCCTTCGGGGACCGTGTCGGTGTCGGCGCCGAGGATGAACGTGTCGTCCATGCCGACCGGGTCGAGCACGCGCTCGCGCACCAGTTCGGCGTAGGACGTCCCGGCCTCGCGGGCCAGGGCCTCGCCCAGAACGGCGAAGCCGAAGTTGGAGTAGGCCCACTCCCCCTGGTTCCGGGGGACCGCGGCGGCCAGTGATTCCGTCAGGGGCGCGAAGGAGCGGTAGGGGTCGGTGGCGAGGAAGACGTGGTTCGAGGACGAGGCCAGCTCCTCGGCGGGCACCCGCTCCAGCCCCGACTGGTGGTTGGCCAGCTGCTCCAGGGTGATGGCCGCCGTCTCGGGGGAGGAGAACCCGACGTCGGGGAAGACGTCGCCGAGGGTGCGGTCGAGCGACGTCGTGCCGTCCTCCGCCATGTCGGCGAGGGCCATCGCGGTGACGACCTTGAACACCGACCCCGTCTCGAACGGGGTGTCGGCCGTGATGGGGGCCGAGCCGTCCGCGGTACCGCCGGTCACCGCCGTGGTGCCGTCGCCGTCGATGACGGCCACGCTCAGCCCCTGCACCTGGGTCTCGCGCCCCTCGATGGCGTCGGCCACGGTGGCGGCCAGCTCCGCGTCGCCCTCCAGCTCCACGGGCCCCGGGCCGCCGCTGGGCATCGTCGCGTAGGCGGCGACGGCGACGGCCGCACCGACGGCCAGCGCGATGGCCCAGACCCGCCCGGGGGCGCGGCCGGGGCGCGCGCGGCGGGGATCGGGCACCGGGCCGTGCGGCGCGGCCCCTTTGGGAGGCGGTCCTGCGCCGCCGTCAGCGTCTGTCCGTGTCGAGGTCATTCCCCAACCCTCGCGGACGCGGGACCGGCCTGGTAGACGGCGATGTCATCGCGGAGCGGTGAGGTCCTCCCCTTAACGGCATGACAACTCCGCGCCCGCCGCCATGACAGTTGTCATGGGCCGCGGGGTCGCCGCAGGTCGCGTGTCGCGTCATGCCGTCCACCTCCGCACGCACCGGCGTGCGCCCCGTCCGGCGCCGGACGGAACGGGAAGCGCGCGGGTACCGTCTCACCTGCCATGACCCCTTCCCCACCCTCCCCCTCTGGGCCCGCCACCGGCCGCGGGATGGCGATGGCCGTCGGCACGCTCATCGGCGCCCTCTCCGTGGCGATCATCGTCCTCGCAGCCCTCTACCTGCGTGACGTGGACCTGTTCGCCGGATCGGGCGAGGCGGCCGGCGCCGCGCCCGCGTCGCCCTCCGCCTCGACCGACGCGAGCCCGGTCCCGGTCACCACCCCGACCGCCGACGATGCCGGGGCGCTGACCGACGCCACGACGGCCGGCTGGAAGGGCGTGGCGGTCGAGGACCGCGGGATCGCCTACGACGTCCCCGGCGACTGGTACGCCCACTCCCCCGGCCTGACCGTCGGATTCGAGGAGGAGGACCCCGACGCCCCGTTCGGTTACTCCCCCCGGGTCGCCATGGGCGGCGCCGCGGAGCACGGCGCCCGCGAGGAGCCCTGCTACGACTACCCGCCCGCCCCCGGGATGTCCGGCACCTCCAGTGCGGGCGAGGTCGTCGACACCGCCGAGCTGTCGCTGTTCCTGGCGGGCGAATGGGCCGAGGCCGGCTACGGCAACGACAGCGGGGAGCCGGAGGTGGAGGTGGGCGAGACCGTCGCGTTCACCGCCGGCGGCCTCGGCGGCCACCGCACCACCGCCACCGCCCGGGTGGCCGAGCACCCGTGCTACCCGGAGGAGGCCCAGGTGACCGTCTTCGCGTTCCTCGCACCCAGCGGGGACGACGTCCACTCCCTCGTCGTCTACTCCGACACCTCGGGTGGCCAGGCCACCCCGTCCGGGACGGTCGACGGCATCCTCTCCTCCCTGCGCCCGCTCTGACTTCCGGACACCGCCCCGCGCCGCCGGACGCGTCGGCCCCCTCCCGAGGGAGGGGGCC
>NZ_JBHSFQ010000059.1:0-16488 GCF_042653925.1 Nocardiopsis mangrovi
CCCCCCGAAGCCCGCCCCGCCACCCCCCGCACCGCACCCGACCACGTCCCCCAAGGAATGGAACGCGCCATGCCACGCATGCTCTTCGCCCGGCCGGCCGCGGCCGGCCGCGGGCCGCTCGCCCTCGCCGGCGGTTCGGCCCTCCTCGCCCTGCTCACCGCCTGCGGCGGCACCGCCCCCGGCGGGTCCGCGGACACCGAAGCCGACGGTGCGGGCGGCGGCTGGGAGTTCACCGACGACCGCGGCGAGACGATCTCGCTGCCCGAACGCCCCGAGAACGTCGTGATGCAGGTCAACGCCGCCGCCGCGCTGGTCGACTTCGGGGTCGACCCCGCCGCCGTCTTCGGCCCGCGCACCCTCGCCGACGGCAGTCCGTCCCCGCAGGCCGGGGACGTCCCCGCCGACACCGCGTCCGTCGGCACCGAGTTCGGCGAGTTCGACATGGAGGCCTACCTCGCCGCCGAGCCCGACCTGGTCGTGACCATCATGTACGGCGAAACGCTGTGGTACCTGCCCGAGGAGGGCATCGAGGAGATCGAGGAGACCGCGCCGATCGTCGCCATCCAGCTCGCCGGGGTGCCCGCCGACGAGGCCGTCGCGAAATTCGCCGACCTGGCCGAATCCCTGGGCGCCGACCTCGGCTCCGCGGAGCTGGCCGAGGCGCGCGAGCGGTTCGAGGCCGCCGGAGAGGCGCTGGCCGAGGCCGCGGCGGCCCAGCCCGACCTGACGACCCTGGTCGTCCAGGGCACCCCGGACACCCTCTACGTCGCCAAGCCGGAGTTCTACAGCGACCTGTCGTACTTCCAGGCCCAGGGGGTCGACATCGTCGTCCCCGACGGCGGAGAGGGGCCCAACTGGGAGGAGCTGAGCTGGGAGCGGGCCTCCACCTACGACGCCGACCTCATCCTCACCGACGACCGCGAGATCGCCCTGCCGCAGGGCGACCTCGCCGACATCCCCACCTGGGCCGAACTGCCCGCGGTCCAGGAGGAGCAGCTGGGCGCGTGGCACGCCGAGACCCCGATGTCCTACCAGAAGCTCACGCCCGTGCTCACCGAACTGGCGGAGACCATCGAGGGGGCCGACCCCGATGTGGCCTGAGGCGTTCGCCGCCCGCTACCGCGAGCGCGGCTACTGGACCGGCACCGTGCTCGGCGACGTGCTGCGGCGCGGCGCCGGGCGCCACCCCCGCCGCACCGCCCTGGTCGACGGCGACCGGCGCTACGACTACGCCGCCCTGGACGCGTGGGCCGACCGGACGGCCGCGGGGCTGCTCGGGATCGGCATCGCGGCCGGCGACAACGTCGTCGTGCACCTGCCCAACACCGCCGAGTTCGTCAGCCTGTCCTTCGCGCTGTTCCGCATCGGCGCGCGGCCGGTCTACGCGCTGCCCGCCCACCGGCGCAGCGAGATCGCCCACATGTGCGCGGTCAGCGAGGCCGTGGCCTACGTCATCCCCGACCGCCACGCGGGCTACGACTTCCGCGGCCTCGCGGCCGAGGTGCGGGCCGAAGCGCCGGCCCTGCGCCACGTGCTCGTCGCCGGCGACCCCGGCCCCTTCACCGCGCTCTCCGATGTCGGCGCCGACCCGGTGCCGCTCCCCGATCCCGACCCGTCGTCGGTCGCGCTGTTCCTGCTGTCGGGGGGCACCACCGGACTGCCCAAGCTGATCCCCCGGACCCACGACGACTACGCCTACAACCTGCGCGCCAGCGCCGAGGTCACCGGGCTCGGCGAGGACACCGTCTACCTCGCGGCCCTGCCGGTGGCCCACAACTTCCCCCTCGCCTGCCCCGGGGTGCTCGGCACCCTGCACGCGGGCGGCACCGTCGTGCTCACCGCCAGCCCCAGCCCCGCCGACGCGTTCCCGCTGATCGAGCGCGAACGCGTGACGGTCACCGCCCTGGTGCCGGCTCTGGCGCTGCTGTGGCTGGAGGCCGCCAAGGCGACCCGGCGCGACGTGTCCTCCCTGCGGCTCCTCCAGGTCGGCGGGGCGAAGCTGAAGGAGGGGCCGGCCCGGCGCGTGGCCCCCGAGCTCGGGTGCGCCCTGCAACAGGTCTTCGGCATGGCCGAAGGGCTGCTCTGCTACACCCGGGGCGACGACTCCGACGAGGTCGTCGCCACGACCCAGGGCCGCCCGCTGTGCCCCGACGACGAGGTCCGGATCGTCGACGCCGACGGGGTCGACGTCGAACCCGGCGCAACGGGCCAGCTCCTGACCCGCGGCCCCTATACCCTGCGCGGCTACCACCGGGCGCCGGAGCACAACGCGCGGGCGTTCACCGACGACGGCTTCTACCTGACCGGCGACCTCGTGCGCGCGCTGCCCTCCGGCCACCTCGTGGTCGAGGGCCGGGTCAAGGAGGTCATCAACCGGGCCGGCGAGAAGGTGTCGACGGAGGAGGTGGAGGGCCACCTGCTCGCCCACCCCGCCGTGCACGACGCGGCCCTGGTCGGCGTGCCCGACGACCTCCTCGGCGAGCGCTCGTGCGCGTTCGTGCTGCCGCGCGGCGCGGCGCCCTCGCACGCCGAGCTGACGGCCTTCCTGCGGGACCGCGGCCTGGCCGACTACAAGCTGCCCGACCGTGTGGAGGTGCTGACCGCGTTCCCCTACACGGCGGTGGGCAAGGTCAGCAAGAAGGCCCTCGCCCGGCGCGCGGCCGACTGACCCGCCCGGGCCGGGGACCCGCGGTCCCGGGGCCGGGCGCCGCAGCGCGCCCGCCCCGGCCGCCGGGGTCAGTGCGCCGCGACCGGCTCCGCGGGCGCCGCCTCGCGCGCGCGGCGGACCACGTACGGCGCGATGCTGCCCAGCTTCTCGCAGGTCTCCTCGTACTCCCGGTCGGGCGTGGAGCCGGCGACGATCCCCGCTCCGGCGCGCAGCCACGTCCGCCCGCCCCGCTGGTAGATCGCCCGCAGCACCAGGGCCGAGTCGAGCGCGCCGTCGTCCGACA
Source organism: Nocardiopsis mangrovi (assembly GCF_042653925.1). Lineage (NCBI taxonomy): Bacteria > Bacillati > Actinomycetota > Actinomycetes > Streptosporangiales > Nocardiopsidaceae > Nocardiopsis > Nocardiopsis mangrovi. The sequence continues at coordinate 2,952 of NZ_JBHSFQ010000059.1, forward strand.
CCACCAGCACGGCCCCCGCGTACAGGCCGCGCGGGCGCTCCTCCAGCGCGCGGATCCGCTCGTAGGCGGCGCGCTTGGGGATGCCCGACGCGGTGATGGCGGGAAAGAGGGCGGCGAACGCGTCCAGCGCCGACCGGCCGCCCCCGAGCCGGCCGTCGATCCGGGAGCCGAGGTGCTGGACGCTGCCGCGCTCCTTGACGCGCATGAACTCGGTGACCGCGACGCTGCCGGGCGCGCACAGGCCCTCCAGTTCGTCGCAGGCCAGCTTGACCGACGCGGCGTGCTCGTAGACCTCCTTGGGGTCGGACAGCAGGTCGGCCCGGCGGTCGGCGTCGGCCGCGCCCCCGCCTTCGCCGCCGAGCGCGCGGGTGCCGGCGAGCGGCAGCGTCGCCACCCGGCCGTCGGGGGAGACCTCGGCCACCGTCTCGGGGCTGAACCCGGCGGCCTTCCATCCGCCAAGGTCGAGCAGGAACGACCGCGACGGGGTGTTGTTGGCGCGGCCCAGCGCGTAGGTCGCGGGCAGGTCCGCGTCGAACGGCACCTCCACCTCCCGGGAGAGGATCACCTTGCCCAGCAGCCCGGCCCGGATGTCGGCCACCGCCGCGGCGACCCCCGCGCGGTAGGCGTCGCGGCCGGGTGCGGCGGCGACGGAGACCGGGGTGGGCGCGGCGGGAGAGGGGGCGCCGGCGGGCTCCCGCAGCAGGTCGCGGACGTCGGCGAGCCGGTGCTCGTCGAGGGTGCGCACCACGAGTTCGTCGGTGCCCATCCGCACCTCGGTGCGCGGGACGAACAGGTGCAGCAGCGGTTCCCCGGCCGCCGCCGGGCGGGGGAGCCCCGCGATGGCGTAGGCGAGTTCGAAGGCCGCCCAGCCGAAGGCGCGCCAGCCCCGCACGTCCGCACGGGCCAGCGCGTCGCCGACCTGCGCCAGCGACGGCGCCGCCCAGGGCTCGACCCGGGTGCGGCCGTCGACGGTGCTGCGCACGGTCGCGCCGTCGAGGACGACGTCGGCCAGCGGGTCGCCGGCGAACCACCAGTGCCCGTCCCGTTCGTAGACGACGTGCCCCTCGAACAGCCCCGATCCCGCCAGCCGCCCGGCCAGCTGCATCGGCTCGAAGCGGCCGGGGATTCTCAACTCGTGGTAACGGCGAACCGTGAACACAGGCACAGGCTCCAATACGCGACGACAGAGGCAGGTTTTAGGCAAGCCTCGCCTAACCTACTTCCCCTGGCCGGTGAAGGGAAGCGCGCCCCCGGCGAAGCGGCGGCGGCCGGGCGCGCCGGGCGGGACCTCCTGTGCGGGGCGCGGCCCGGTCAAATCTCGGGAAACGGTGGTGACCGGTCCCGTTTCCGGGTCAGGGCTCCTGGTGCGGTCCGTCCGGCACCGGGAAAACAGGAGAGCACCGTGGTCCAAGCGAAGACACCGACGAGGTCGACGACCGTACCGAGGCAGGCGGCCCGTACCGGCGCCGAGCCGGCGGCCGGAGAGGCACCGGGGGCGCGGCCCGCGGCCGTCCCCCCGATCGGCCGGTCCGTGCGGATCACCAGCGTCAAGCACAAGAAGGGCCTGAAGAAGGGGCGCGTGCTCTGGGGGCACCCCTGGCTGCAGGCGGCGGACCCCGGCACCTCCTGGATCCTCTACCCGCTGGACCGGGCCCGGCGCGACTGGTGGATCGGCGACCGCTCCACGGGCCTGTTCGTGACCGAGGTGGTCAATGACCGGGGCGACCACCACGTGGTCGGGCTGGGGGAGTACGCGCCCGGCACCGACATCCCCAAGTGGCGCTTCGAGGACGCGGGGGACGGGGCCTACTACATCCGCAACGAGGAGACCTTCCAGTACCTGGCGCTCTACGGGGCGGACGCGAAATACGGGGCCGCGCTCCAGAAGGACAAGGACGACGACTGCCGCTGGGAGATCGAAGCGCACGGCTCCTACGACTCGCCGGCCGTGCGCGATATCGAGTGGGCCCCGGAGCACCCCGAGTACGGCGTGCCGCCGGCCCAGACGTCCCTGGACCCGCCCCGGATGACGCGGACCCCGCTGCGGTTCATCGGGGAGGCGGTCCTGCCGGCGCCGATCGTGCGCGACTCCAACCGTGCGGGCGAGCGCGCGCTGAGCTGGAAGACGGAACACAGCCCGTACTACATCCTGCGCCGCTTCAGCTGCTGGAACCGCGTGGCGTTCGACTCCTACGACGGGATCTCCGCCCAGGAGCACTCGGTCGCGATCGAGTTCGGGGTGAACGAGTCGGTGTCCAACACCATCGAGCAGAACCTCAACGTCGCCGTCACCGCCGACGCCGGGTTCGCCTTCAAAGGGGTGAGCGCCGCCGTGAGCACGAGCGTCTCCGCCGGGCTCGCGATCGCGACCACCACGCACTGGGAGAGGTCCTACTTCCGGCGGGAGGAGTTCAAGGAGACCTTCCCGGCGAACGGCGGCCGGCCCTACGCCGTCGCCGAGTGGGAGCGGAGGGACGTCTACTCCCTGGTGCGCGCGGAGACGGGCGCGACGCGGCCCGTGGACGAGATCCTGTCCTGGGAGGTCACCGTCCCCAACGTCCGGATCTCGCGGTCCTACAACGCCCCGCCCCCGTCGCGCTGAGCGGCGGGGCGGCCGCCCCGAACCGGCCCGAACCGGCCCGGAGGCGGACCGGGAGCCGCGCGGCCCGGTCCGCCGGCCCGTCCGGCGGACCGGCGGACCGGCGGTCAGGCGAGGTAGGCCCGCAGGTGCCGCGCCGTGAGGGTGTCGCCTCCGGCGACGAGGTCGGCGGGGGTGCCGGTGAAGACCACCCGGCCGCCGTCGTGCCCCGCTCCGGGACCGAGGTCGATGACCCAGTCGGCGTGGGCCATGACGGCCTGGTGGTGCTCGATGACGATCACCGTGTTGCCGTCGTCGACCAGCCGGTCCAGCAGCGCCAGGAGCCGGTCGACATCGGCGAGGTGCAGGCCCGTCGTCGGCTCGTCCAGCACGTAGACCGTGCCGCGCTCGTTCATCCGGATCGCGAGCTTGAGCCGCTGCCGCTCGCCGCCGGACAGGGTGGTCAGCGGCTGGCCCAGCCCGATGTAGCCCAGGCCCACGTCGGCGAGCCGGTCCAGGATGCCGCGCGCCTTCCCCGAGGGGAAGAAGTCGCGCGCCTCGGCGACCGACATCGCCAGGACCTCGCTGATGTTCCTGCCGCGCAGGGTGTGGGCGAGGACGTCGGCGGTGAACCGCTTGCCGTCGCACTGCTCGCACACGGAGGCGACCCCCGCCATCATGGCGAGGTCGGTGTAGACCAGGCCGATGCCCTTGCAGGCGGGGCAGGCCCCGGCGGAGTTCGCGCTGAACAGCGACGCCTTGACCCCGTTGGCCTTGGCGAAGGCGGTGCGGATCGGGTCGAGCAGGCCGGTGTAGGTGGCGGGGTTGCTGCGGCGCGAGCCGCGGATCGCCGACTGGTCGACGACCACCACCCCCTCGCGGCCGGGGAGCGCGCCGTGGATCAGCGAGCTCTTCCCCGAGCCCGCCACACCCGTGACGACCGTGAGCACCCCCAGCGGGACGTCGACGCTGACGTCGCGCAGGTTGTGCAGGGTGGCGCCGGTGATCGGCAGCCGCCCCCGGGCGGTGCGCACCTGCGGGCGCAGCGCGGCGCGGTGGTCGACGTGCTTGCCCGTGAGGGTGCCGGAGTCGCGCAGCCCGGCGACGCCGCCCGCGTAGCAGACCCGGCCGCCGGCGGTCCCGGCCCCCGGGCCGATGTCGACCACGTGGTCGGCGATCGCGATCGTCTCCGGCTTGTGCTCCACCACCAGGACCGTGTTGCCCTTGTCGCGCAGCCGCAGCAGCAGGTCGTTCATGCGCTGGATGTCGTGGGGGTGCAGGCCGATGGTGGGCTCGTCGAAGACGTAGGTGAGGTCGGTGAGCGGCGAGTTCAGGTGGCGCACCATCTTCACCCGCTGCGATTCGCCGCCGGACAGGGTGCCCGCCTCGCGGTCGAGGCTCAGGTAGCCCAGCCCGATCTCGGCGAGTGCGTCCAGCAGCTCCAGCAGGCCGGCGGCCATGGGCCCGACCGACGGGTCCCCGATACCGCGGATGAACTCGGCCAGGTCGCTGACCTGCATGGCCGAGCAGTCGGCGATGCTGCGGCCGTCGATCCGGGCGGCCAGCGCCGCCTCGTTGAGCCGCGTACCGCCGCAGGCCGCGCAGGCGGTGAACGTCACCGCGCGGTCGACGAACTCCCGCATCCGGGGCTGGAGGCTGTCGCGGTCCTTGGCCAGGAAGGACTTCTGGACCCGTGGCATCAGCCCCTCGTAGGTGATGTTGCTGGACCCGAACTTCACGGTGCCGGCGGGCCGGTGCATGAGGTCCGACCACTGCTGCTCGGTGTAGTCCTTCAGCTTCACCGCCGGGTCGACGAACCCCGAGGTGGCGTAGACCTGCCAGTGCCAGGAGTTCACGGGGAAGCCCGGGGCGGTGATGGCGCCCTCGTTCAGCGACAGTTCGACGTCGACGACGTGGCCGACGTCGATCGCCGACACCCGGCCGAGCCCTTCGCACGCCATGCACATGCCCTCGGCCAGGTTGAAGCTGAAGGCGCCCGCGCCCCCGGCGTAGGGGGTGCCCAGCCGGCTGAAGATGATCCGCAGCATGGCGTAGGCGTCGGTCGCGGTCCCGACGGTGGAGCGGGAGTTGGCGCCCATCCGCTCCTGGCCGACGACGATCGCGGCGCTGAGGTTGCGCAGGGTGTCGACGTCGGGGCGGCCGGGGCTGGGCATGAACGACTGGAGGAACGCGGAGTAGGTCTCGTTGATCAGGCGCTGCGACTCCGCCGCGATGGTGCCGAACACCAGCGACGACTTGCCGGACCCGGACACCCCGGTGAAGACGGTCAGGCGGCGCTTGGGGATGTCGAGGGAGATGTCGGCCAGGTTGTTCTCCCGCGCGCCGCGGACCTGGATCACGTCGTGGCTGTCGGCGACGTGCGGGTCGCCGGACGGGCGAGTGCTCTCGGGCCGGATCGGCGGATGCTCCATGGGAACCCTTCACATGGTCGTGGGACGTCGCACGGTCGTGGGACGCCGAGGAGGACGGATGCGGAGAGGGGAAGACCCCGGGGCTCTCAGCGGAGCGAGGCCGGGGCTTCAATTATTTCATTGAAGTGAATGTGAAGGGTTTTCCCGATAGCAGGCGAAAAAACGGCATGTGGTAGCGGAGTACGCGAAGAAAACCCTCAATGTGCCGCGGCGGGTGCGACGTTCGTGCCGGACCGGTGGTTCCGGCCTTGCGGCCCGGGGGGTTGCGGGTGGGACGGGTGTTGCTCCAGGGGCGCCCGCCGACGATCATGATCACGCACCGTCTCCGCGTGAACGGGATCGGTGACGGGTGCTGTGCTCATGAGAGGGGATCTCTTGAAAGCGTTCACGAGGGCCGCGCTGATCGCCGCCTGCGCCGCGGGCGCCGCGCTGGCGGTCGTCCACCCCGCCCAGGCCGCGGAGGGGTGCCGCTACTACTACACGAGTTTTTTCCAAGGGCCCAACGGCGAGACCACCGGGTCGGGGGAGTATGCCGAGGGTGACCGCGACCCCGAGGGCCGCATCTGCCGGAACGGCTGGTGGGTGAGCCCCTACGAGGACGGGGGCTGGTAGCGGCCGTCTGACGCCGACGCGGAGCCGTTCCCGGCCCCTCGTCCGTCGGCGACCGCGCGGGCCGGAATCGGCGGTTCCGGCCCGCTGCGGCACCCCGGCCGCCCGGCCCCGGCCGCCTCCCTGTCCCCCTCTCGAAGCCCCGGCCCGCGGCCGGGGTTCTTCGCGTTCGCGGCCGCGTCCGGGCCGAGTGGCGCCCGCGCGCGGGGGTTCGTGCAACAAAGGTCCGACCAAGTCTTGACGTCGCTGTTAACACGGTCGTAGCCTCGCGTTATTGGTTTGACCAATCTCACAGAGGAGGTGGGCGGTGGGCATCGACGTGTCACACCTGGCGCGCAGTCTGGCCGAGCAGGCGACCCCTGAGGCCGAGACCGGGCGCCTGCGCCTGCCCACCGAACGCGAACTGGTGTCCTCCCTGGAGATCAGCAGGGGCACCCTGCGCGAGCAGCTGTCGATGCTCGCGATGCTGGGGTTCGTCGACCGCACACAGGGCCGCGGTTCCTACCTGAGCGTTCCCGACGCGGGCTTCATCCAGCTGCACTTCGACCTGTCCAGCCAGCTCGGCCACCTCAGCGGCGCGCAGTTCGGCTCCGCCCGCGAGATGCTGGAGATCTCGGTCGCCGAGACCGCGGCCCGCCGCGCCACCGCCGACGACGTCGACCGCCTGCGCGCACTGGTCGACGACATGGTGCGCGCCAGCGGCGAGGGCGACGACGACCGCGCCCTGGAAGCCGACCTCGCGTTCCACCGCGGCCTCGTCGCCATCGTCGACAACCCGATCTTCAGCCTGCTGCACGACGGGCTGAGCCACGTCCTGCGCAGCGAGGTCGTGCAACGGCGGCGGGAGGCGGCCGAGCGCCAGCCGCTGGAGCCCGGCACCACCCGGGTCACCGACACCGTCCACTACGGCATCGTCGAAGCCGTCGGCGAACGCGACGGCGACGGCGCCCGGATCGCCATGCGCCGCCACTTCGAGGTGTGGTCCTCGCTCACCGGCTCCCCCTGACCCGCGCCGACGGCCGCCACCACACCGCCACCCCGACCCGCACCACCCCTTCTGCCACGGCCGCGGCCGCGCTGCGCCATGCCCGCGAGCCGCCGCCGCCGAGTCCCCATGGAGGACAGCCATGCCCCGACCCACCGTGGCCTTCGCCGGAACCGGCGCGATCGGACGGCCGATGGCGAGCCGCCTTGCGGCCGCCGGCCACCCGGTCGTCGCGGTCGACCCCCATCCCGCCGCGCGGGAGTGGGCGGCCGGCGCCGGGCTCACCGCCGCGGCGGCCCTCTCGGCCGCGCCGCGCGCCGGGACCGTCGTGGTGATGGTCGCGACCCCGGAGCAGCTCGCCGGGCTCGTCGACGACGCCCTCGCCGCGGGCGTCTCCGGGCAGCGCTGGATCGTGATGAGCACGGTCGGCCCCGAAAGCGTCCGCGAGCAGGGCGGCCGCCTCGCCGCAGCGGGGGCCGCGGTCCTCGACGTCCCCGTGACCGGCGGGGTCGCCCGCGCCCGCACCGGCGAGCTGACCCTGTTCGCCGCCGGACCCGCTGACGAGATCGCGGCCGCGCGCCCGGTCCTCGACCACCTCGGCACCGTCCGCGAGGTGGGCGGCGCGATCGGCGCCGGCCAGGCGATCAAGGTCGTCAACCAGCACCTCTGCGCCGTGCACATCGTCGCCGCGGCCGAAGCCCTCTCCCTCGCCGGCGAGCTGGGGCTGGACCGCCGGGAGGTCCTGGAACTGGTGGAGCAGGGCGCCGCCGGCTCGTGGATGCTCTCCGACCGGGGGCCGCGCATGCTCCAGGGCACCGACACCGAGGTCACCAGCGCCATCGGGATCTTCGTCAAGGACAGCGAGCTCGTCGCCGAGGCCGCCCGCGGCGCCGGGGCGCGGACCCCCCTCCTGGACGCCGCACGGGACCGCTACGCGCGGGCGGCCGAACTCGGCCTCGCCCAGCGCGACGACTCCCGCGTCATCGAGACCTACGGCAGCCCCGAGTGACCCAGGGGCAGCGCACCGCCGTGCGCGCAGACCACCGAGGAGCAGCAGCCCATGTCCGCTGAGACCGCCACCGCCGGGGGCCGCCGGGACGACGCCACGAAGGTGTCCGTCGCCTCCATGATCGGCACCGCCGTGGAGAGCTACGACTTCTTCATCTTCGGCACCGCCTCCGCCGCCTACTTCGGCACCGTCTTCTTCCACTCCGACAACGCGCTCGTGGGCGTGCTTGCCTCGTTCGCCACCCTCGCCGTCGGCTTCTTCTTCCGCCCGCTCGGCGGCTACCTCGCCGGCCACTACGGCGACCGGATCGGCCGCAAGGCCGTCCTGCTGTGGTCGCTGGCGATCATGGGCGTCGGCACCGTCCTCATCGGCCTGCTGCCCACCTACGAGCAGGCGGGCGTGGTCGCCCCCCTCCTGCTGATCGCGCTGCGCATCCTCCAGGGCATCGGCTTCGGCGCCGAATGGGGCGGGGCCGTGCTGATGGCCGTCGAGCACGCCCCCCGGCTGCGCCGCGGCTTCTTCGGCGCCGTGCCGCAGATCGGGATCCCCGCCGGCCTGCTGCTGGCCAACGGCGCGTTCCTGCTGTCGGAGGCGCTCTTCGACGGGGACTGGGTGTGGCGGGTGCCGTTCCTGTTCTCCGTCGTCATGATCGCCGCCGGGCTGTTCATCCGGCTGCGCGTCTCCGAATCGCCCGAGTTCACCGAGATGAAGGAGCGCAAGGAGATCCGCCGGACCCCCGCGCTCGACGTCCTGCGCCGGGACTGGCGGGTGATCGTCAAGATCATCGGGCTGCGCCTGGCCGAGACCGGCGGCTACTACATCACGACGAGCTTCCTGCTCTCCTACGTCGTCCTCGCGTCGCTGGGGGACACCGGGGACGTGCTCATCGGCACCATCGTCGGGTCCGCTCTCGGCCTGGTCAGCCACCTGGCGTTCGGGGCGCTGTCGGACCGGATCGGCCGCCGGCCGGTGTTCCTGATCGGCTCGGTGTTCGCCATCGCCTTCGGCGTGCCGATGTTCCTCCTCGTCAACACCGGGGCGCTGGTCATGATCGTCGTCGCGGTGGCGATCGGGCTGGTCCTCACCCACGACCCCATCTTCGCGGTGGAGGCGTCGTGGTTCTCCGAACTGTTCCCGCGCGACGTGCGGTCGTCGGGCATCTCGCTGGCCTACAACGGGGCGTCGATGGTCGCGGGCCTGCTGCCGTTCCTCGCGACGGCGCTCTACGGCTGGATCGGCTGGCCCGGCCCGGCGCTGCTGTTCAGCGCCCTGGGCGTGCTCTCCACCGTCGCCGGCCTGGCCACCAGGGAGACCGCCCCGATCAAGACGGCGGACACCGCTCCCGAGCCGGCCCGGCCCACCGCACCGCTGACCTGACGGAAAGGCCCACCACATGACCACCACGCATCCGGCGCCCGCCGTCGGCACCGACCGGGCCGCGCGCGCCCACCGCGTGCGCGAGGCCGCCTACCGCATGCGCCACCACATCCTCGACATGGGCGAGGCGCAGGGACAGGGCTATGTGGGCCAGGCGCTCGGCGCCGCCGACGTGCTCGCCGCCGTCTACACCGACCAGCTGCGCCACCGCCCCGACGACCCGGAGTGGGGGGAACGCGACCGGTTCCTGCTCTCCACCGGCCACTACGCCATCGCCCTGTACGCGGCGCTGGCCGAGGCCGGTACTGTTCCCGTCGCCGAACTGGCGACCTACGGCGCCGACGACTCCCGGCTGCCGATGTCGGGCATGGCCAGCTACACGCCCGGCATGGAGATCTCCGGCGGCTCGCTCGGCCACGGCCTCACCGTCGCGGTCGGCATGGCGCTGGGGCTGCGGCTGCGCGGCTCGCGGGCGCGGGTCGTCAACTTCCTCTCCGACGGCGAACTCGACGAGGGCTCCACCTGGGAGGCCGCCATGGGAGCGGCCCACCACCGCCTCGGCGCCATCACCGCCCTGGTCGACATGAACGCCCTCCAGGCCGACGGCCCCACCCGCCAGGTCCTGGGCACCGAGCCCGCCGAGGACAAGTGGACCGCCGCCGGCTGGTTCGCCCAGCGGGTCGACGGCAACGACGCCGACGCGCTGCTGGCCGCCTTCGACGCCGTCGCGGAGCGCGCCCACCCGCAGGGGGCGCCGTCGGTGATCCTGTGCGACACCCGGATCGGCCGGGGGGTGCCGCTCCTGGAGACCCGGGAGAAGGCCCACTTCATGCGGATCGACGCGGACGAATGGCAGCCGTGCCGCGACCAGCTGACCGACGGCCACCGAGGAGTACGGGCACGATGACCACCACCGCGAGCACACCCAAGCGCCTGACGACCTCGGCGATGATCGCGTCGTTCGCCGACCCCGGGCAGAAGACCGCGCCCGCCCCCTTCGGGCACGCGCTGGCCGCACTCGCCGAGACCGACGAGCGGATCGTCGGGCTCACCGCCGACCTCGGCAAGTACACCGACATGCACGTCTTCGCCGACGCCCACCCGGACCGCTTCTTCCAGATGGGCATGGCCGAGCAGCTGCTCTTCGGCGCGGCGGCGGGCATGGCCGAGGTCGGATTCGTCCCGTTCGCCTCCACCTACAGCGTCTTCGCCGCCCGGCGGGCCTACGACTTCCTCTGCCTGGACATCGCCGAGCCCGGCCTCAACGTCAACATCGTCGGCGGCCTGCCCGGCCTGACCACCGGATACGGCCCCAGCCACCAGGCCACCGAGGACATCGCGATCTTCCGCGGGATGCCCGGCCTGACGATCGTCGACCCGTGCGACTCGGTCGACATCGAGCAGGCGGTGCCCCAGCTGGCCGCGGCGGAGGGGCCGACCTACCTGCGCCTGCTGCGCGGCAAGGTGCCCACCGTGCTCGACGAGTACGACTACGAGTTCCGGCTCGGCAAGGCCGCCGTGCTGCGGGGCGGCGCGGACGTCGTGCTGGTCTCCAGCGGGCTCATGACGATGCGCGCCCTGCAGGCCGCCGAACGGCTGGCCGCGCACCGGGTGGACACCGCGGTGGTGCACACGCCCACGATCAAGCCGTTCGACGGCGAGACCGTGCTGTCCGAGGTGGACGGCGACCGCCTCGTGGTGACGCTGGAGAACCACACCGTGGTCGGCGGGCTCTTCGAGACGGTGGCCGCGGCGATGGCCGCCAAGGGGATCGGCCGCAAGGTGGTGCCCGTCGCCCTGCCGGACGCCTTCCTCGACGCCGGCGCGCTGCCGACCCTGCACGAGCGCTACGGGCTCGCCACGGACTCCATCGTGGCCCGGGTCCTCGCCGAGCTCGCCTGACGCTCCGCGGGCAGGGGCCGCACCCGCGCGGCGCCGGCGGGGCCGGGTACGGCCCCGCCGGCGCCGCCGCCGTCACTGGTAGCGGTAGGACAGGTGCCGCCACCAGTCGCGGAACATCCAGGCGTCGAACTCGGTGATGCCCGACGCGGAGCCGGCCCTCATGAGGAACGAGGACTGGCCCGTGGGGGTCCAGTCGTAGAAGTCGTCGAGCCCGAAGGTGTGGCCGATCTCGTGCAGCAGGATGGTCTGGTCCGGGCTGTCGAGCGAGTTCAGGAAGTACTCGGTGCCCATGCGCTGGCCCCAGTCGCCGCCCGCGCCGCCGCCGAAGCCGTCGGTCAGCCACAGCGACTGGTCGTAGTGGCGCTCGGCGCCGCCCGGGTAGTTGCCGTCCTGGTGGAAGAACCGCCCGCGGTCCTCGGCGCACTGCGGGGCGTTCTCGCGGATGTCGTTGACGTAGATGTCGACGGAGTCGTCGGTCCACTCCAGCTGGGAGCGGTCGCGCACCGCCCAGCCGACCACGCGCACGGGGACCTCGGTGTAGGGCCAGCCCTCCCAGCCCCGGCCGTTCTCGACCATCCGGTCGAACCACTTCTTGTACTGCTCGGCGTACTTGGCGTGGATGCGGTCGCGCAGCTGCGCGCTGACCTGCCGGTCGGAGTCCCAGCGGACGCAGATCTGCAGATAGCCGCCGTTGTCCATGACGTGGTCCCAGCCGTAGTTGCCGAAACCGTAGAGGTCGCCGTAGGTCTGCTCCTGGTGGCGCCAGACCTCGTCGAGCGGCTGCACCAGGTTCTGCGGCGGGTTCCACGCCTGGGCCGCGGGCGGCGCGGCGGGCGCCGCGGCCTCGGCGGCGGCGGGGGCGGCGGTGCCGAGACCGCCGATGGCGAGCGCCGCCGTCACGGCCAGGGCCGCGAGGCGGGAGGCGGGCCGGAATGTCAGCCTCATGGGGTGATCCTCCTTCCGCGGCACACGCCGACGGTGCACGCGGCACGCGTGCGCCTGAGGGGTGTCTGCGCGGTGGCGGCCCGGTGGGGAGCCGGGCCTCGGGGGTGGTGGGGGAGTGGGTTCCGCGTGGGGGACGGAACCGGAGATGCGAATGGTAAGCGCTTACCTTGCGATTCTATTCAGCGAACGGTGATCGGGTCAACACCGTGCGCAGTCCCCCGGGGCCGCCCGTTCGGCCGCCGCGCGGGCGGCGCTACCGCTTGCGCAGGAGGGTGATGCCGTCGGCCATGACGAGGAGGGAGACGTCCACGCGGTCGTCGTCGCGCAGGGCCGCGTTGAGTTCGCGAATGGCCGCGGTGTCGGGGTCGCGGGCGGCGGGGTCGCTGACCCGGCCGAAGAAGAGGGTGTTGTCCACGACGATGAGGCCGCCGGGCCGCACGAGCCGGAGGGCGGCTTCGTAGTAGGTCCGGTAGTTCGATTTGTCGGCGTCGATGAAGACCATGTCGACGGAGCCGGGGCCCCATTCCGCGGCCAGGCCGGCGAGGGTCTCGGCCGCGTCGCCGACGCGGACGTCGATGCGGTCGCCGACCCCCGCGCGCCGCCAGTACTCGGCGGCGATCGCGGGCCACCTGTGGCTGACGTCGCAGGTCACGATCGTGCCGTCGGCGGGGAGCGCGCGGGCGATGCACAGCGTGCTGTAGCCGGTGAAGGTGCCGACCTCCACCACGGTGCGGGCCGCGACGAGCCCGGCCAGGAGCGCCAGCAGCTGGCCTTCCTCGGCCATGACCTGCATGGCGCCCCCGGCCGGCAGCGCCGCGGTGGCCTCGCGGAGGTCGCGCAGGACGGGATCGTCGCGCAATGACGTGTCACGGACATATGCGAGCAATTCCGGTGACGGCTCGATCTGGTTCGCCATTCCAAGATCGTAGGGACCGGGGATTCGCCGGGTCGCGGCCATTCCGGAAAATAGGGGGGTGGAAGATGGCGGCGCGCCCGGATGTGCCCCCGGATGCGGTGACGTGTACCGCGATCGTAGGAGTTGACGAGTCCCTCCGGCTGTGGGAAGCTGAATGCGGCATCGAGGTTGACACTTATAGTAAGTGTGGACATTCCTCTGCCCATGCGTTACGCTGCCCCCTCGCGCTACCTTTCGGCGCCCCGGATTTCGCCGGGGCCTTTTGTGTGCGCGCAGTTCGATTCCATCCGTGTCTTCCCGAAGGACATCTGTTGGCAGCCTCGCGCAACGCCTCCGCCGTATCCACCGGTCCGCACCGCGTCTCTTTCGCGCGCACCAGGGAGCCCCTCGAAGTTCCCGACCTCCTCGCCCTGCAGACCGAGTCGTTCGACCGGCTGCTCGGCAACGACGCCTGGAAGGCCCGGGTCGACGACGCCCGGGCGGCCGGCCGCAAGGACGTCCCCGCCCAGTCGGGCCTTGAGGAGATCTTCGAGGAGATCAGTCCCATCGAGGACTTCTCGGGCACGATGTCCCTGTCGTTCCGCGACCACCGGTTCGAGCCGCCCAAGAGCAGCGCCGACGAGTGCAAAGACAAGGACATGACCTACTCCGCCCCGTTGTTCGTGACGGCGGAGTTCATCAACAACGACACCGGTGAGATCAAGAGCCAGACCGTGTTCATGGGCGACTTCCCGCTCATGACGGTCAAGGGCACGTTCATCATCAACGGCACCGAGCGTGTCGT
>NZ_JBHSFQ010000060.1:0-13003 GCF_042653925.1 Nocardiopsis mangrovi
GCCTCGTCACCGGCGCGCATGATGAGCATGTACTTCGGCATGGGTCGCTCTCCTCCGTGCAACGGCGCCGTGTTCGGCGCCTCTCGATCAGACGTCGAACGGCACACGACCCGATCGACATCACGGCTGAACTTTTTTCCGAACGCGACGATAGACCGGCCCGCGGGCCATCCGATCCACGGCGCCGCCGGTGGGAGAGCCGATGGCCGGAGAGGCGGTGACGCGCACACCGGTGCGCGCTGTGAGGGGCCGCGGCGCCCGGCTTCCGGGGGCACCGGTCCTGAATGGGGCGGTGACCTCCATTGCCGCACCCGACACGACAACGAAACGCGTGTGACATATGACACTGTTGTCGCGTCGGGGGTGCACGCCGATGCCGCGGCCGGGAACACGCCCCCACCAGCGAAACGGACGGCGAAGCGGCACCGGACCGGAAAGGACGCGCAGATACCGGGGTCCGGGAAAACTTTCCGCATATGTTTCCGATAAATGAACCCGGCTATTATTTCGCCCTCGCAGATCGCGCGAGCGCCGCCACGGCGGGACGAATGCCGCGACTCCGGGATTCGCGGGATCGGCCGAGCGCGCACCCGCGGACTCGCGCGCGGCACCCGCGGGGCGGACCAGGGCATCCGACGCCCGGCGGACGTCGGCCACCGGTCGCCAAGATCCCCCCGGCCACCGGCGCCGCCGAACCGGGAACCCCGCCGATGCCCCGCCCCTCCCGCGCCCCGCTCGCCTCCAGCCGCCGTCGCGCCGAACGGATTCCGCGCCGCACGCCCTCCGGTGCGCCCTTCCGCGAGCCGCCGACCTTTTCCGGATCGATCCGATAGACAATTCATCCATCCTCGAATTCACGTGAACGAATTGCGTTATCCGAGAAATCCGGACACGCCAACGCGCCCGCAAAAGGCGGCATCGCGCCGAACGTGAATGAATCCACCCCCCTATACGCACAGGAGTCGCGATCCGGTCACCGTACGTCGCCAAAACACAAACACAACACACCTGAGCAGGCAATACACACAGCCGCACAACACATCGGACCCAAAACAACAAATCACCAAATAGTGATTTTCCAGTCGCATTCAGGGTATGCTGTGCACGCGAATTGCCATCGGAATTCCGTGTCGGCGATCAGCATCGCCCACGCCGTCCTCCAGCGTCGACCGTGTGGCCTCTTCCGGCCATCCTGAAAAGATGGGAATACAGCCGTGATCCGGGTGATCCTGGCCGAGGACCTGCACATGGTGCGCGGAGCACTGGTCGCGCTGCTGGACTCCGAGGACGACATCAGCGTGGTCGCCGAGGTCACGGGCGGCTACGCGGTCATTCCGGCGGTCCTGCACCACCGCCCCGACGTCGCCATCATCGGTGTGGACCTGCCCGGAACCGACGGCCTGGCCGCCGCGGCCGAGATCGAGGAGCGCAAGCTGGGGACCCGCACCCTGATCCTCACCGGACCGGGACGGCCCCAGGAGGCCCACACGGAGCTGGGGGACCGGGTCGGCGGCTGCCTGCCCAAGGACGCCCCGCCCAGCGAACTGGCCCGGGCCGTGCGGCGGGTGCACTTCGGCCACAGGGTCGGGGGCGGCGCCCCCGCGCCGCCCCTGACCCCCGTCACCGACTCCCCCCTCACCCCCCGCGAGCTCGACGTGCTGCGGCTGACCGCTCAGGGCTTCGACAGCGCCGAGGTCGCCGACCGGCTGTTCCTCGCCGTCGGCACGGTGCGCAACTACCTGACGTCGATCACCGCGAAGCTCAACGCCCGCAACCGGGTCGACGCGGTCCGCATCGCGCGCGAGTCCCGCTGGATCTGAGCGCATCGGCGGCCGTCACCACCCCGCACCGGGCAGCAGCGACCGGATCCCCGGCCCGGCCGCCTCCAGCACCGTGCCGAACCAGGCCGAGAACGGGTCGGACGCGCGTTGCGCGGCGAGTTCACCCGGCGTGACCCACCGGCTCGCCCCGACCTCCTCGGGATCGGGGCGCAGCGGTGCGCGCAGGGTGCCGACGAACAGGTGGTTGTGCTCCTTCTCCACCAGGCCCGAACGGGGATCGGCCAGGTCGTAGGTCACCGTCCCCGCTCCGGCCAGCAGCTCCGGGGCCGCGCCGAGCTCGTCGACGGTGCGCCGGACGGCGGCGAGGAACGGCGGCTCGGCGGGGAACGGGTGGCCGCAGCAGCTGTTCGACCAGACCCCGGGCCAGTGGTACTTGCCGTCGGCGCGCCGTTGCAGGAGCATGCGCCCCTCCGGGGAGAACAGGAACACCGAGAACGCCCGGTGCAGCGCCCCGGGCGGGCGGTGGGCGGCGAGTTTCTCCGCGGCCCCGATAGCGGTGCCGTCGGCGTCGACCAGCTCGACGAGGATCTTCCGGTCCGGCATGGCCCTCCCTGGAATCATCGCGGTGCGGGGTCCCGGAGGCCGGCCGGACCGGTGGCCGCGTCGCCGATGGCGCGATCGACCAGCCAGCCGGCCGCCCCCGTGTACTGTGCGGGGTCGCACAGTTCGGCGAGCCGGGCGCGGGAGAACTCCCGGGCGACAGCGGCCTCACGGGCGAGCAGATCGGGCATCGGGCGCCCCGAGCGGGCCGACTCCGCCGCACAGCGCGCCGCCAGCGCGCGGGCGTCCGCTCGGCCCAGGTGCGGCGTGAGCACGGCGGCGACCCGTTCGCTGGTCACCGCGGCCGCGGCCGGCCGCAGGTTGTCCGCCATCCGCTCGGGGCGGGCGGCCAGCCCTCCGGCCAGCTCCACCGCCGTGTGCGCGGCGCCGCCGGTCAGCCGGAGCCCTTCGCGCAGCAGCGCCCATTCCGCGTGCCAGGCGCCCGCGGAGCGTTCGTCGTCGGCGGTCAGGCACTGGGTGAGGCCCGCGGCCAGCACCGGGACCTGCAAGGCCGCGGAACGGATCATCGTCGCCAGTACCGGGTTGCGCTTGTGCGGCATCGCGGACGAGGCGCCCCGGCCCTGCGGCCCGGGTTCGGCCACTTCGGCGATCTCGGTCCGGGACAGGGTGAGGACGTCCACGGCGATCTTGCCCAGCGCGCCGCAGGTGAACCCCAGCACCGCGGCGAGGTCGGCGACCGGGGTGCGCAGGGCGTGCCAGGGCAGGTCCTGGCGCGCCAGCCCCGTCTCCCGGGCAAAGGCCTCGACCAGCCGGTCCAGGTAGAAGCCGGTGGCGCCGCCGTCCTCTTCGGAGCCCGCGCACCGCGCGTGCTCCAGGTAGCCGGCGAGGGTTCCGGCCGCTCCGCCCAGCGATACGGGGAGCCCCGACAGGCGGACCCGCTCCACCCGGTCGCGGGCGTCCGAGACCAGCCGGTGCCATCCCGCGGCCTTGAGCCCGAACGTGGTGGGCACCGCCTGCGTCGCCAGGGTCCGCCCGGCCATCGCGGTGTCCCGGTGCCGGCCCGCCAGGGCGGCCAGCGCTTCGGCGGACCGTTCCAGGTCGTCGCCGATCAGCTCCAGCGCCCGGCGCGCGACCAGCATCGCCCCGGTATCGAGCACGTCCTGCGACGTGGAGCCGCGGTGCACGTATTCGGCGGCCCCCGGGTCGTCCGCGGCGACCACCCGGGTGAGTTCCCGGACCAGCGCGACGACCGGGTTGGCGTTCTCCCGGGCCGACACCGCCACGGCGCGGACGTCGATCCGGTCGGCCCTGGCCGCGCGGGTTATGGCGGCCGCCGCCGACCGGGGCACGGTGCCCAGGGACGCCTGGGCGCGCGCCAGCGCGCTCTCGGCGTCCAGCATGGCCTGCGCCCATGCGGTATCGGCGACCGCCTCCTCAACGGGGGTCCCCGCCCGCACCGGCGAGAGCAGCCCGGTGTCCGGCGGCGCGTTCACACGATCACCCCGATCAGGTCGGCCGGCTCCGCCGACGGCGCCGCGCCGGCGCTCCCCGGGCGGCGGGCGGGGTCGAGGTCCAGCACCGCGCGGGCGATGGCGTCGGAGTCCCCGAGGGTGACCGAGTCCACGCCCGGCCGGGTCCCCGCCGCGGTCACCCAGTGCACCGACTCCGTCGGCACCCCGTAGGAGAACCGCCGCGGGTGGGCCTGTCCCCGGCCGTCGATCAGCCGGTAGGGCCGCTGGGTGACGGCGAGCCCGCCCGTCTCGTGGTAGCCGCCGTCCGCGGCGGGGATCCGGTACGGCACGGCCTGGTCGACGTGCAGCAGGTGCTCGACCAGGGGGTCGTCGACGCGCCGGAGGTCGGGGGCCGGGAGCCGCGCCTCGATGAGGGCCCGGGCGCGCACCGGCGGGCCGGGCACCTCGCCCGACGCGGCCACGAACTCGGCCGCGGCGGCGTCGAACCAGACCTCCGTGCCGGGGCCGAGGACCTCCACGACGCCCGCCTCGATGAGCGCGATCAGCTCGCGGACGCGCGAGGGCGGCGGGCCGATGGACAGGTAGGCGTTCAGCGGCGTGTACCAGCCGTCCAGCTCGTCGCGGTGGGAACCGCCCTCCAGTCCCCCGTGGTCCACGGCCAGCCGGACCTCGTTGCGCAGGTCGCGCAGCACGTCCAGAGCCGCTTTGAGGGGGCCGCCGACGTTCCCCTGCTGCGCCGCCTCCACGTCGCGGGCGAGGTGCCCCAGCAGCCAGCCGCGGAAGGCGGCCCGATCGGCGAAGTCGCGTCCGGCGCACGGCCGGGTGATCCGCTCCCAGCTCCACCGCTCGTGCCCGGCGATGCCGTACTCGGCCGGCAGCGCGGTGGCCTCGGGGCCGCCGCGCAGGTAGCGCGCCGCGAACCCGTCCGCGTCCGCGCCGCGCGCGGCGAGGAGCGCCTCGTAGTAGACGGTCTCCACCTCGCGCGCGATCAGCGGCCACACGTCCGCGGTGAAGCGGAGCCCGCTGGGGGCGTCGCGGCGCATCAGGGTGATCGCCCGAGGGGTGAGCAGCCGCGGCGTATACCGGCCGGCGGCGCCCTTCTCGTTGCGCCCGCGGCAGTGGTACGGAACGCCGCGCCGGGAGAACGCGTACAGTTGCGGCTCCGCTCCCGACGCGCGGTACACCAGCCGTTCGCCGTCGTCCTCGTAGCGGCCGCCCCGGCCCTCGGTGAGCAGCGCCATGTGGTCGAAGAAGTTCAGGCCGAGGCCGCGCAGCAGAACGGGCCGGCGGGCCTCGATCCCGCTCAGGTCGACGTCGGCGGGGTTGCCGGGGGTGATGTAGGTGAGGTGGTGGATGCGCGCCAGGCTCGCGGTCCGCGCCTGCTGCCCGGTGGGCCGGACGGGCAGGTGGCCCAGCGCCAGGACCACCGAGTCCAGGTCGTCGAGCCGGGTGCCGTCCTTCAGGCGCACGCCCTGCGGGCCGTCGGGCAGCCCTTGCACGTCCGCCATCGACACGGCCCGGGACCGGTGCACCTCGACGCGCACGCCGTCCGGCACGTTCGCCGTGATCCGCTCGAAGCACTCCCGCAGATAGCGGCCGTAGAAGGCGCGGGTGGGATAGTCGTCCGGGCCCAGTGCCCGCGCCTCCGCCAGCACCTCCTCGTCCCAGCCGTCGAACTCGCCCAGCAGCGCCAGGCCGCGCGCCCATTCGTACAGCGAGGGGCCGGGCTCGATGGGGCCCTCGATCCGGACGCTGTCGTCGGTGAACACGGTCACCTGGGAGGCGACCGTGTTCATCAGCAGCAGCCTGGACTGGTCGGTGCGCCACACACGGCCGGCGCCGGACGGGTGCGGGTCGATCAGGTGGACCGTGACGGGGCCGAGCCCCGGTGCGGCGCGCACGTAGGCGCACAGCCGCTCCAGCACGGAGAGCCCGCGCGGGCCGCCTCCGACGATGGCGACCGACAGGCCCGGGGCGCGGCGCGCCCGCGTGCCGGGGCGCGCGTCCGGGCTCTCGGGTGACGGGGGGATGTCGTGCATGGGATCACTGCTCCGTTCCGCAGGGGTGCGGGGCGTCAGCCTGCGGCGCCGTTCAGCAGACCCGCCAGCTCGATGCGCTTGATCTTGGTGGTGGCGGTCTGCGGCAGATCGGCCAGCCGCCACTGCACCGGCGGGGCCAGCGGCGGGAGTCCGGCCACCGCTCGGGACCAGGCGGCCTCGTCCAGCGGGGAGTCGTCCCGGGTGCACACCACGGGGACGGGGGCGCCGTCCGCGGCGGGCACGATGACGACCTCGACCAGTTCGGGGACCCGGGCGAAGAGCTTGTCCTCGATCTCCAGGGTGCTGTCGATGCCGTCGATCTCGTCGACCTCCCGGTCGAGCAGGTGCAGGCACCCCCACTTGGTCCGGTAGCCGAGGTCGCCCATCCGCCACCACCCGCCGTGGACCTGCCGACGCCAGCGGGCGTGCTCGGCGAGGTAGGTGACGATGCGGCCGTCGCTGCGCACCTCGATGAATCCGGGCGAGGACCGGGTGACGGGACCGCCGTCCCTGCTGACCACGCGCACCGCGGTCATCCCGGGGAAGGGCCGCCCCACGCAGCGCCCGTCCGCGTCGTTCGCCCAGCTGCGGGAGTAGGTCCGCGCCGCGATCGGCCCGACCTCGCTCTGGCCGTACGCCTGCGCGAACATGGCGCCGGGGCGCTGCGAGGCGTTGAGCATGGTGCGCACGGTGCGCGGGTGGATGGCGTCGAAGGTGCTGCTGAAGTACTTGACCTTGGCGAGCGGTTCACGGGGATCCTCGGCGAGGACCTCCCAGCGCAGGAAGGTGTTCGGATGCGCCTCGATGAAGCCCGGCGGCACCTTGGCGAACATCTCGGCGACCGACTCCGGCGCGTCGTCCCGGAGGACGATCAGGGGGTGGCCCTGGAGGACGGAGATGGGCATCGCCGTGTACATCCGCGAGTGCACGAAGGAGACGTGCACCGCGATCGGCTCGCGACGCCGGACCGCGGCGCCGACGACGGCGGCCTGCGGCCGGTAGCGCGCCTGGAAGGTGCGCCCGGTGTGCACCGCGAGCTTGGGGAGGCCCGTCGTGCCCGAGGTGTGGGTGACCATCGTGGGGTGGTCCGGCGGCATGGTGATCGGCCGGACCCTCGGGGTGCCGGCCAGCGCGGCCAGGCTCGTGGCCCGCGGGTGCTCGCCGCAGGCGACCACGACCTGCTCGCTCAGGTCGAAGACCTCCTCGGGCAGCTCCGTGCGGAGCTTGGCGCCGTCGGTGAGCAGGAACGGCCGGTTGGCGCGCCGCACCAGCTCGGCGACCGTGGCGCCGTCCAGCTTGGGCGAGAGCATCACGGGGATGCCGCCGATCCGGGCGACGGCGCACGCCAGCAGCGAGATGTCGAAGTTGTCGCTCTTGTGGACGACCACGTGGTCGCCCGGCCTGACACGGCACGCCCACAGCCGTGACGCGATGTCGTCCACCAGGTCGGCGGCCTCGGTGAGCGTCAGCCGGCGTCCGCGCTCGGGGGCGATGTCCAGGTCGTGGTCGAGGATGATCGGGCCGCCCGGGTAGCGGGCCGCGGCCCGGTCGAAGAGGGTGCCCAGTCGGATGCCTTGGTTGGCGATGCGCTGAAGGAACATCGGCTCTTCTGTCCTGTCTGGTCGGGTCTTCGGAGGTCCCCCCGGCGCCTCAGCCGCGCTCGATCACATCCCGGATCCGGGCCAGGGTCACGTCGAGGTCGTCGGCGAGTTTTCCGGTCCAGTCGGCGATGAAGCGCTTGCGGTCCTCCTCGTCGAGGTCCGCCGTGATCTTGCGGATGCCGGCGGTCGCCCGGCCCATGCGGAAGTGGTGGGTCAGCACCGCCCCGCCGGCCGCCGGCGCGATGTCGAACCCCCAGACGCTCTCCTGGTCCTCGTGGGCGTGCGACAGCATCATCCAGCGGAAGGTGCGGCCGGGTTCGGCGGCCACGACCCGGGCCTCGGTGTGCCAGGTGCCGCGGACCAGCGGGGCCCAGCCGACCACGTCGTCGGCGCGCAGGTTCTCGCCGCGGAAGATCGATCCGGCCTGTCCCGGCGGACCGGAGGTCCAGGTTCCGCCGCGGCACTCGGGGCTCCATTCGGCGCTGCGCGGCAGGTCGCTGACCACGGAGTACACCGTCGCCGGTGGGGCGGCGACCGCGATGCGGGCGTCGAGCTCGAACAGCGGCGTGGTGTCGATGATCGATGTGCTCATGGCGGTCATCGTGGCAGCGGGCGGAGCGGACCGGCCACGACCGCGGGCGGGGTTGGTCAAGTCGCCCCCGCGGTGTCACGCACCCGCAGGACCAGGCGCCGACCGGAGCCGGCCCCCGATTCGAGCCGCCGGTGGGCGTCGGCGGCGGAGCCGAGCGGCAGGTCCGCGCGGCGCCGCGGCCGCAGGCGCCCGGCGGCCAGGTGCCGGCCGATGTGGGCGGCGGCCTCGGCGAGTTCGCCCGTGGTGGCCTGCGAGATGGCGAACCCGGTGACGGACCGGTCCAGGAGGTAGAGCGATCCGACCGGGAGCACCGCTCTGTCCTCCCTCCCCGCCAGCACGACGACCCTGCCGCGCCGTGCCAGCAGCCGCACCGCCAGGTCCAGGTCGTTGCGCCCGGCCGCGTCGATGTAGAGGTCGGTGCCGCCGCAGGCGGCGGCGATGCAGTCGGCCAGGCCGGGGGCCCGGGAGTCGACGGCGGCTTCGGCGCCGAGTGCGCGGCAGTACCCGGCGTCGCCGGCGGCGGCCGCGGCGATGACGCGGGCGCCCGCACAGGCGGCCAGCTCCACCGCGGCGGCCCCCACATTGCCGGCCGCGCCCATGACCACGACGGTCTCGCCGGGGCGCAGCCTGCCGTGGACGAACAACGCGAGGTAGGCGGTCGCGGCCGGGTGGGCCGCTGCCGCGGCGTCGGCGGGGTCGGCGCCCCGCGGCAGCGGGTAGAGCCGTTCCGCGGGGACGGCGACGCGCTCGGCCGCGGCTCCCTGCCGTCCGGCGTGCCCCATGCTCAGGCTCCACACCCGGTCGCCGGGCGCGAACGCCGGCGCGCCGGGGGCCGCTGCGGCGACCCTGCCCACGAGGTCGCGGCCGATCACGAAGGGGAAGTCGACGGGGGTGCGCCAGGCTCCGGACCGCACGAAGGTGTCGACGTGGTTGACGCCCGCGTAGTCCACGTCGACCAGGACGTCGGTGGGACCGGGGCGGGGGTCGGGAAGCTCGCCGTAGCGGATCTCCGAGGGAGGCCCCAGCCGTTCGATGTATGCGGCGTGCATGGCACCGGATTGTGGCGCGGCCCCCCGGCCGGGCCGCGCCCCCGGCCGCCGGTTTGTCACCTCGGCCCCGTTCCGACCGCCGGATCCGCCGTGGCTCCGCGTCGGCGCGATGGTCTCGGTCCGACCATGACGAATCGGTGATTTCCTCACATTGCCCGCACAAGTGCACTCGCGTAGCCTTTCCACCTCGGTGGGTGATGGCCGATATCCGAATCGGGGAGTTCGGGCCACGGGGTGGCCCCGGCTGCGTTCGCTCGGCCCTCAATCCGCGACGACAACGCCGATACAGCGATGACCGACATTCGTGGGCCGGATCCACCTGGGGGACACGCCTTATGCCGACATCGATCGAATCGCAGGTCAGCATCGCGCCGTCACGTGCCCGCTCGCCAAGTACACCGTGGAGCCACTTCCCCACACCGATCATCGGGCGCAGACGCGAACTCGCTCACCTGAACGACCGGCTCCACGCGCCCGAAGTGCGCATGCTCACCCTCACCGGGCCGGTGGGCGTGGGCAAGAGCCGGCTGGCCGCGACCGCTCTGCTGGAGTCCGGCCCCCTGTTCGGGGCGGGTGCCACCTACATCGACCTCCACGCGTCCCGGGGCACGGGCTTATGGCCCGCCCTCGACGCCGCATCGCGCCCGCCGCCCGGAAGCGGGACCGGGGCGGCGTGCCGCACACTGCTCGCCGTGGACAGCTGCGACGACGTGTTCTCCGAACTGCCCGACGCGCTGACCCGGCTGCTCGCCGACCGCGAGGAGATCGTCGTGCTGGTCGCCGCGCCCGAGCCCCTGGGCGTCTACGGGGAGGAGGTCGTCCGCGTCGCGCCCCTGCCGGTCCCCGCGGTCGACGGCCCCGTCGAGGACCTGCACGCCAACCCCTCGGTCCGGCTCTTCGTGCAACGGGCCCGGGCGGTGCGCCCCGGCTTCCGGCTCACCCCCGACAACAGCGCCGCCGTCGCCCGGCTGTGCGTACGCACCGGCGGGCTGCCCCTCGCGTTGGAACTCGCCGCCGGGCGCATGAAGGTCAACTCCCCGAAGGGCGTGCTCGACGCTCTCGACACGAACCTGGACGTGCTGTCCGGCGGCGGCGGCGAGACGCTGTCACGCCACACCGGCATGCGCGAGGCGATCACCGGGGCGCTGACCCGCCTGGACCGGTCCCAGCAGGAGTTGCTCGGCCGGATCGCCGTGTTCCACACCGGCGCCGACCTGCACGCGGCGGTCGCGGTCGCCGGCAGGCCCACCGGCGAGACCCGCCAGCGGCTCGAACGCCTCGTGGACATGGGCCTGCTCCTGGCGGAGGAGTGCGAGGACGGCGCCGTCTCCTTCGCCCTGCTCTCCCTGACCCGGCAGTGCGTCCTGGAATGGCTGGAGCAGAGCGGCTTGGACACCGAGTTCCTGCACGCCCATGCCGGGTACTTCCTGGCCGGTGTGGAGGAGGTGGAGCCGGGCGACGGCGGCGCGGTACCGCAGCGCGCGCCGCACTGGCGGCACGACGTGCAGGCCGCCGCCGAGTTCCTGCTCGACAGCGGAGCGCGGAGCGAGGCGATCCGGCTGGCGACCGTCCTCGGCACGAACTGGGGCGGCAACGGCACGCTGCACGCGGCCACCGACCTGCTGCGGCGGGCCCTCGCCGCACCCGGGGCGGCGCCCCGCACCATCCTCGACGGCCAGTCCGGACTCGGTGAACTGCTGACCCTCGCAGGCGATTTCGACCTCGGGGAGCGGCTGCTGCGCGAGGCCCTGCGCGGCTTCGGCGACCTCGGCGACGGGGCGGGCGCCGCGCTGGCCGGACGCCGGCTGGGCACCCTCGCCCTGAACCGCGGCGACACGGTCCAGGCGGAAGAGCTGCTGCGCAGGGCCACCAACGCGCTGGGGACCGCCGGCGTGGCGCGCCAGCACGCGTTCGGGCTGCGCGAGCTGGCGCGGTGCCTGCGGGTGCGGGAACGCCCCTCGGCCGCGGCGCAGGCCGCCCGCCACGCCGCGGCCCTCTTCGAGGGGATCGGCGATACCCGCGACGCGGCCGAGGCGGAGAGCGTTCTGGCGGACGCCGTCCTCTCCTCGGGAAAGCCCGCCGAAGCCGAGCGGCGGCACCGCGAGGTCCTCGGCCGGCTCGCCACCATGGGCGACCGCGGGACCCGCGGGGTGGTGCTGGAACGGCTCGCGCTGGCCCGGGTGGCCCTCCCGGGTGCGGAGGACGCCGAACTGCGCCGGTCCGCCCGGGAGTTCGGCGCGGCGAGCGTGATCCGCGAGTCCACGGGCTGGGCCGTGCCGGCGCCGCTGGCCGCGGAGATGCGGCAGGCCGTGGCGCGGGTCACAGCGCGTCTCGGCGAAGCGGACTTCGAGCGGTGCCGGGAGCAGGGCCGCGGCGCGGACCGCGAAACGGTCCTGGGCGAGGCGCTGGTCCCGCCCGCCGTACGCGCCGCACCGCCGCGGCGCGCGCAGCGGGACGCCCGCGTCCACCCGCTCACCGCGCGCGAACTCCAGGTCGCCGAGCTGGTCGCGGCGGGGCTGACCAACCGCGAGATCGCCCGGCGCCTCTCCATCTCCGAATGGACCGCGATCAACCACCTGCGCAAGATCATGCGCAAGCTCGACTGCTCGTCGCGGGTGCACGTGGCCGGGTGGTTCGCCCGCACGCGCCGGCGCGAGGACCCGAGCGGGACGGCGTCGTCATCGGCGGCGTCGGACTGACCGTCCCCCGGCTCAGAAGGGCCACCCGGCGGCGTGGGCGGCCACGTTCGCGACGACCGTGCACAGCACGACCACGCGGAAGGCGGCGATCCCCTTGCTGCGCGCCGGGAGCGGGTCACCGGTGCGCAGGAAGCCCGCGTACTGGGCCGTCCGCAGCGCCATGAACGGCAGCACGGCGGCCGCGAACCACCAGGGGATCGCGCCGACCGCGGCGGGGGCCAGGACCACCAGCAGGTTCGCGGCGGTGAGCAGGCCCAGGAAGACCCGGTTGCCGCGTTCGGACAGGACCACCGCCGCGGTGCGCCGGCCCACGGCCGAGTCGCCCGGGATGTCGTTGGTGTTGGAGTAGCCCGAGATCATCAGCTGGCCGAACCCGAACAGCAGGCCCTGCACCAGCACCAGGACGGGCAGCTCCCCCGTGGCCAGCCCGTAGGGCGCGATCACGAACGCCGAGGCGGAGAACAGCAGGGTCGCCTCGCCGAGCCCGTGGTAGCTGAGCTTGAGGCCCCAGGAGTACTGCACGCTCGTGGTGATGAGCAGGACGGTGACGGCCAGGACCCACGGCTCCTTGTGCGGGCTGACGGCGATCGCCGCGGCCCACCACAGCGCGCCCCAGATGAGCCCCGCGTAGCCGAACCGCTGGGCCTGGTCGACGGTGAGCTCGCCGGTCAGCAGGGGTTTGCGCTTCACCGGCCGCAGCGCCGTGTCCGGTACGCGGAGGTAGTTCTCGGTATCGCTGCCGTCCTTGAGGCCGGTGACGTCGTCCAGCGTCATCACCGCGGCCAGCACGCCGAGCATGCCGACGACGAAGAGGAGCAGCACGGTGAGCGTCACCGGGTCGGCGAGCGCGGCCGGCCCCAGGGCGGTGGCGACGACGACCAGGGCGAGCAGGAAATCCAGCACGAACTTGTACTTGACCAGGCGCGCGTAGCGGCCGACGAGCGCCGCGGTACCCGTCCGCGCGGGGTTCTCAATGGGCATCGGCGTACTCCCAACAGGTCACGGGGCGGGCCCGGGACGGAACGGTCGACCGGGGCGGAGGCGGGGCGGGGGACGGGGAGGGGGCTCAGGGACCGGCGGATACCGAGGGGGTGCCTGAGGCGGTGCCGTCGTCCTTCATGCCCTCGGCGATGCGCATGGCCTCTTCGATCAGGGTCTCGACGATCTTGGACTCCGGCACGGTCTTGATCACCTCGCCCTTGACGAAGA
>NZ_JBHSFQ010000061.1:0-10748 GCF_042653925.1 Nocardiopsis mangrovi
CGAACACGCTCTTGACCGAGGGGTCGCCCAGGATGATCTCCAGGCCGTTGGCCATGACCTCGGCCGAGGCGCCGCCGCCGATGTCGAGGAAGTTGGCGGGCTTGACCCCGCCGTGGGCCTCGCCGGCGTAGGCGACCACGTCCAGGGTGGACATGACCAGGCCCGCACCGTTGCCGATGATCCCGACCTCACCGTCGAGCTTCACATAGTTCAGGCCCTTGGCACGCGCGGCGGTCTCGCGGGGGTCGGCGGCGCCGTCGTCGTGGAAGGGGGTGCGCTCGGGGTGCCGGAAGGCGGCGTGCTCGTCGAGGGTGACCTTGCCGTCGAGGGCGAGGATGCGGCCGTCGCGCGTGCGGGCCAGGGGGTTGACCTCGACGAGCGTGGCGTCCTCCTCGGCGGCGACGGCCCACAGGCGCTGGAGCACCGCCGCGGCGCGGGCATGGACCGCCGGGGGGAGGCCGGCCTTGGCGCAGATGGCGATCGCGTCGTCGCGTCCCAGTCCGGTGAGGGCGTCGACCGGGGTGCGCACCACGGCGTCGGGACGCTCGGCGGCCACCGCCTCGATGTCCATGCCGCCCTCGGCCGAGCAGATCGACAGGAACGTGCGGTTGGAGCGGTCGAGCAGGAACGAGACGTAGTACTCCTCGGCGATGTCGCTGGCCTCTTCGACCAGGACCCGGTGCACCGTGTGCCCCTTGATGTCCATGCCGAGGATCTGCTCGGCCTTGGCCTGCGCGTCCTCGGGGCCATCGGCCACCTTCACACCGCCGGCCTTGCCGCGGCCACCCGTCTTGACCTGCGCCTTGACGACGACACGGCCGCCCAGGCGCTCGGCGCTCAATGCGGCCTGCTCGGGTGTGCCGGCGAGTTGTCGTAGGGCGAGCGGCACGCCGTGCTCGCCGAACAGCTGTTTGGCTTCGTGCTCGTAGAGGTCCACCGAGTCTCCTCCTCTGTCGCGGTCCTCGGCTCTGCCTCTGTCATACGCGAGATCGTATGCAGTATGCAATATCTCTTTCGCGGCGGGTTCACACCGCCGCCGGTCAACGCCCGCCTCCTCCCCCGGCTCCACCGACCCCACGCAAAGGGCCTTCGGCCAGGGGCGGCGCCGCCTCCGCTCGCTCGTCGGCTCGCCGCTCCACCCCCCGTCGCACTCACCTCCTCCCTCGACTCCACCGGCACCACGGAAGGGCCTACGGCCAGAGGCAGCGCCGCCTCCGCTCGCTCGTCGGCTCGCCGCTCCATCCCCCGTCGCACTCACCTCCTCCCTCGACTCCACCGGCACCACGGAAGGGCCTCCGGCCAGAGGCAGCGCCGCCTCCGCTCGCTCGTCGGCTCGCCGCTCCACCCCCCGTCGCACCGTCGGCCGCGCCCCCACGTCCACGCCGATCCGCCGGCGGACGCCTTCACCCTCCCGCGGCGCCACCCCGGATCCCACCCCCGCGCCACCCCACCACCGCCCCCGAATTCCGCGCTCCACCCCCTTCCCTCGAACGCGATGCACAGCGCATACTGCATACAGAATGCTGGAGGTGATCCGTGGTGGCTCCATCCCCCTCTGTCATCCCCCCAGGCCATCTGCCCTCCCCCTACGACGTACCGCGGGGCGAGTACCGCGACTGGAGCGGCCGGCGCTACCGGGTCGGTGCCTCGGCGCGCGACCTCACCGGCCGGGGCCGCGGCCACCAGCTGCGCCGCGCGGCGCTCGCGGTCGCCGCGGCCGGGACGCTCCAGTTCGCCTATGGGGCGGCGGTGCCGGCGCTGGCCGCCGCGCACGGCTGGACCCTGACCCAGGCGCTGCTCCCGCTGCTGGTGTGGACGGTGGTGCAGGGCGCGTCGGCCGTGCCCATCGCACGCCTGCACTCCCGCGGCGCGCTGCCGCCGGCCGCGGCCGTCACGGCCGGCGCGCCGATGTGCGCCGCCGGCCTGCTGAGCATCGGCTTCGCCGGCTCCCTCCCCGTCGCGGCGGTGGGCTACGGCGTCATCGGCGGCCTGGGAGCCGGGCTCGTCTACCACTCCTGCGTGCACGTGGTCGCGGCCTGGTACCCCGAGCGACCCGTGGCCCGCGCCGGGGTGGCCGGGGGCGCCTTCGCGCTGGGGGCCGTTCCGGCGGTGCTGGGCGCCCTGCTGCTGCCCGGCCCCGGCGTCCTGGGACCGGCCTGCGCCGCGCTGGCCGTCGCCACAGGTGCCCTGATCGCCGTGGGTGGGGCGCGGCTGCACGCGCCCCCCGCGCACTGGTGGCCGCCGGGGACCGACCCCCGGGCATGGGCGCTGCGCGGCCGGGCCGACCCGCTGCCCGGGGCCGAGCACTCCCCGACGCAGGCCTGGCGCAGCGGGGCACTGCCCGCCCTGCACGCCGTGCTGGCCCTGGGGGGCGCCGTCGCGCTCTTCGACTTGGCGGTGCTGCCCGCCTTCCTGCTGGCCGAGGGCCATTCCCCCGGTGGGGCGGCCCTAGTGGCGGCCGTGCTGGTGGCGGCCAGCGGGGCCGGCCGCGTGGCGGCGGCCGCGCGCGCCGAGCGCGGCGGAGGCCGCCGGGTGCTGGCGGGCGCGCTGCTGGCCGGGGCGCTGGCGCAGTTCGGCCTGCTCGCCGCCGGATCCACAGGCGGCGGCCTGGCCGCCCTGGTGGTGCTGGCGGTGCCCGCCGGGCTGGGCGGCGGCGCCTGCTATCCGCTCACCCGCGCGCTGGCGACCGACTACTTCGGCGCGCGCCACTCCACCGACATCCAGGGGCTCGTCTACAGCGCCAAGGGTCTGGGCGGGCTGCTGGGCGTGGGCGGCGCCGCGTTGCTCCTTCTGCTCGCGCCGGAGTCCGGCGCCGCCGCGGGGTTCGCGGCCGCCGGCGTGTGCGCGCTGGTCGCCGCGGGTATCGCGGGGCGGCTGCGGCGCCCCCTGCCGGTTCGCACGATTCCGCTCTAGACACGCGCCCGGCGCTCATGTAGCAATGGAAAACATACGGTATGCAGTATCCAATGAAGGGGATGTTCGCAGCGATGACTGACGACAAGAGGGAAGACGCCACGATCTCCGGCGGCCATCTCGTGGCCAAGGCCCTCAAGGCCGAGGGGATCGACGTGATCTTCACCCTGTGCGGCGGCCACATCATCGACATCTACGACGGCTGCGCCGACGAGGGCATCGATGTGATCGACGTCCGCCACGAACAGGTGGCCGCACACGCCGCCGACGGCTACGCGCGGATCACCGGCAAGCCCGGCTGCGCCGTGGTCACCGCCGGTCCGGGCACCACCGACGCCGTCACCGGGATCGCCAACGCCTACCGCGCCGAAAGCCCGCTGCTGGTCATCGGCGGCCAGGGCGCCCTCAGCCAGCACAAGATGGGCTCCCTCCAGGACCTGCCGCACGTGGACATGATCAACCCGATCTCCAAGTTCGCCGCGACCGTCCCCCACACCGAGCGCGTCGCCGACCTGGTCTCGATGGCCTTCCGCGAGGCGGTGAACGGCGCCCCCGGCCCGTCGTTCCTGGAGATCCCCCGCGACATCCTCGACGCCAAGGTCCCCGTCGCGAAGGCGCGGATCCCCGAGGCGGGCCGGTACCGGGCCTCCACCCGCCAGGCCGGCGACCCCGCCGCCATCGAGCGCCTGGCCGAACTCCTCGTCCGCGCCGAGCGGCCCAGCATCCTGCTCGGCGGCCAGGTATGGACGACCCGGGCCACCGACTCCGCCATCGAGCTCGTGCGCGCGCTCAACGTCCCCGCCTACATGAACGGGGCGGGCCGCGGCACCCTGCCGCCCGGCGACCCGCACCACTTCCAGCTCTCCCGGCGCCACGCCTTCGCCAACTCCGACCTCATCATCATCGTCGGCACGCCGTTCGACTTCCGGATGGGCTACGGCAAGCGCCTGTCCCCCGACGCCACCGTCGTGCAGATCGACCTGTCCTACGCCACGGTCGGCAAGAACCGCGACATCGACCTCGGCATCGTCGGCGACGCCGACGTCGTGCTGTCCTCGGTGCTCCAGGCCACCTCGGCCTACGGCGACAACGGCGCCCAGGGCCGCAAGGCATGGCTGGAGGAGCTGCGCCAGCAGGAGGCCAAGGCGCTCGACAAGCGCGCACCGCTGCTGCGCTCCGACGCCTCGCCCATCCACCCCTACCGGCTGGTCAGCGAGATCAACGACTTCCTCACCGAGGACTCCATCTACATCGGCGACGGCGGCGACGTCGTCACCTTCTCCGGCCAGGTCGTCCAGCCCAAGTCGCCGGGCCACTGGCTGGACCCCGGCCCGCTGGGCACGCTGGGCGTGGGCATCCCCTTCGTCATGGCGGCCAAGTACGCCCGGCCCGACAAGGAGGTCGTGGCCCTGTTCGGCGACGGCGCCTTCAGCCTCACCGGGTGGGACTTCGAGACCCTGGTCCGGTTCGACATGCCGTTCGTCGGCGTCATCGGCAACAACTCCTCCATGAACCAGATCCGCTACGGCCAGATCGCCAAGTACGGCGCGGACCGCGGCGAGATCGGCAACACCCTCGGCGACGTCCGCTACTCGGAGTTCGCCAAGATGCTGGGCGGCTACGGCGAAGAGGTCCACGACCCCGCCGAGATCGGCCCGGCGCTGCGCCGCGCACGCGAGTCCGGCAAGCCGTCGCTGATCAACGTCTGGATCGACCCCGAGGTCTACGCCCCCGGGACGATGAACCAGACCATGTACAAGTAGGGAGCCCTGAGACGCCATGAGCAAGGCACTCGACGGTGTCCGCGTCCTCGACATGACCCACGTGCAGTCCGGTCCGTCGGCCACGCAGATCCTGGGCTGGCTGGGCGCCGACGTCGTCAAGCTGGAGGCGCCCAGCGGCGACATCACCCGCCGCCAACTGCGCGACCTCCCCGACGTGGACAGCCTCTACTTCACGATGCTGAACTCCAACAAGCGCAGCATCACCCTCAACACCAAGAGCGACGAGGGCAAGCGGATCTTCCTCGACCTGGTCCGCTCCAGCGACGTCCTGGTGGAGAACTTCGCGCCCGGGGCGCTCGACCGCATGGGCTTCACCTGGGAGGTGCTCCAGGAGGCCAACCCGCGGCTCGTCTACGCCTCGATCAAGGGGTTCGGCCCCGGCGACTACGCCGACTACAAGGCCTACGAGGTCATCGCGCAGGCCATGGGCGGCTCGATGAGCACCACCGGCTTCGACGACGGCCCGCCGCTGGCCACCGGCGCGCAGATCGGCGACTCCGGGACCGGGATGCACACGGTGGCCGGGATCCTCGCGGCGCTGTACCAGCGCACCCGGACCGGCACCGGCCAGCGCGTCGAGGTCGCCATGCAGGACGCCGTGCTCAACCTGTGCCGGGTCAAGCTGCGCGACCAGCAGCGGCTGGCCCACGGCCCGCTCAACGAGTACCCCAACGAGAGCTTCGGCGACGAGGTGCCGCGCTCTGGGAACGCCTCGGGCGGCGGGCAGCCCGGCTGGGCGGTGCGCACCGCCCCCGGCGGCCCCAACGACTACGTCTACGTCATCATCCAGCCCCCCGGATGGGAGCCGATCACCCGGCTCATCGGCCGGCCCGACCTGGCGACCGACCCGGAGTGGGCGACCCCCGAAGCCCGGCTGGACAAGCTCGACAAGGCGTTCGCCCTGATCGAGGAGTGGTCGGTGAACATCCCCAAGTGGGATGTGCTGGCGGCGCTCAACGCCCACAACATCCCCTGCGGGCCGATCCTGTCCACCCGGGAGATCATCGACGACCCCACGCTCAACGCGAACGGGATCGTCGCCACCGTGGAGCACCCCGAACGCGGCACCTACAAGACGGTGGGCCTGCCCATCCGCCTGTCGGCCTCCCCCGCCGACATCCGCCGCTCCCCCCTTCTCGGTGAGCACAACAGCGAGGTCTACGTGGGCGAGCTGGGGCTGTCCGAGGACGACCTCACCGCGCTCAAGTCGAACGGAGTGATCTGACACCATGGCCAACCCAACCGATCCCGGCTACGACCGCGAGGCCGTGCGCGCGGTGCTGGACCGGGCCCGCACCGAGGGCCGCACCTCCCTCACCGCGCCCGAGGGCAAGGCGCTGGCCGACGCCTACGGGCTGCCGGTCCCCGGTGAGGCGCTGGCCCGCGACGCCGACGAGGCGGTGTCGCTCGCCGTGGAACTGGGGCTGCCGGTCGTCGCCAAGATCGTCTCCCCCGACATCCTGCACAAGACCGAGGCCGGCGGCGTCGAGGTCGGGCTCACCTCCCCGCAGGAGGTGAAGGCCGCCTACCACCGCATCGTCGCCAACGCCCGCGCCTACGACCCCGAGGCCCGCATCGACGGCGTGCAGCTCCAGCAGCAGATCGGCGCCGGCCTGGAGGTGCTGGTCGGCGCCACCACCGACCCCACCTTCGGCAAGATCGTGGTCTTCGGGCTGGGCGGCGTGCTCGTGGAGGTCCTCAAGGACGTCGCGTTCCGGCTGGCGCCGGTCACGCGCGAGGAGGCGCTCTCCCAGGTCGGCGGCATCAAGGCCGCCGAAGTCCTCGACGGCGTGCGCGGTGGCGCCGCGGTCGACCGCGGACGCCTGGCCGACCTGCTGGTGCGCCTGTCCGACCTGGTCACGGACTTCCCCGAGATCGCCGAGGCCGACCTCAACCCGGTCTTCGCCACCGCCGACGACGCCATCGCCGCCGACCTGCGGTTCGTGCTCGACTTCGACCCGGCCGAGCCCCCCAAGCGGTTCGGCCGCGACGAGATCCTGACCGCGATGAACCGGATCTTCACCCCCCGCTCCATCGCGATCATCGGCGCCTCCAACGAGACCGGCAAGATCGGCAACTCGGTCATCCGCAACATCGTCGACGGCGGCTACGCCGGCGAGGTGTACCCGATCAACCCCAAGTCCGACGAGGTCTACGGCCGCGCCGCCTACAAGAGCATCGGCGACGTCCCCGGCGACGTGGACGTGGCGGTCTTCGCCGTACCCGCCAAGTTCGTCGCCGCCACCCTGGAGGAGGCGGGGCGCAAGGGGGTGGCCGGGGCCATCCTCATCCCCTCGGGGTTCGCCGAGACCGGGGAGCAGGAGCTCCAGGACGAGGTGCTCGCGGTCGCCCGCCGCCACAACGTGCGGATCCTCGGCCCCAACATCTACGGCTACTACTACACGCCGCAGAAACTGTCGGCGACGTTCTGCACGCCCTACGACGTCGCGGGCGGCACCGCGCTGACGTCGCAGTCGGGCGGCATCGGCATGGCCATCCTCGGCTACAGCCGCAGCACCAGCACCGGTGTCTCGGCGATCGTGGGGGTCGGCAACAAGGCCGACATCGACGAGGACGACCTGCTCACCTTCTTCGGCCAGGACGACAACACCAACGCCATCGCCATGCACCTGGAAGACCTCAAGGACGGCCGGGCGTTCGTGGAGGCGGCCCGCGAGGTCGTGCCGCGCAAGCCGGTGATCGTCCTCAAGGCCGGGCGCACCTCGGCCGGCGCCCGCGCGGCCGGGTCGCACACCGGGGCGCTGGCCGGCGACGACAAGGTCTACGACGACATCCTGCGCCAGGCCGGGGTGGTGCGGGCTCCGGGGCTCAACGAGCTGCTGGAGTTCGGCCGCGCGCTGCCGGTCCTGCCGGCGCCCACGGGCGAGAACGTCGTCATCATCACCGGCGCCGGCGGTTCGGGCGTGCTGCTCTCCGACGCCGTCATCGACAACGGCATGTCGCTCTATGAGATCCCGCCCGACCTCGACGAGGCGTTCCGCGCCTTCATCCCGCCCTTCGGGGCGGCCGGCAACCCGGTGGACATCACCGGGGGCGAGCCGCCGTCGACCTACGAGAAGACGATCCGGCTGGGCCTGGAGGACCCGCGCGTCCACGCGCTGATCCTGGGCTACTGGCACACCATCGTCACCCCGCCCATGGTCTTCGCCGAGCTGGTCGCCGACGTGGTGGCCCAGGCGCGCGCCGCGGGCATCGACAAGCCGGTGGTGGCCTCGCTCTCGGGCGACACCGAGGTCGAGGCGGCCAGCGCCCACCTCTTCCGGCACGGCGTGGTGGCCTACCCCTACACCACCGAGAAGCCGGTCCAGGTTCTCGGCGCGAAGTATCGCTGGGCGCGCGCCGCGGGTCTACTCTGATCGGACGGCCGCACCACCCGCACCATATGTACCGTTCGCACCCGCAGTGACCACCCCATATCCCGCTCCATCCCCCGCCGCCGAGGTCGCACCCGGCGGTCGGCGATCCGCTATCGCCGACCGCCGGGCCCACCACCGGCGCCCGCGCTCCGCCAGCACGGGCCCGGCGCAGCCACCGCCCACCCCGTTCATGTGCGAAGGAGGCCCACCAGCAGTGCCAGGGGGCGTATGAAGGGCGCTCGCGCGCCCGCATCCGCGAGGGAGAACTGCACGCATGGACTCCTCAGATGTGAACGCCGACCGGCCGCTGAGCCGCGACGATCCCGCCACCACCCACACGCCGCCGCGTGTCCCCGCCCAACGGAGCATGCCCGCCGCCGAGAGCGGCGGCGCCGGCACCGCCGAACCCGCACCGGCCCCCGCCGATGAGCGCTTCTACAAGTCGGGCAAGCTGGAGCCGCTGCCCATCCGCCCGCTGCCCAAGGCCCCGCCCTCCATCCACATCCTCGGCCCGACCGTGTTCCTGGTGGCGCTCGGCGTCGGGATGGGCGAGTCCTACATGTGGCCGCGGCTGGTCCTGATCTTCGGGCCCGAGATCCGCTGGCTGTTCCTGATCGGCGTCAGCCTCCAGGCCGTCGTGATGCTGGAGATGTCGCGCTACGCGATGGCCACCGGGGAGAGCATCTTCTTCGGCGCGGCCCGGGTGTTCAAACCGCTGATGTGGTTCTTCTTCGTCACGGCCATGCTGGTCTATATCTGGCCCGGCCATCTCTCCGCGGGCGCGTCGGCCTTCGAACGGGTCACGGGGATCCCCTGGCAGGGCTCGGCGATCGCCGGGATGCTGCTGGTGGGGGTGGTCTTCACCCTCGCCAAGGTGGTCTACAACCTGCTGGAGAACGTGCTCTCCATCTGTATCGGCGTGCTCGTGGTGGGCACCGCCGTGGTGGCGGCCATGGTCGGCAGCTTCGCCGACCTCTCCAGCACGATCACCGGCATGTTCGCCTTCGGCTACATGCCCGAGGAAGCGATGTCGCCGGCCTGGTTCCCCGTCATCGTGGGCGCGATCGCCTTCGCCGGCCCCTCCGGCATGCAGCAGATGTGGTACACGCTCCACCTGCGCGACAAGGGCGCGGGCATGGGCGCGCACATCCCGCGCATCCGCGGGCTGCGGCACTCCGACGAGCAGGAGTCCATGCCCACGCGCGGGTTCATGTTCGACACCTCCGACCCCGAGGAGATGAGCAAGTGGAGAGGGTGGCGCAAGTGGGTCACCTTCGACGCGTTCGTCCTCTTCTGGGGCATCACGATGCTGGTGACGATCTCCTTCACGGTCCTCGCCCAGGCGTCGGCCCGCATCGACCCCGGGGTCACGGCGGTCATCCGCGACGGTGAACGCGACGCGGCGCTCGACGCGATGGCCGCCTCGTTCTCCGCCGCGGGCAGCCCCATCCTCGGGACGGTGTTCTTCTGCTTCATCGCCCTGATCGGCCTCAACGCCACGCTGGGCCTGTTCGACTCCTTCTCGCGCGGCCAGGCCGACATGACGTACTTCTTCGTGCCGGGCGCGAAGCGGTTCAGCATCTCGAAGCTGTACGCGTTCTTCCTGTGGGGGCTCATCGCCTTCGGGATCGGCATCCTGCTGTTCGGGCCCGCCGACGGGCCGGCCGCGATCCTGGACGTGCTGGCCTTCCTGTCCACCTTCGCCATGGGGTCCTACTGCGTGGTGCTCCTCCTGGTGAACAACCTGAGACTGCCCAAGCCGATCCGCCCGGGCATCGTCTCCAACCTGGTCATCGGCTTCGCCGCGGTGTTCTACCTCGGGATGCTGTTCTACTCGCTCTTCGCCTACGGCGTGGTGGTGAGCTGATGGCGGCGCAGATCGCGGCAGCGGGCGGACTCCCCACCACCGTCCGGTACGCGGAAGTCGCCGTGCCCGGCATCGCGATCGGCCTGGTGGCCGGCGCCTTCGCGGCCGGGGTGGCCGCGCTGGCCGGACTGCCCGCCGTCCAGACCGTCACGATCGCCGCGGCACTGGGCATCCCGTTGGCGCTGCTCGGCGCGGGCTACTGCGTCCTGCTGGCCATGGGCCGGTTCGGCGTGGGAGCCGTGGGCCCGGCGGCACTGTACTGGCTGGTGGGGTTCCCGCTGGCCCGGCTGATCGACGAGTACGCGGTGGCCCAGGTGCTGGGCCACGATTCGGTGCTGCGCGAGCCGCTGCTGTCGTTCCTGCTGTTCCAGGCGCTGCTGAGCATCGGGTTCGCGATCGGCTTCCTGTGGCTGCACGAACGGCTGGCCCCGAGCTGGCTGATCCGGATCCGCGGCCACAACCCGGTGGCGGCCGACCTGGTCGAACGCTACCTGAACCAGGTCGAGGCCCTCGACCGCCGCCGCGCCCGCGCGCCGCGCGCCGGGCACCGCGACACATCCTGACACCGCTCCCCTCCGCTCCCGGGCGCCCGTGCGGGGCGCCCGGGACGGGGACGCGTGTACCTGCGACCCGTCTGGAGTACCGGGACCTTGGACATCTCGCCCCTGGTGTGGGGCATCACCATCGCCGTGCTGCTCGGTGTCATCGCCGTCGACTTCATCATCACCGCCCGCAACCCCCACGAACCCACCATGCGCGAAGCCGGCGCCTGGATCTCCGTCTACGTCGGCCTCGCCATCGCCTTCG
>NZ_JBHSFQ010000062.1:0-9530 GCF_042653925.1 Nocardiopsis mangrovi
GGACGCGGTCGATGGCGTCGTCGTCGAGGGAGGAGACGACGCCGTCGGCGAGGACGCCGGCGGTGTGGAAGACCCCGGTCAGGGGGTGCTCGGGGGGGACCCATCCGATGAGTTCGTCGACCTCCTCGCGCGAGGAGACGTCGAGGGCCACGATGTCGACGGCGGCGCCTGCGGCTTCCAGTTCCGTGATGAGTTCTGTGGCGCCGTGGGCTTCGGGGCCGCGCCGCGAGGCCAGTACGAGGCGGCGCACACCGTGCGCGGTGACGAGGTGGCGGGCCAGCATGGCGCCCAGGCCGCCGGTGCCGCCGGTGATGAGGACGGTGCCTTCGGGGTCGAGGGTCCGGGGGATGGTGAGGATGATCTTGCCTCGGTGGCGGGCCTGGGCCATGAACCGGAACGCCTCGCCCGCCCGCCGCACATCCCAGCACTGGACCGGGATGGGGCCCAGCGAACCGCCCTGGAATTCGCCCAGGATGCCGCTCAGCATCCGGCCGACACGCTCCGGACCGGCGTCCATCAGGTCGAAGGACCGGTACACCACACCCGGGTACGCCTCCTGAACGGCTGCGGGGTCGCGGCGGTCGGTCTTGCCCATCTCGACGAACCGGCCGCCCTCACCCAGCAGGGCCAGCGAGGCGTCGGTGAACTCGCCCGCGAGGGAGTTCAGCACCACGTCGACCGCGCCGAACTTCTCGGCGAAGCCGAGGTCGCGCGAGGACGCGATGTGGTCCTCGGCAACGCCGAGCCCCCGGAGCACGCCCCACTTGCCCGGCGACGCGGTGGCGAACACCTCGGCTCCACGGCTCATGGCGATCTGGATCGCCGCCATCCCCACACCGCCGGCACCTGAATGCACCAGCACCCGATCGCCCCGGCCGATCCCCGCCAGGTCCACCAGCCCGTACCACGCCGTGGTGAACACGCCGGGGACCGACGCCGCGCGGGCGAACGTCCATCCGTCGGGCATCGCGGCGAGCATCCGCCCATCGGCCACGACGCGCGGACCGAACGTCCCCTCGTCGCTCAGGCCCATGACCCGGTCGCCCGCGGACAGGCCCGCGACGCCCGGTCCGACCTCGCGCACCACGCCGGCGAACTCGCCGCCGATCGGCGCGCCCTGCTCCGGGACCATGCCCAGGGCGACCACGACGTCGCGGAAGTTCACCCCCGCCGCGCGGACCTCCACCCGCACCTCACCCGCGGCCAGCGGACGGTCCGCCTCGGGCGCCTCGACCAGGGCGAGGCCATCGATCGACCCCTTCACCGCCGCGTCCAACCGCCATGGGCCGGAACCCCCGCCGGCGGCGCCCGCACCGCCGTCCGGGATCCGGAGGTCGCGCGCCGCGTCGGCGCGGGACATGCGCGGCACCAGCACATCGCCGCCGCGCACCGCCACCTGCGGCTCGTCCGCCACACCGAGAACGGCCGGAAGGGCCTCCCACGACTTCGCCGTGGCGTCCACGTCCACCAGCAGCACCCGCCCCGGCGACTCCGCCTGCGCCGACCGCACCAGCCCCGACACCGCCGCCCCCACCAGACCGGGACCCCCATCACCGGCACGCGCCCCCACGGCACCCCGGGTCACCACGACCAGCCGCGCATCCGCCAACCGGTCGTCGGCCAGCCACGCCCGCACCGCCGACAGCACCTCGCCGAGGCCCCGGCGCACACCGCCGCCGACGTCATCGCCGACCTCCGGTGCGGGAACGGGGATCACGACCGTGGCCACGCCCGCCAGTGCGGCGGCCGACTCCAGGTCCTCGACCACGCGGACCCGCACGCCACCGCGCGCCAGCGCCTCGGCGACACCGAAGTCCCCGCCCGCCACGCCGGCGACGGCGCACAGCCCGTCGAGGCGCGGCGGGTTCCACGCGGAGGGGGCCACCCAGCCCAGGTGGTGCACACCCGCGAGACCGTCACCGCCCCCGCCTGCCGCGGCCAGCCCGCCCGCGGGCAGCGGCCGGGTCACCAGCCCGCCGACCGCCGCGACCGGGGCGCCCGAGCCGTCCGCCAGCCGTACCCCGCCGTCGGCGAGCACCTGCACCCGCACCCGCGCCGCGCCGGTCGCCCACAGTTCCACGTCCGACCACGCGAAGGGCAGCTCCACGCCGTCGCCGGTGTCCGCATCGGCGTTCAGGCCGATCGCGTGCAGGCACGCGTCCAGGAGAGCGGGGTGGATCCCGTAGCCGGCCGCCTGCCCCGCTTCCTGCTCGCCGAGGCCGACCTCGGCGAAGACCGCGCCGTCACGCACCCAGGCGCGCTTGAGCCCCTGGAACGCCGGACCGTACCCGTACCCGCGGGCGGCGAGCCCTTCGTAGTGGCCGGCCACATCCACCTCGCGCGCGCCGGCGGGGGGCCACTCGGCCAGGTCCCAGCCGGCGCCGCCGGCCGCGCCGGATCCGCCGGCGGGGGCGAGGATGCCGCCCGCGTGCCGCGTCCAGTCCCGCGAACCCGTGCGCGAGTGAACGGCCACGGTGCGGTGCCCGCCGTCGTCCGCGGCGCCCACCGCGACCTGGAGGGCCACCTGATCGCCCTCCGCCACGACCAGCGGGGCCTCCAGCGTCAGCTCCTCCACGACCGTGCAGCCGACCTCGTCGCCGGCGCGGACCGCGAGCTCCACGAAGCCCGCCCCCGGGAACACCACCGTCTCGCCGACCGCGTGGTCGGCGAGCCAGGGGTGCGACGCGACCGACATCCGGCCGGTCAGCACGACGCCGCCGTCCTCCGGCAGCTCCACCGCGGCCCCCACCAGAGGGTGATCCGCCGGGGCCTGGCCCAGCCCGCCCGCGTCGGCGATGACGGACAGCGGCTCCAGCCAGTACCGCTCCCTCTGGAAGGCGTAGGTCGGCAGTTCGAGCGGCGCGGTGACCGCGGCGGCGCCCGCACCGGACGCGGACGCGGGCCCGGAGCCGAGCCCCGACACCACGGCGTCCCAGTCGACCCCCACCCCTCCGGTGAACGCCTCTCCGGCCGACAGCAGGAACCGCCGCGCGTCGCCGTCGTCCCGCCGCAGCGACCCAACGACGAGCCCCGCGGCCCCGCGCGCGTCCAGGATGTCCTGCACCCCCATCCCCAGCACGGGGTGGGGTGACACCTCCACGAACGCGGTCCGGCCATCGCCGATCAGCGCCTCCACGGCTCCCGCGAACTCCACCGGCTCCCGCACATTGGCGTACCAGTAGGCGGCGTCCAGATCACGCCCGTCGACCACTTCGCCGCGCACCGCCGAGTAGAACGGGACCCGCCCCTGTCGCGGCGACACCGACGCGAACAGCTCCAGCAGCCGTTCGCGCACGGGCTCGACGAGCGGGGAGTGCGACGCCACCGTGGTCGGCACGATCCGCGCCCGCACCCCCTCCTCCCGGAGCCCCGCGACGAACTCCTCCAGGGCGCGCGGCTCACCGGAGACGGCGCACGAGGCGGGACCGTTGTGGGCGGCAACCCACAGTCCGTCCCCCACCGCCTCGACGCGCGCCCGCGCGTCGGTCCGCGACAGCCCCACCGCCGCGATCGCCCCGTGCCCGGTCATCCGCTCGGCGAACAGCCGCGAGCGCAGGACGACCGCCCGCATCGCGTCCGCCAGCGACAGCACGCCCGCAACGCATGCGGCGGCGACCTCGCCCTGTGAGTGGCCCACCACAGCGGACGGCGCCACGCCGACCGATTCCCACAGCGCCGCCAGCGACACCATCACCGAGAACGTGACCGGCTGCAACACCTCGATGGCGTCCAGCGTGGGCGCTCCGGGGCGCTGGTGGATGACGTCGAAGAGGTCCCAGTCCACGTACTCCGACAACGCCCGGGCGCACTCACCCAGCCGCTCGGCGAACACCGGCGACTCGC
The DNA here is from genome assembly GCF_042653925.1 of Nocardiopsis mangrovi. Lineage (NCBI taxonomy): Bacteria > Bacillati > Actinomycetota > Actinomycetes > Streptosporangiales > Nocardiopsidaceae > Nocardiopsis > Nocardiopsis mangrovi. The sequence continues at coordinate 3,844 of NZ_JBHSFQ010000062.1, forward strand.
CCGCCAGCTCCGCGCCCATCCCCGCCCACTGCGCCCCCTGCCCCGGGAACACGAACACCGCCTCACGGCGTGCCCGCACCGAGCCCTTCACGACGCCCGGTGCGGAGTCGCCGACCGCGAGCGCGTCCAGCCCGGCCAGCAGCCCCTCCGCATCCGACCCCACGACCACCGCGCGGTCCTCGAACACGGCGCGCGACACCAGTCCGCGGGCCACGTCCGCCACGCCCGGAGAACGCTCCGGGTCCCGGCCGGGGGTCTGGGCCGACCGCACGAACGACGCGAGCCGCCCCGCCTGGCCCCGAAGGCCCGCCTCGCCGCGGCCCGACACCACCCACGGCACCGCGCCGCCACTGAACGGCACCGGCCGGCCGTCGTCCGCGCAGGCGCCGGCCGCGGCCGTGCCATCGCCGGACGGCGCCGCCGGCTCGGGGGCGCCTTCGACGATCACGTGCGCGTTGGTGCCGCTGATACCGAAGGAGGAGACGCCGGCGCGGCGCGGCCTGCCGGGGCGCTCAGGCCAGGACCGCGCCTCACCGAGGAGCCGCACCCGCCCGCTGTCCCAGTCCACGTGCGTGGTGGGGGTGGAGGCGTGCAGCGTCTTCGGGAGCCGGCTGTGGCGCAGCGCGAGCACCATCTTGATCACGCCCGCCACGCCCGCCGCGGCCTGCGCGTGGCCGAAGTTCGACTTCACCGACCCGAGCCATAGCGGCTCGCCGGCGTCACGCCCGCGCCCGTAGGTCGCCAGCAGCGCCTGCGCCTCGATGGGGTCGCCGAGGGTGGTGCCGGTGCCGTGGGCCTCGACCGCGTCGACGTCGCCGGGCTCCAGGCCGGCGTTGGCCAGCGCCTGGCGGATCACCCGCTCCTGCGACGGCCCGTTGGGCGCCGACAGCCCGTTGCTGGCCCCGTCCTGGTTGACCGCGCTGCCGCGGATCACCCCGAGCACCCGGTGCCCGTTGGCCCGGGCGTCCGACAGCCGCTCCAGCAGCAGGACGCCGGCGCCCTCGGACAGGATGGTGCCGTCGGCCTCGTCGGAGAACGCCTTGCACCGGCCGTCGTGCGCCAGGCCGCGCTGGTGGCTGAAGTCCACCAGCAGCTCGGGCGTCGCGAGGACCGTCACCCCGCCGGCGAGGGCGAGGGTGCTCTCGCCGCGGCGCAGCGACTCACACGCCAGGTGGATGCCCACCAGCGACGACGAGCACGCCGTGTCCACCGTCACCGCCGGACCCTCCAACCCCAGGGTGTAGGCCACCCGGCCGGAGATGACGGAGCTGGAGTTGCCCGTGCCCAGATACCCCTCGCTGCCGGGGGGCAGCGGGCCCGCGCCCACCTCGTAGTCGTCGGCGAAGGCGCCGATGAAGACCCCGGTGGGGGTCCCCCGGAGAGTGCCGGGGTCGATCCCGGCCCGCTCCAGCACCTCCCACGACACCTCCAGCAGCAGCCGCTGCTGCGGGTCCATCGCCACGGCCTCGCGCGGCGTGATCCCGAAGAACGCCGGGTCGAACTCCCCGGCCCCCTCCAGGAACCCGCCCTCGCGCACGTACGTCGTGCCGGGGGTCGCCGGATCCGGGTCGTAGAGGGCCTCCAGGTCCCAGCCCCGGTCCTTCGGGAACGGGACGATCCCCTGCCGGCCCTCCTCCAGCAGCCGCCACAGCCCCTCCGGTGATTCCACCCCGCCCGGGTAGCGGCAGCTCATCGCCACGATCGCGATCGGCTCCCGCTCCTTGGCCTCCGCCTCGCGCAACCGCCGGTTGGCCTGCTGGAGGTCCTCGGTCACCCGTCGCAGGTAGTCGAGGAGCTTCGCTTCGTCCGCCACGCCGTCACCTTCTCCTTGGGGTCTTCGGGGCCTGCGTCACCGATCGGACGACCGGGATGGGGGTCACAGCCCTTCGTCGATCAGCGCGAACAGTTCGTCCGCCTGCGCCGTGCGCACACTGCTCCCCTCGCCGTCGCCGGTCCGGGCTCCGCGCCACTCCTCCACGAACCTCTGGAGGCGGGCGGTGATGGAGGACCGCGCCTCGTCATCGGGGGAGACCTGGTCGAGCAGCCTGCGCAGCTCGACCAGGCTGTGGGCGACCTGCTCCTCGACCGGCTCCTCGGCGGGCAGGAGCTGGTCCCCGAGGTAGTCGGCGATGGCCGCCGCCGTCGGGTGGTCGAAGACCAGCGTCGCCGGGAGGCGCAGCCCGGTGGCGCGGCCCAGCCGGTTGCGCAGCTCCACCGAGGTCAGGGAGTCGAACCCGAGCTCGGAGAGGCTCTTGTCCGGGTCCACCTGGTCCGTTGAGGAATGCCCCAGCACCGCCGCCGCCTCCGACCGCACCAGCGACACCAGGACCTGCCGCCGCTCGGCCGGAGGCAGGCTCGCCAGCCGGTCGTCGAGCGACGACTCCCCCGCCTGCTCCGCGCCGGGGCCCGCCACCGCCTGCACCGTACGGCGGGCGGGGGCCACCAGCCCGCGCAGCGGGGCGGGGATCCCCTCGTCGCGTGCGGCGAGGGCGCGGGCGTCGATGGGCAGCGGCAGGAGGAAGGGCTCCGGCTGCGCCAGGGCGGCGTCCAGCAGTTCCATGCCCTGCCGCGCGCTCAGCGGGGTGAACCCCGAGCGCGATACCCGGCCCAGGTCGCCGTCCGAGAGCCGCCGGGTCATGCCGCCGGTCTCGGGATCCCATACGCCCCACCCGAGCGAGAGACCGGGCAGGCCGGCCGCGCTCCGCGCCGCCGCCAGCGCGTCGAGGAACGCGTTGGCCGCCGCGTAGTTGCCCTGGCCCGCGCTGTCCAGGGTCCCGGCCGAAGAGGAGTACAGGGTGAAGGCCGCCAGGTCCATGCCGAGGGTGGCATGGTGCAGCCGCCAGGCGGCGTCCGCCTTCGGGGCCAGGACCCGGCCGAGGCGGTCGTCGTCCAGCGACGACACCACGCCGTCGGCCAGCACGCCCGCGGTGTGGAACACCCCCGTCAGCGGGTGCCGTTCCGGGACGGCCGCCAGTGCGCGCGCCACCCCGTCGGAGGTGGACACGTCGCAGGCCACGACCTCGACCGCGGCTCCCGCCGCCTCCAGGTCGGCGACCAGCCCCGCGGCCCCCTCGGCCTCGGCACCGCTGCGGGAGGCCAGCACCAGGTGGCGGACCCCCCGTTCCCGTACCAGGTGGCGGGCGAGGACCGCGCCCAGGCCGCCGGTCCCGCCGGTGACCAGGACGGTGCCCTCGGGGTCCAGGGTCCGGGGGATGGTGAGAACGATCTTGCCGCGGTGGCGAGCCTGCGCCATGAACCGGAACGCCTCGCCGGCACGGCGCACGTCCCAGCTCCGGACCGGTATCGGTCGCAGCGAACCCTTCCGGAACGCGCCGACGACATCGCCGAGCATCTGCCCGATCCGCCGGGCGCCGGCGTCCATCAGGTCGAAGGACCGGTACACCACGCCCGGGTGGGATCGGGCGATCTGATCGGGGGTGCGGAGGTCGGTCTTGCCCATCTCGATGAACCGGCCCCCCTTGCCGAGGAGGTCGAGGGAGGCGTCGGTGAACTCGCCCGCGAGGGAGTTCAGCACCACGTCCACCGCGCCGAACTTCTCGGCGAAGCCGAGGTCGCGCGAGGACGCGATGTGGTCCTCGGCCAGCCCCAGGCCGCGCAGCACATCCCACTTGCCCGGCGACGCGGTGGCGAACACCTCCGCTCCGACGCTGCGGGCGATCTGGATGGCGGCCATCCCCACACCGCCGGCACCCGAATGCACCAGCACCCGATCGCCCCGGCCGATCCCCGCCAGGTCCACCAGCCCGTACCACGCCGTCGCGAACACGCTGGGGACCGACGCGGCACGGGCGAAGGTCCAGCCCTCGGGGATCGCGGCCAGCATCCGCCGGTCCGCCACGACCCGGGGGCCGAACGTCCCCTCGTCGCTCAGACCCATCACGCGGTCGCCCGGGGCCAGGCCCTTCACCTTCGGGCCCACCTCGCGCACCACTCCCGCGAACTCGACGCCCATCGCCCCGGCCTCACCCGGGTACATGCCCAGGGCATTGAGCACGTCGCGGAAGTTCACCCCCGCCGCGCGGACCGCCACGCGCACCTCGCCCCCTGACAGGGCGCGGTCGGCTCCGGGGGCGTCCACCAGGCGCAGGCCGTCGATCGAGCCCTTCGCCTCCGCGTCCAGCCGCCAGGCGCCCTCGGCGGGGATCGCGAGGTCGCGCGCGGTATCGGTGCGGGCCAGGCGCGGCACCAGGACGTCGCCGCCGCGCACCGCCACCTGCGGCTCGTCCGCCACACCCAGCAGCGACGGCAGGTTCGCCGCCGACTCCGCCGCCGCGTCCACGTCGGCGAGGAGCACCCGGCCCGGCGACTCCGCCTGCGCCGAACGCACCATCCCCGACACCGCGGCCCCCACCAGTCCCGGAGCCGCGTCGGCCGGACCCGCCGCGACAGCGCCCCGGGTCACCACGACCAGCCGCGCATCCGCCAGGCGGTCATCGGCCAGCCACGCCTGCACCGCCTTCAACACGCCGCCGAGACCGCGGCGCACATCGCCGACGGGGTCGTCGCCGGCCTCCGGGGTCCGGACGGGGACCACGACCGCGGACACGCCTTCCAGCGCGGCGGCCGACGCCGGGTCCGCGACCTCCCGGACCCGCACGCCGCCACGCGCGAGCGCCTCGGCGACACCGAAGTCCCCGGTCCCGCCCACCACGGCGACGGTTCCCTCGAAGGTGGGCACCTTGGAGCCGAACGGCACCCAGTCCATGCGCAGGAGCGCGGACGAGGACGCTGGCGCGGGCGCGGGCGCGGTGGCCCCCTGCCGGTCCGTGAGTTCGCGCATGACCAGGGCGCCGATGGAGGCGACGGGCCGCCCGTCGGCGTCGGCCGCCTCGATGGCCACCGCGCCGTCCGCACCGGAGGTCAGCCGCACCCGCAGCCGGCCGGCGGCGGAGGCGTGCAGCCGCACATCGGTCCAGGAGAACGGCAGGGACACCGCTTCATCGGTGTCCGCCCCGTTCTCGACGGCCCCGAGGGCGTGCAGCGCGGAGTCCAGGAGGGCCGGGTGGAGCCCGTAGCCCCCTGCCCGCGCGGCCTCCTCCTCGCCGAGGGCCACCTCGGCGAACACGTCGTCGCCGCGCACCCACGCGCGCCTGAGCCCCTGGAAGGCCGGCCCGTACCCGTATCCGCGGGCGGCCAGGGTGGCGTAATGGTCGGTCACATCCACCTCGCGGGCACCGGCGGGCGGCCACTCCGACAGGTCGGCTCCCTCGCCGTCGAAGGTGGCGGCCAGAGTGCCGCTCGCGTGCCGCGTCCAGTCCCGCGCATCCGTACGCGAGTGCACGGCGACGGTGCGCCGGCCGTCCTCGTCCGCGGCACCGACCGCGACCTGGAGGAAGACCGACTGCCCGCCGTCGAGCACCAGCGGCGCCGCGAGCGTCAGCTCCTCGACCACGGCGCAGCCGACCTCGTCGCCGCCGCGGACCGCCAGCTCCACGAAGCCCGTCCCCGGGAAGAGCACCCGGCCGTCCACGGCGTGGTCGGCCAGCCACGGGTGCGAGGACACCGACACCCGGCCCGTCAGCACCACCCCGCCGTCCTCGGGCAGCTCCACCGCGGCGCCCACGAGGGGGTGGTCGGCCGGGGTCTGTCCGAGCCCGCCGGCGTCCGTCGTCGCGGTCGTGGTGGGGAGCCAGTAGTGGTGGTGGGTGAAGGGGGTGGTGGGCAGG
>NZ_JBHSFQ010000063.1:0-9092 GCF_042653925.1 Nocardiopsis mangrovi
GTCCCGCGGTCGGCGGCGCCCGGGCGGGGGCGTGCGGCGGCGGGCCAACGCGGGCGCGCCGCCCTCACGGCGCGCCGCCCGCCGCCCCGGCGGCCCGCCCCCGGTACCGGAAATCGACCGCCCCTTGCCCACTGCGTCCACGTAGGCGCCGCTCCTCCTTGAAATCGCGCAACACGTCGATATCGGTCCATTTTCTGAGATGTGTGGAATTGTGCGGTGGCATGTCCTTCGCCCGTCCTTTCCGGGGGTCGGCCGCAGGCGGCCGGGGTCGAAGCGAATGAATGTGAAATCGGCAATGAGAGTTCCCGAGATGGGGCCGGGGGAAACGGATGTTCCACGAGTGGAAAGTTCGGAATTCTATCAACGGCGGTCGGGCGCGGATCGTAGGCTCGGTCCCGGGGGTCCCCTCCGACCTCCTTGAACAGCACGTCATCCCTGGATCGACGGGCGATGGCGACCGCATGCAAACCCGATGTCGGTCCCGCGCTGCTGTGGGGCGAAGGGGAAATAATGGCATTCAGCTTGCACTACGAAAAACTCATGAGGGATTGGTCCGGTGCCGGTCGCGGAGACGGTTTCGCGTTGGCCTGTATCGTCTGCGGGCGGGCGGCCGAAAACGACCGCGTCAGCCGGTGCGGGCATTGCGGGGGAGCGGTCGACGCAATCCATGACATCGGTGCGGTTTCATTGGATCCCGGACCCAGCCCGCTCCGCCGGTATTTCGACCTGCTCCCCGTGCGCCGGCGCAAGAACCTCTTCTGGTTCGGCGACGGGAACACCCCGTGCCACGCGGCGGAGGGATTCGGGCGCCGGACCGGGCTGCCCCACCTCTTCCTGAAGAACGAGAGCACCAACCCCACGCGCAGCACCAAGGACCGCATCGCCTCCGTCGCGCTGTCCCGGTTCTCCGAACTGGGGGTCGGCCACCTGGTGACGGCCTCGACCGGGAACAGCTCGACCGCCTACGCCCGCGGCGTGCAGCTCATCGACGGCATCGAGATGGCACTGTTCTGCGGCCGCGGCTACCACCACCGGCTCAACTACCCCGACCACCCCACGGTCGCCACCCACCTCGTCGACGGCGACGGCCCCGCCGTCGCCGCCGCGGCCCGCCGCTTCGCCGAGCGCACCGGCGCCGTCTGCGAGGGCGGCTTCTTCAACCTCGCCCGCCGCGAGGGCCTCAAGCTGGCCTACCTGGAGGCGTTCGACCAGCTGCCCGAGCCACCCGACTACGTATTCCAGGCGGTGGGCAGCGGAACGGGCCTGCTCGGCGGCTACAAAGGGGCCGTGGAGTACCGGCTCCTGGGGCGCCTGCCCGCGCTCCCCAGGTTCATGGCGGTCCAGCAGGAGGGCTGCGCCCCGATGGCGGCCGCCTACCGCGAAGGCGCGCTCTCCATCGAACCCCGCCACATCGTCGCCGCGCCCCGCGGTCCCGCCGAGGCGATCCTGTGCGGCGACCCCGCCGCCTCCTACCCCTATGTCCGGCACGCCTGCCGGACCAGCGGCGGGCGCATCCTGGCCGTCGGCACCGACGAGATCCGCGCCGTGCGCGACCTCCTGGAGGAGACCGAGGGGATCCAGGTCTGCCACGCCAGCGCCACCGCCCTGGCCGGAGCGGTCCGGATGCGCCGTGAAGGCGTCCTTCCCGCGCGCGCCCGGGTCCTGGTGAACCTCACCGGCGGCGACCGTGTCGGCTGGCCCACCCCCCAGCGCTTCACGGTGGTCGCCCCGCGCGTACGCGCCGCCGGGGCCGGACTCCGATCCGGGGCCGGGGCCGCCGGCGACGAGGGGTGAGGCGCGGGGCGGGATAACGAAAAACCCCTTGCCGGGGGCGGGGCGGGCACCCAGGATGGGTCGGCGTGCCCATCTGGTTGCTCGGTTTGCTGTTCGCCGCCTTCGTGTTCTTCACCGACGACTACATCATCGCCGGTGTGCTGCCGGAGATCGCCGCCGACCTCGCGGTGAGCGAAGCCGCGGCCGGCCAGCTCGTCACGGCCTTCTCACTCACGGTCGCGCTGGGCGCCCCCGTTGCGGCCGTGGTGCTGGCCCGCTGGCCCCGGCGGCTGCTCTTCGGCGCCGCCCTCGCGATCTTCGCCGCGGCCAATACGGCGGCCGCGCTCACCACCTCCTTCGAACTGCTGATGGCCGTGCGCGTGCTCGCCGCGGCCGCTGCGGCGATGGCCACGCCCGCGCTGTTCGCCGCGGCGGCGGCCCTCGCCCCGGCGGGACGGCAGGGGGCCTACATCGGCACGGTGGCCCTCGGCGTCACGGGATCGATCGCGGTCGGGGTCCCGCTGGGCACGTGGATCGGCGGCCTGCTGGACTGGCGCGCCACGTTCGCGGCCATGGCCGGAGCCGGCGTCGTCGCCCTGGTGTGGCTGGCCGCGGCGCTGCCGGAGGCCGAGCCCCCCGCACCGGTCCCGCTGCGCGACCAGGTCCGGATCCTCGCGTCCGGTCCGGTCCTCCTCGGCCTGCTCGCCAACGCGCTGACCGTGACCGGGTCGATGATGCTGCTGACCTATCTGGCGCCCTTCAGCGCGGCGCTCGCGGAGGTCGACACCGAGACCCGAGCCGCGCTCTTCGCCGCGTCGGGCTTCGCCGGGATGCTCGGCATCCGGCTGGGCGGGACCGCGACCGACCGGTGGGGCCCCGACCGGACGTTCGCCGCCGGGGTCGGCGTCTTCGTGACGGTGATGGCCGTCTTCACCGTCCTGTGGCCCCTGCGCCCGGTCGCCCTGTGGATCATCGGACCCCTGGCGGTCGTCTGGGGCGGTGCGGCGTTCTGGAACTCGCCCGCGGTCCAGGCCCGGCTGCTGAGCCTGGCCGGCCCGGCCGGACCCCAGGCGCTGGCCGTGAACACCGGCTTCACCAACGTGGGCGTGGCCGTCGGCGGCGCGCTGGGCGGCGTCCTGCTCTCGACCGCCGGGATCGGCTGGCTCGCGCCGGTATCGGCCCTGCTCGGCCTGCTCGCGCTCGGCGCGTTCCGCCTGGCGGCGCCCGCCCGGACCCGCGCCGAAGGTCCGCGCCCGAGCACCGGACCCTCGCGCAACGCGCCAAATCAGCCATAACACCTCCTTGTCCCCAAATTGATTATTTCCCGGTATTTTTCCATGCCTCGAGAATTGATCGAGCGAAGCTCGATTCCGGCGAATTCGAGCACGCGCGTGTTTTAGCCGCGGAAATCAGAGGTACCAATCTGGTGAAACGACCGGTGGCGCCCCTCGACGCCGATGATGGGAAGGACAGCCCGTGGTGCACACGGTGTCCGTAGAACGTGACGGAGATTTCCACGTCACCCCGTTGACCGACAACTGCCGGGCCCTCATGGCGACCGGAGGGCACGCGCTCCTGGGCGTCAGCCATGGAAACAGCTATTTCAGCCGCGGGCGCCTCTCCAACCTCTTCGCGTGGGCGCTGCGCAGGTTCGACGCGGTCGATGTCGTAGCGGCGGACAGCCACGTGGTGGAGATCTTCCGCGCCATCGGGTACGACGACGAACGCGCGCGCAAGCGCACCCATAAAGAGACCAGCGTCCTGCGCAACCGGATCAAGGACGCCGCCGCCCAGTGCGGCGCCGACCGGAAGAGGATCACCTTACGCGGGCTGTCCGATTTCGTGGACGACCCCGCCTATCGATCCGTTCGGGCCGAAACCCAGAAAGCCCTCGACGACCAGCCCGAATTCCGGAATGCGGCCCGCGCCATGACCCGGGCCGTCCTCGAATCCCGGCTGGGTCCCGGGAACGCCCGCGAGGACCAGATCGACACCGCTTTCTCCTACCTCCAAGCCGAATTGCCGTTCTTCCATGACGCACCCCGCATCCTCCGCGTGGAGTCCACGGTCTCCTGCTACCACATGCGGCTGCCCCTGCTCGATTTCATCTGCGGCCCGCGCGCGGTGGTGCCCGTGGTCCCCACCCAGGGGTTCGCCGTGGTCCGGCCCGCCGAGCACGGCTGATCCGCCGGGTGCCGGCCCCCGCGGGCCGGCACCCGCGCGGCCGAAAGGCCACGACCTCGACCGGAGGTACGCGTTTGCCCCCTGACGAGACACCGCCCCGCTTCCCCTTCTCCCACCGCGGCGACGCGCTGGCCCCGGAGTACCGCGACCTCCAGGAGAACCGGCCGATCGCCCGGGTGCTGACACCCACGGGTGAGCGGGCATGGCTCGTCACCGACCACGCCCTGGCCGTGCGGGCGTTCGAGGACGACCGCCTCTCCCTCGCCCGGGCCGCCGCGCCCGACGCCCCGAGACAGACCGTCCGGGCCATGCCGCCCGACGCCATCGCGTCGATGAACGCCATCAAGCGAGCCGGGCTGCGCAGGGAGTTCCTGGCGGCCATCGCCGCGCCCCGCGTCGCCCGAATGCGCCCCTGGGCGCGCACGACCGCGCGCGCCATGCTCGACCGCCTGGCCGGGGCCGGTCCGCCGGCGGACCTCTTCCGCCCCTACGCCGAAGCGCTGCCGCTCGCCCACACCTGCCGCGTGCTCGGCATGCCGTTCGACGACGCCGCCCCCCTCATCGGGCTCGTCGAGACCGCCATGCCCATCCGCGAGCGCACCACTGCCGACTACGCCGCCAACTGGGCCGAGCTGCACGGCTACTTCCTGTCGCTGCTGGCCCGCGCGGACCTGCCCGACGGAGCCGTGCGCCGATACCGCGCGAACAACGCCGCCCGCCCGCCCGGCCGGCGCGTCGACGACGACACGCTCGCCGAAACCCTGGCCTGGTTCTTCGGCGCCAGCCATGTGGGGTCCGTCAGCGTCCTCGCGCACACCCTGGTCAGCCTGCTCGCCCAGCGCGACGCCTGGGACCGGCTGTGCGAGCTGCGGGCCGCGCCGGGCTCCGCGGTCGAGGAGCTGCTGCGCCACTCCCTCTTCCTGCACAACGGCCTGCCGCGGGTGGCCACCGACGACGTGGAACTGGGCGGGGTGACGATCGGTGCGGGGGAGCTGGTGCTGATCAGCGCCGACACCGCCAACCGCGACCCCGCCGCCTTCCCCGGCCCCGACCGCATCGACCTCGACCGCGACGCCCGCGGCCACCTCGCCTTCGGCCGCGGCACCAACCGCTGCCCCGGCAGCGCGCTGGGCCGCGCGACCGTGCGGGTGGCGATCGAGGAGCTGGTCCGGCGCCTGCCCACGATGCGCCTCGCCGTTCCGCTCGGCGAGATCGAGTGGCGCGACGACCTCCTCGACCGCAGGCCCGTCGCCATCCCGGTCCGCTGGTGACCCGCCGCCGCGCCCGGACCCGCCCCAGGGGCCGGACCGCGGCCCGGTGCCCGGCACCCCCGGCCGCCGCCCGAACCGAGCCGACCCCGACAGGAGGCCCTGTGTCCGACTCCGAGGCACTTCCGTGCTTCCCCTTCTCCCACCGGGGGGACGCACTGAGCCCGCGCTACCGCGAGCTACAGCGGAACCGGCCCGTCACCCGGGTCCTCACCCGCGCCGGCGACCCCGCGTGGCTCATCACCTCCCACGAGCTGGCCGTACGCGCCCTACAGGACGACCGCCTCTCCGTGGAGCCGTTCGCCGCCCCCGCGGATCCCGGCCGGGACGTCCCCGCCATCCCGACGAAGGTCCTCTCGGCCCTCACCGCCATCCGCGAAGCCGGGCTGCACAAGGTCTTCATGAAGGCGATCGCCCCGCCCAAGGCGCGCAAACTCCAGCCCTGGGTGCGCGCGACCGCCCGCGCCCGGCTCGACGCCATCGCCGCCGGGCCGCAACCCGCCGACCTCTTCTCCTCCTACGCCCGCGCCCTCCCCGTCGCCCTCACCGGACACGTCATGGGCATCCCCGGCGACGACGCCGCCGCACTGAGCGAGTCGAGCCTCGCCGGCCTGATCCGCCTCAACGCCATCGGAGCCGACGACACGGTCGACGCCGCCCAGGCCCACGACTACTTCCGGGCCGTGCTGGCCCGCCCCGGCCTCCCCGACGGGATCGTCCGCCGGTTCCGCGAGCACAACGCCGCCCGCCCACCGGCCGAACGCGTCGACGACGACCGGCTCGCCGACGCCTGCGTGAACGTCCTCGGCGCCGGCCACTTCGGCGCCGTCGCCGTTCTCGCGAACACGTTCGTCGACATCCTCGGCGACCGCCCCACCTGGGACCGGCTCTGCGCGGCGCAGCACGTCACGAGCGCGGCCCTGGAGGAGCTGCTGCGCTACGCCCTCGTCCAGCACGGCGGCATGCCGCGGGTCGCCACAGAGGACGTCGAGATCGGCGGGGCCACCATCCGGGCGGGGGAGCTGGTGCTGATCAGCGCCGACACCGCCGACCGCGACCCCGCCGCCTTCCCCGGCCCCGACCGCGTCGACCTGGACCGCGACGGCCAGGGCCGTCTCGCGTCCGGCCGCGGCACCCACGACTTCCCCGGCAGCGCCCTCAGCCGCATGGCCGTCCGGGTCGCCGTCGAGGAACTGACCCGGCGGTTCCCGACCATGCGCCTGGCGGTGCCCGTCGGCGAACTCGAATGGCGCGCGGACCTGCTCAGCCGCCTGCCCGCCGCCATCCCGGTCACCTGGTGACGCCGGCCCCGGCGCTCCCCGCCGCCCATCGCCCGCCGTCGCCGAAGCGCCCGCTATGGAGGAGGACACCGGACCCATGAGCGAGAACGCCGCAGACGGCCGGTATCCGGCCACCGACCCCCGAGCCCTCCTGGGCGCCGTGCGCGCCCGCCGCGCCCGGATCCGCGCGGACCTGCTCGCCGGCCTGCCCGCGGCCCCGCCCCGCGACCGCGGCCCCGCACCGGTCACCTGGGTCGGCGACCTCCAGCAGGGCGACGGCGGCAAGGGAGCGATGGTCGACCGCCTGGCACCCCACCACGACCTCGTGGTCCGGGTCCAGGGCGGCGACAACGCCGGCCACACCGTCGCCTTCCGAGACGGCCGCGGCCGCGCGACCGTGCTGAAGAACCACCTCGTCCCGTCGGGGATGCGCCACCCCGGCGTCGTCGGCGTCATCGGCAACGGCGTCCTGGTCAACCCCGCGACCCTGGCCGGCGAACTCGCCGGCCTCGACGCCCGCGGCCTCGCCGCGAGCGGCCGGGTGCTGCTCAGCGACCGCGCCCACCTCGTCCTGCCGCTCCACCTGCGCGCCGACGCCCGCCAGGAGGACGACGACCGCGCCGGCGGCGAGGTCATCGGCACCACCCGGCGCGGGATCGGCCCCGCCAACGTCTGCAAGTACAACCGCACCGGCGTGCGGGTGCGCGACACCGCCGACCTCGACCTGGTCCGCCACCGCCTGCGGCTCAGCGCCGCATTGCTCGGGCTCCCGCCCGCGTGCGCGGACGACGACCTCGACTGGATCCGGGCCCACCGCCCGATGCTGCTGGCCATGGCCACCGACACCACCGCGCTGCTGGGCGCCGCGGTGGAGGCCGGCCGGCCGGTGCTGTTCGAAGGTGCCCAGGGGCCGCTGATCGACATCGACCACGGCATCTACCCCTACGTCACCACCTCGCCCACCGTGTTCCACTCGGTGCCCACCGGGACCGGCGTCGACGGCGCGCGGGTCCGCCACCGCGTCGGCGTCCTGAAGGCGTACCAGACCATGGTCGGCAACGGCGGGTTCGTCACCGAGGAGGCCGGGGAGCTCGGCGCCCTCCTGCGCGAACGCGGTGCCGAGTCCGGGACGACCACCGGCCGCCCCCGGCGCTGCGGCTGGCTGGACCTCGCCCACGCGCACTGGTCGGCCGCGTTGAACCGCTACACCAGCGTCGTCCTCACCAAGCTCGACGTCCTCGACGGCTTCGAGCGCATCGGGGTGTGCGTCGGCTACCGGCGCCCCGGCGACGACGGCCCGCTGCCGTTCCGCCCCGAGGAGGACTACCTGCGCTCCTGCACCCCGATCTACACCTACCTGCCCGGATGGCGCACCCCGGCCGCGCGGGCGCGCGAGTACGCCGACCTGCCCGCCGAGCTGACCGCGTTCATCCGCTACGTCTCCGCGCACCTGGAGGTCCCCGTCAGCGGGATCAGCAGGGGGCCGCACGCCGACGACCTGATCGTGGTCCCCGGCGGCGAACTCGCCGAGATCATGGCGCCGTCCCCCGACGCACCCGTCCGCGCGCCCGCCCTCGCCCAGGACCCGGGCCACGGCAGGTCCGCGGCCCCCGCAGCGGACGGGCGGGAGCGCCGCCCCGGCACCGGCCGCGCCGGCACCGGGCTGCGCGTGGCGGTGTTCTGCGGAGCCGGGGCCGGCACCGACCCCCGGCACCGGCGGCTCGCGGCCGAGATCGGCGCCGAGTGCGCCCGCCGCGGAGCCCGCATCGTCTACGGCGCGGGCGGGGCCGGCATGATGGGCGCGGTCTCCGACGCCGCGCTGGCGGCCGGCGGGGCCGTCACCGGGGTCATCCCGCGCTCGCTGATGGAACGCGAGTTCGGCCGCCGCGACCTGGGCGACCTGCGGGTCGTGGCGTCCATGCACGAGCGCAAGGCGCTGATGTACGACCTCGCCGACGCCGTCCTCGTGCTGCCCGGGGGCTACGGCACCTTCGACGAGCTGTTCGAGACCCTCACCTGGAACCAGCTGGGGCTGCACGACAAGCCCGTGGTGCTGGCGGGCGGTTCCGGCTACTTCGACCCGCTGGTGAAGCTCTTGGACCACGCGCGGGCGGCGGGCTTCATCACCCGCGCGGACCGCGCGCTCGTGCGCCACGCCGCGAGCGCGGGCGAAGCACTCGACCTCCTGCGGCCCGGGCCAACGCGCACCGCGGCCGGCACCGCCCCGAACGGGGCGGCGGGCTGAGCCGGATCCCGGCCCCCGGGTTCCGCCCCGCGCCCACCGTGCCGACCCGCCACCCCGGGTGGGCGCGGGGCGGTCCCCCCCGTCCACGCGGCCCGGGGGACCGCGCCGGAGGCGCCGCCGGCGGCGGACCGGGCGGTGTCGCGTACGGGACCGTCAGGGACGGGCGCCGGCGCCGCCGCGCGGCCCGGCGTACTCGGCGTCGGTGACGTGTTCGAGATGCTCCTATAGATGTCAAGCGGCAGGAGCAAGGTCGGTTTGAGTGATGTGTTCGGTTGGTGTTCCTGCCAGTGCGCGGTAGACCTCGCGGGCGACGAATCGCTTGAGGCAGCGCATGATGTCCTT
>NZ_JBHSFQ010000064.1:0-8192 GCF_042653925.1 Nocardiopsis mangrovi
AGTGCTTCGTCGAGCGCTACCTCGACCGCCCCCGCCACGTCGAGACCCAGTGCCTGGCCGACGCCCACGGCAACGTCGTCGTGGTCTCCACCCGCGACTGCTCCCTCCAGCGCCGCCACCAGAAACTCGTCGAGGAGGCCCCCGCGCCGTTCCTGTCGGCCGGGCAGCTGGAGCTGCTGTACTCCTCCTCCAAGGCGATCCTGCGCGAGGCCGGCTACGTGGGGGCGGGCACGTGCGAGTTCCTGGTGGGCCAGGACGGCACGGTCTCCTTCCTGGAGGTCAACACCCGGCTCCAGGTGGAGCACCCGGTCAGTGAGGAGGTGACCGGCATCGACCTGGTGCGGGAGATGTTCCGCATCGCCGAGGGGCAGGAGCTGGGCTACACCGACCCTGTGCTGCGCGGGCACTCCTTCGAGTTCCGCATCAACGCCGAGGACGCCGGGCGCAACTTCATGCCCGCCCCCGGCACCATCACCGCCTTCACCCTGCCCGGCGGGCCGGGGGTGCGGGTGGACACCGGCTGCGAGGCCGGGTTCACCGTCCCGCAGGCGTTCGACTCGATGGTGGCCAAGCTCATCGTCACCGGGCGCGACCGGGCGGAGGCCCTCCAGCGGTCGCGGCGCGCGCTGGGCGAGTTCGAGGTCGGCGGGATGCCGACCGTCATCCCGTTCCACCAGGCGGTGGTCGACGACCCGGCGTTCGCCCCGGCCGACCCGGAACAGCCGTTCACCGTGTACACGCGGTGGATCGAGACCGAGTTCGACAACACGGTGGCCCCCTACGCCGGCCCGCTCGGCCAGGCCGAGCCGGGCGCGCGCGACTCCGTGACCGTGGAGATCGGCGGCAAGCGCGTGGAGGTCGTGCTGCCCGCCGGCCTGGGCGGGGGCGAGCGCAAGGCCGCCAAGAAGCCGTCCCGGCGCGGCGGCCGCGCGGCGGGCACGGCGGTGGGGGGCGACGCCCTGGTGTCGCCCATGCAGGGCACGGTGGTCAAGGTCGTGGCCGAGGACGGCGGCCTGGTCGCCGAGGGCGACACGGTGGTCGTCATCGAGGCGATGAAGATGGAGCAGCCCCTGACCGCCCACAAGCCGGGCACGGTCACCGGGCTCACCGTCACAGCGGGCGAGACCATCGCCAACGGCGGCGTCGTCTGCGAGATCAAGGACACCTGAGCACGCGGCCCGGGGGGCGCGGTGAGCGGCCGCGCGCGGTCCCGGCGTACTCGGGGTGCGCCGCGAAACGGCCCGCCGTTTCGCGGATGTCCTCCTCCGCCTGCCACCAGGTCTCCGGGCCCAGCGCCCGCAGAGCGTGGACCCCCCTCTCCAGCCGTGCCCGCAGGCCCGGCTCCGCCGCGTCACCCGCACGGCGAGTCCGCCTGGGCCCGGGGGCTCGAATGTGGCCCGATGGGGGTTCAGTACGCTGTTGCGGTGGTCCGCATCCCCCCGAATCCCGCTCCCATCCGGCTGGCCGCCGTGTCGGCCGCCGTCGCCGCGCTCATCGGCTGCGCCGCCGCCCCCGCGTCGGCCGCGCCCGGAGGCGCCGAGATCGGGCAGGCCCAGTTCTTCGCCGACCGCCTCGCCGAGGACCCGGTCTACGTCAGCGACCACATGGCCGGCGGCGACCTCGCCGCCACCCACGAGGCGATGGCGGCGGCGGTGGCGCCCCTCGACGTCCCCGTGTTCGTCATCGCCGCGCCCGCACCCGGCGGCGACTACCGCAAGGAGCCGTTGCTCGCCGCCGTCCACGACCGGCTGGGCGAGGACGGCCTGTACCTGTCGGTCACGGGCGGCGGGTCCGCGCTGGCCGTGGCCGGTGTCGCCTACGGGGTACACGTCCCCGGCCTCGCCGACTCCGTCACCGAGGCCAACCTCCACTCGAGCCGCACCGCCCCGGTCACCTGCGTCGAGCGCATGGTGGGCAACATCTCCTCCGGCGATGCCGCCGGACGGCTGGACGCCACCCGTGAGCGCATCCAACGCGACCACGCCCTCTACGAGGCCACGGCCTCTCCCGACCCCGCCGGGAGCGCGTGGTCGGACCTTGCGGACGACCTCGACCCCGACAGCGTCGTCGGCCGGAACAACATCGGCTTCTCGGCCGGCATTCTGATCGGGGCGACCCTCGCGATCGCCGCCTACTGCGCCCGCCGCGCGCTGCGGCGCGCCGCCGGGCACGTGCGCTCGGGGGTGCGGCGGTGAAGCCCTCCAGCGTGCTCGCAGCCGCTCTCCTCACGTGCGGTGCCGCACTCGCCTGCCCGGCGGCCCCCGCCGCGGCGGACGGACTCGCCCCCTCGCCTTCGGCCGGACCACCCTACGTGGGCGACACCACGCGCACCGAACGCGTCGCCGAGGCCCTGCACGGCGACCCACTGTTCGTCGACCCCGAGGCGGCCGAATTCGTCGGCGCCGAGGAGCGCGGCGAACTCGCCGATCTGATCGCTGGGGCCGACCACCCCGTCTACGTCGTGGTGACCCCTTCCACGCCCTATGACGAGTCGGGCGGCGATCGCGAGCTGTTCCTGCACGCCGTCCGGCACGCGATGGGCGAGGACGGCGACGGCGTGTACATCGCCGCCGCCCCGCCGGACCTCGGCACCGGTCCCTACCGCCTCACGACCGTGCTGTTCGGCGTTCCGGTCGATGAGTTGGCGGCCCTGTACCCCGATGACGCTCCCGATCCACCCGCCGACGACATCCCCACAGCGCGGGGCCGGCTGCTCGCCCAGCAGGTCGCCGCGGTGCTGGAGGACGTCGACACCGCGCCATCCGCGCCGGCCGAGAGCCCGGTCCCCATGGCCGCCCCCGAACTCTCGACCGGCCCCGAGTTCGTCCCCGAAGAGCCGGCCGCCGCCGACTACACCACCGACCTCGTCCCCGGACTGTTCGTGGGGGCGCTGCTCGGCGGTGCCCTGCTGGGAGCCGGGGCGGGCATCGCGGCGCTCCTGCACCGGCGGTTGAGGGTGCGACCCGTTATCGCGCCAGAGGCGGAGCGCCACCTGCCCGCGCTCCTGCGCGCCCGCCGCGCGCCCACCCGGCCCTCGCACCGGCGCCTGGTGCGCATGCTCGACACCGAGCTGCGCCGCCTCACCCGCGAACTCGCCGGCACCCCCCACGAGCATGCCGACCACGCGGCGGCCGTCGCCGCCTACGACGCCGCGACGCTGATCCGCAATGGCGGGCGGGACGACCAGTGGCTGGTCGGTGGGATCGCCATGGTCAGGGCGGCCCGTGCGGCGCTGACGACCCCTGAGCCCGACTCCGGCCGCGCGTTCTGCCTGGCCAACCCCCTGCACGGCGCCGCTCTGGAGGGCCGGGCCGCGACCCGGTACGGCAAGCCGACTCTGCGCCTGCCCGCAAAGGGCCCGCAGGGCGCCGTATGCGCCGCCTGCCACGCGGTGGCCGGCCTCGACCGGCCCTTGACCGACCGGGTGCTGCGGCTGCACTCGGACGGCAAGTGGCGCCCCCACTACCTCTCCGACGGCTTCTGGACGACCACCCAGTACGGCCGCCGCATCCCCGACCTGCCCCGGCGCGTCCTCAAGGAACTCGATGCCGACTAGACCGCTCGCTCGCCCGGCCTCCGCCCGCCGGATCCGCCACCCGTGGCCCCTGTCGTTCCTGCGAGGCGTGTGCGTCCTCGCCGCGATGGCGGGGGCCTCCGCCGCCCCGGCGGCGTCCGCCGCCACGGCCGATACGGCGAGCCCGGCCGAGCGGATAGCCGAGGAACTGCGGGAATCCCCCGTCTACGTCGATCCCGCCGTCACGTCGGCGTTGCCCGAAGACGCCCAGGCCGAGCTCACCGAGCAGATCGAGCAGACGGGCAAGCCGGTCTACGTGGTCGTCGTGCCGCTGGTAGCGGGCGACCCCTGGAACGGGGAGCCCGACCAGCTCTTGGGGACCGTGCACGACCGCGTCGGCGAGGACGGCTCCTACCTGACCGCGGAGCTGGGCTCGACCCCCTGGATCACCGGGATCGACTTCGGCACCGGCCGGGAGCACCAGGCGCACGAGGCCGCCATGGCCGTGAGCCTCGACGCCGACCGCGCCGTCCCACTGTCCGCGCTGTTCAGCGACACGGTGGAGCTGATCGGCACCGGAACCGGTGACGCCGCCTATGAGCGCGCGAGCGAAGCGCTCGACGAGGGCCTGTGGAACGACTCCGGGGAGTCCGCGGCCCCGGACGGCACCGGAGTGGCGCCGTGGCTCGCCGCCGGAGCGGCGGTGCTGGTGGCGGCCGCCGCGGTCGGCGGCCTGCTGCTGTACCGCAGGCGCACGCCCGCCGTCCCGCGCCTGGTGGCCTTCGACAACGCCGACGACGCCCGGCTGGCCCGGCTGCGCGCCGAGGTCGAGCGCGAACTCGTGGAGGTGGCGGAGCGGCTGGGCGCGTTCACCCTGGCCGAGGACGCACCCCAGGCGGCAGAGGCCGCCGAGCAGTACAGGGCGGCGCTCGACGCCCAGCACGCGGCCGGCAAGGCCCTCGACGCGGCCCAAGGAATGGCCGACCTCGCCGGGGCCCGGGTCCTGCTGCACATGAGCGAGGACGCGCTGCGCGCCGCCGAGGCGCGCCAGCGGGGGAGGCGGCCACCGGCCGCGCGCCGCCACTGCTACTTCGATCCGCTGCACCCCACCGCCACCCAGCCCCTGAACTGGCGCGCGCTCGGGTCCCCGCGCAAGGTCCGGGTGCACGCGTGCGCCGACTGCGCAGCGGCCGTGCGCGGCCACCGCGCGCCGGTCGCGCTGTCGGTCGCGCGCGAGGGCGAGCGGGTCGCCTACTTCGAGGTTCCGGCCCCGGAGAGCGTCTGGTCGGCCACCGGGTACGGCAACCTCGCCGACGACCTCGTGCAGCGTGTCCTCCGGGGAGATCTGCGCCACGGCTGAGCCCTCACCGCAATAAAAGCGGTCATTCCCGACAAGAGTGACAATTGAGACCGGATTGTCACTCCGTTGCGTAGGGAATAACCGCGGCGTGCTGGCTATTGTTCTCCATCGTGACGAATCTCTGGGGCCTCACCGAGCGCCGGCACATCGACCTGTGCCGCGTCGCCAGTCAGGCGTGTCGGCGCTCCTGACGCCTTCACCCACCGTTCCCCGTACGCGCGCGCCCTGAGCGGCGCCGCTCCCTCGTCCCCCGGCCGCCCCTCCCATCCTCGGGCGTCCCGGCATCCTCCTTCGCTTGGAGCACCACCGTGCTATCAGCACTGCGCCGCATCCCCTTCGCCGTCCAAGTCCTCGCCGCCCTCGTCCTGGGCGTCGCCCTGGGCGTGGTCGCCCGCCAGCTCGGCGGTTCGGCCGACGACCCCAACTGGCTCGCCGTCACCCTCGACACCATCGGCTCGACCTTCGTCACGCTGCTGCGGACGATCGTCCCGCCGCTGATCCTGCTGGCCGTCGTCTCCTCCATCGCGAGCCTGCGCAACGTCTCCAACGCCGCCCGCCTGGCCGGCCAGACCCTGCTGTGGTTCGCCATCACGGCGCTGGTCTCGGTGGTGATCGGCATCGCCCTGGGCCTGATCGTGCGCCCCGGCGTCAACAGCGGGGTCAGCCCCGGCGGCGCGGAGGCGCCCGACACCCAGGGCTCCTGGATCGCGTTCCTGGAGAGCCTGGTCCCCGCCAACTTCCTGGGGCTGAGCGCGAGCACCTCCGCCGACGACGCGGGCGCACTGACCACCGGCCTGGACTTCAACGCGCTCCAGCTGATCGTCATCGCGATCGCGGTCGGGGTCGCCGCCGTCCGGGTCGGCAAGGCCGCCGAACCCTTCCTGGCCTTCACGCAGTCGGCGCTGCAGATCGTGCTGAAGGTGCTGTGGTGGATCATCCGCCTCGCCCCGCTGGGCACGGTCGGCCTGCTGGGCAACGCCGTCTACAGCTACGGCTGGACCACCATCGGCGCGCTCGGGTGGTTCACCGCGGCCATCTACATCGGCCTGGCGCTGGTGGTCTTCGTGGTCTACCCCGTCCTGGCGCGCGCCCACGGGCTCTCGGTCGTCAAGTACCTCACCGGCGTCTGGCCCGCGGTGCAGCTCGGGTTCGTCTCGCGGTCGTCCATGGGCACCATGCCCGTCACGCAGCGTGTGGCCGAGACCAACTTCGGCGTGCCCCGCCACTACGCGTCCTTCGCCGTCCCCTTCGGCGCGACCACCAAGATGGACGGCTGCGCCGCCATCTACCCGGCTATCTCGGCGATCTTCGTCGCCCAGTTCTTCGACATCCAGCTCGGCATCACCGACTACCTGCTGATCACGTTCGTGTCGGTCATCGGATCGGCGGCCACCGCGGGCACCACCGGCGCCACGGTCATGCTGACCCTGACCCTGTCGACCGTGGGCCTGCCGCTGGAGGGCGTCGGCCTGCTGCTGGCCGTCGACCCGATCCTGGACATGGGCCGCACCGCCACCAACGTCGCCGGCCAGGCGCTCATCCCCGCGGTGGTCGCCAAGCGCGAGAACATCCTCGACCTGGCGCGCTACAACGCGCCGCGCGGGCTCGACGGCTTCGTCGACCCGGACGTGTCCGACGCCCCGGCGCGGACGGACGACGCGGCCGCTCCGGGCGGGGACACCGGCGGCGACACCGTCACCGCGGGCTCCGCCGCGAAGCCGCCGTCCTCCTGACACGGGGGCTTTCCGGCATCGGCCAACGGGCGGCCTGCCATGACTTGCGGGCCGCCCGTAGTGTGGGGGACCACCGGCCCCACACGGACGGAGCAGGCGGGGAACCTTCCCCTCCCCCCGTTCGTCAGTAGTGGGTGAGGGAGGCGAGAGGAACGATCATGTTGCGCCGCTTGGTAACACCCGCCCTGCTCACCGCAGGCTTCTCCGTGGTCATGGCCGCGGCACCGGCGTTCGCCGATGCACCCGCCGCCGGTGACGTCGCCGGCGACCTCCGCGACGACCACGTGTTCATCGAAGAGAGCATCTCCGACGTGTTCCCGCAGGCCGAACAGGACGTCCTGGTCCAGGCGGCGGAGAACTCCGAGGTCCCGGTCTACTACGTGCTGCTGCCCGACGGCACCTTCTCCTCGGAGAGCGCGCTGGAGGCCTACCTCGACCCGATCATGGACGACGTCGGCGACGGCGTCTACGCCGGCTTCGTCGGCTCCGAGGGCTACTTCGTCCGCTCGCCCGACCTCGACGCCTCGGCCCTGGAGTCGATCCAGCAGGACGCCTACACCGAGGGCGGCGGCAACCAGATCGACACCCTCGCCTCGATCCCCGACGCCGCAGCGGCCGAGCAGTCCGCCGACGCCGCTTCCGGCGTCTTCGGCGGCGTGCTGGTCGCCCTGCTGGTGCTCGCCGTCGCGGGCGGCGGCTTCTTCCTCTACAACTCGAAGAAGAAGCGCGAGGCCAAGGAGGCCAAGGAGCTCGCCGAGATCAAGCAGATGGCCACCGAGGACGTCGTCCGCCTGGGTGAGGACATCGCGCGCCTGGAGATCGACCTCGCCAAGGTCGACGACCCCACCCGCGCCGACTACACCCACGCCATGGACTCCTACGACCGCGCCAAGGCCACGCTCGACAACATCCGGGCGCCCGAGGAGATCCAGCAGGTCACCACCGCCCTGGAGGACGGCCGCTACTACATGGTCGCCACCCGGGCGCGGATGAGCGGCGACACCGTCCCCGAGCGGCGCAAGCCCTGCTTCTTCAACCCCCAGCACGGACCGTCCCAGCGCGACGTCCAGTGGGCGCCGCCCGGCGGCTCCCCGCGCTCGGTGCCGGCCTGCCCCGCCTGCTCCCAGGCGGTCCTGTCCGGCTACGACCCCGATGTCCGGCTGGTCGAGGTCAACGGCGAGCGCCGCCCCTACTACGACGCCGGGCCGGCCTACGCCCCCTACGCGGGCGGCTACTTCGGCACGGACATGATGATGGGCATGTTCACCGGCATGATGATGGGCTCGATGATGGGGTCCATGATGGGCGGCGGCCTGATGGGCGCCGGCATGGGCGACGTCGGCGCCGGAGGCGACTTCGGCGGTGATGTCGGCGGCGGCGACTTCGGCGGCGGGGACTTCGGCGGGTTCGACTTCTAGCCACCGCTCCACCACCCGGAACACGAGGACCCCCGGCCCCAAGCGCGGGTTCTAGCGGTCCCCGCAACACCCTGGATTTCAGGGAGTTGCGGGGACCGTGGATTTTGAGGGGTTGAAGGCAAGGTTCTTCGAGGCGCTGGACCAGCAGGACGGCAGTGTCTCGGGTG
>NZ_JBHSFQ010000065.1:0-7998 GCF_042653925.1 Nocardiopsis mangrovi
TTTTGTGGAGGTGAGTGCGCATCCGGTGTTGGTGGGTGCGGTGGAGGGGGTGGTGGAGGAAGCGGGTGGTGGTCCGTCGGTGGTGGTGGGGACGCTGCGGCGCGGTGACGGTGGGATGCGGCGGTTGTTGTGTTCGATGGGGGAGTTGTGGGTGCGGGGGGTGGGGGTGGATTGGGGTGTGGTGTTCGAGGGGTCGGGTGCGCGCCGGGTGGGGTTGCCGACCTACGCCTTCCAACGACAACGCCACTGGCTGACGGAATCCGCCGGGCCCGCCCCCGCCGCCGGTGGCACCGACCCCCGCTTCTGGGACGCCGCCGATCGAGACGACACCGACCTCGCCGCCCGCGAACTCGCGCTCACCGATCCAGCCGACCGCGCCGCGCTCTCCACGGTGCTGCCCGCCCTCGCCGGCTGGCACCGGCGGCAGCGGGAGCAGGCCAGGATCGACTCCTGGCGCTACCGCGTCACCTGGACACCCCTCGCCGACCCCCCGCTCCCGCGCGACCCGGGCACGTGGGCCGTGCTCGTCCCCGACGCCGGCCTCGCGCCCCCCGGCACTCCGCCGCACCCCCCGACCGCCGCGACACTCCTCGGCCGGCTCACCGCACTGGGCGTGCGGGTGCTGACGATCCCGGTCGGGCCCGCGGACCTCGACCGCCAGGACCTGGCGCGGCTCCTGCGCCGCCACCTCCCCGACGACCGCGCCCCCGATCTCCTGCTGTCCCTGCTCGCCCTCCTCCCCGGCCACCACCCCGGGCTGCCCGTCCTCCCCTCCGGGCTCGGCGCCACGCTGGCCCTGGTCCAAGCCGTCGACGACCTCAAGCTGACCATCCCCCTGTGGTGCGCCACCAGCGGAGCGGTGTCCCCGGGCGGCGCGGACCCCGACACCGATCCCGCGCAGACGGCGGTGTGGGGCCTGGGCCGCGTCGCCGCCCTGGAACACCCCGGCCGGTGGGGCGGCCTGGTCGACCTGCCCGCCACCGTCGACGACCCCGCCGCGCGCCGACTGGTGGCGCTCCTGAGGGGCGACACCGCCGAAGACCAGGTCGCGGTCCGCGCATCGGGCGCCCTCGCCCGACGGCTGGAGCACGCCCCGGCCCCCCGCGATCGCCCCGAACGCCCATGGCGCCCCCGGGGGACCGTGCTGATCACGGGCGGGACCGGCGGCGTGGCCGCGCACGTGGCCCGATGGCTCGCGCGCAACGGCGCCGAGCACCTGGTGCTGGCCGGCCGCCGCGGGGCCGCGGCCGAAGGAGCGACCGCACTCGCCGACGACCTCACCGCCTTGGGAGCTGGCGTGACGTTCGCCGCGTGCGACATCGCCGACCCCGATTCCGTCGCCCGGCTGATCGAGGACCCGCCCGGCCGCCCCCCGCTCACCGCCGTGGTCCACGCCGCCGGGGTCGCCCGGCAGTCGCCACTGGCCGAGACCGGCATGTCCGAGACCGCCGACGTCCTCGCGGCCAAGGCCGCCGGCGCCGCGCACCTCGACCGCCTCCTCGGCGACCGCGACCTCGACGCCTTCGTCCTGTTCTCCTCCAACGCCGCGGTCTGGGGGAGCGGGACACAGGCCGCCTACGCCGCTGCCAACGCCTACCTCGACGGCCTGGCCGAACGGCGCCGGGCACGGGGCCGCGCGGCGACCTCGATCGCGTGGGGCGCCTGGGACGGCGGCGGCATGTCCACGTTCTCCGCCGACGTGCGCCAAGGGCTCGAACGGTCGGGCCTGGTCCTGATGGAACCCGAGACCGCGGTGCGCGCGCTCGCCCAGGCGGTGGGCGACCCCCACCCCTGCCTCGCCATCACCGACATGGACTGGGACCGATTCGCCCCCCGGTTCACCTCCATGCGGCCCAGCCCCCTGCTCGACGGACTCCCCGAGGTACGCGCCCTGCTCGACACCTCCGGACCCGCCACGGCGGACGCCGAGCACGGGGGAGCGGCACGGGAACTCGCCGCCCGGCTCGCCGGCCTGCCGCCGGCCGAGCGCCGCCGCGTCCTGCTCGACCTCGTCCGCACCGAGGCCGCCGCCGTGCTCGGGCACGCCGGCACCGACGCCGTCGCCCCCGGCCGGGCCTTCGGCGACATGGGGTTCGACTCCCTCACCGCCGTCGAACTGCGCAACCGGCTGATCGCCGCGTCGGGGGCGGTGCTCCCCGCCACCGTGGTCTTCGACCACCCCAGCCCCACCGCGCTCGCCGACCTCCTGCACACCGAACTCGCCACCACCGAAGCCGGCACCCCGCCCGTCCTCGCGGAGCTCGACGCGCTCGCCGCGGCACTGGCCGCCGCCGACCCCGCCCCGGACCTGCGCGCCCGGATCGCCGAGCGGCTGCGCTCCCTCACGGCCGGCTGGGAGGGCGGCTCGACGCCGAACCCCGGCAACGGCACCGACCTCGACCTCGACGCGGCGACCGACGACGAGATGTTCCAGTTCATCGACAGCGAGTTCGGCCCCGCCTGACCCCCGCGAACGGCTCCGGCCGCCCGCTCACCCGAACGCGGCGACGCACGTCCGCCGCACCGGCCACCTTGAGGAGCGACTCACCATGGCGGACGACCAGCGACTCCGCGACTACCTCAAGCGCGTTCTCGCCGACGCCCGCCGTTCGCAGCAGCGGCTGCGCGAGATCGAGGCCGACCGACACGATCCCATCGCCATCGTGGCCATGGGCTGCCGCTATCCGGGCGGAGTCGCCCGCCCCGAGGACCTGTGGCGGCTGGTGGCCGACGAAGCCGACGTGATCGGCGGCTTCCCCGACGACCGCGGCTGGGACCTCGACGCCCTCTTCGACCCCGACCCCGACCGCCCCGGCACCTCGTATGTGCGTGAAGGCGGGTTCCTGTACGACATGGCCGGATTCGACCCGGAGTTCTTCGGGATCTCCCCCCGCGAGGCCGTGGCCATGGACCCCCAGCAGCGGCTGCTGCTGGAGGTGTCCTGGGAGGCGTTCGAACGCGCCGGGATCGACCCCGCCTCGCTGCGCGGAAGCGACGTCGGGGTCTTCACCGGGATCGTCTACCACGATTTCGCCACCCGGCTGCACCCCGTGCCCGATGAGCTGGAAGGCTACCTGGGCACCGGCATCGCCGGCAGCGTCGCGTCGGGGCGGGTCGCCTACGTCCTCGGCCTCGAAGGCCCGGCCATCACGATCGACTCCGCCTGCTCCTCGTCCCTGGTCACCATCCACCTCGCCGCCCAGGCGCTGCGCCGCGGCGACTGCTCCATGGCGCTGGCCGGCGGCGCCACCGTCATGGCGCTCCCCGGCGCGTTCGCCGAATTCTCCCGGCAGCGCGGACTCGCCCCCGACGGCCGCTGCAAGTCGTTCGCCAACGCCGCCGACGGCACCTCCTGGTCCGAGGGCGTCGGGGTGCTGCTGCTGGAGCGGTTGTCCGACGCCCGCCGCAACGGACACGACGTGCTCGCCCTGGTGCGCGGCACGGCCGTCAACCAGGACGGCGCCTCCAACGGCCTCACCGCGCCCAACGGGCCCTCCCAGCAGCGCGTCATCCGCGCCGCCCTGGCCGACGCCCGCCTCACGGGCGCCGACATCGACCTCGTCGAGGCGCACGGCACCGGCACCACCTTGGGCGACCCCATCGAGGCACAGGCGCTGCTCGCCACCTATGGGCGCGAGCGCCGCGGCGACCCCCTGTGGCTGGGGTCGCTGAAGTCCAACATCGGCCACGCCCAGGCGGCCGCGGGCGTCGGGGGGGTGATCAAGACCGTCATGGCGCTGCGCAACGGACTCCTGCCGCGCACCCTGCACGTCGACGCCCCGTCGCCGCACGTGGACTGGACGGCGGGGGCCGTCGAACTGCTCACCCGGGCGCGCGCCTGGCCCGAAACCGGCCGCCCACGCCGCGCGGGGGTATCGGCGTTCGGGGTGAGCGGCACCAACGCCCACGTCATCGTCGAACAGGCACCCGCCCCTCCCGGGGAACCCGCGCCGGCCGGCTCCGCCACCGCCCCGTTCGGCGTCTCCGGCCCGCCCGGCGCCGTCGTGCTGCCCATTTCGGCGCACGGCCCCGACGCCCTGCGGGCCCAGGCCGCGCGCCTGTCCGCGCACCTCGCCGACCACTGCGGCGACGACCTCACCGACACCGCCTTCTCCCTGGCGGCGGGGCGCGCCGCGCTGCCCGACCGCGCGGCCGTCGTGGCCGGCGACCGTGAGGCGGCCCGGGCCGGATTCGACGCCCTCGCCGCCGGCGCCCCGGCCGCCGGCGCGATCCGGGGGCGGGCCCGCCCCGGCGCCGGCGGGGCCGTGTTCGTGTTCCCCGGCCAGGGTTCGCAGTGGGCCGGGATGGCGGTGGACCTGCTCGGCGCCTCCCCCGTGTTCGCCGCGTCGATGGACGCCTGCGCCGAGGCGCTGGCCCCCCTGGTCGACTGGTCGCCCGCCGACGTCCTGCGCAGCGGAACAGGGCTCGACCGGGCCGACATCGTCCAGCCCGCGCTGTTCGCCGTGATGGTGTCGCTGGCCGCGCTGTGGCGCTCGTGCGGGGTCGAGCCCGCGGCGGTCGTCGGCCACTCCCAGGGCGAGATCGCCGCGGCCTGTGTGGCGGGGGCGCTGTCGCTGCCCGACGCCGCGCGCGTGGTGGCGCTGCGCAGCAAGGCGCTGCTCGCCCTGGCGGGGCGGGGCGGGATGCTCTCGGTCGCCCTGCCCGAGGAAAGGGCCGGCGAGCTGATCGAACCGTGGGGCGAGCGCCTGTCCATCGCGACCGTGAACGGTGCGGAGTCGGTGGTCGTCTCCGGCGCGACCGGCGCCCTGGCGGAGCTCGCCGCCGCCTGCGCGGCCGGCGGCGTGCGGGCCAAGGACGTCCCCGTCGACTACGCGTCGCACTCGGCGCAGGTCGAGGAGGTCCGCGACGAGCTCGCCGACGTCCTGGGCTCCATCGCCCCGCGCTCCTGCGACATCCCCTTCTACTCCACGGTGACCGCGGAGCGCGTCGACACCGCCTTGCTCGACTCCGGGTACTGGTTCCGCAACCTGCGCGAGACCGTCCGCTTCGCCGACACCACCCGCCGCCTCGCCGCCGACGGCCACGGCGTGTTCGTCGAGTGCAGCCCCCACCCGGTCCTCGCCGCCGCGATCCAGGAGACCGCCGCGGACGTCGCCGTCGTGGGCTCCCTGCGGCGCGACGACGGCGGACCACGCCGGTTCGCGCACTCGCTGGCCGAAGCCCACGTGCACGGGGCCCGTGTCGACTGGGCGGCGGTGTTCCCGGGCGCCCGGCGCGTCGACCTGCCCACCTACGCCTTCCAGCGCCGGCGCTTCTGGTTCGACATGGGGGCCGCGGCGGGCGACCTCGCCGCCGCGGGGCTGGGGGCGGCGGACCATCCGCTGCTCGGCGCCGTCGTGCGCCAGGCCGGCGAGGATCGCGTCCTGTTCACCGGGCGCGTCTCCCGGTCGACGCACCCCTGGCTCGCCGACCACGCGGTCGCGGGGACCGTGCTGGTCCCCGGCACGGCACTGGTCGAACTCGCGATGCGCGCCGGTGACGAAGTCGGCCATGCCGTGCTCGACGAGCTGGTCGTCGAATCCCCGCTCGTCCTGCCCGAGCACGGCACCGTACAGGTCCAGGTCGCCGTCGACCCCCCGGACGCCTCCGGGCGCCGCCCGGTCGGGCTCCACTCCCGCGCCGGCGACGCCGCCGCCTCCGGCACCTGGGAGCGGCACGCCGGCGGGTTCCTCGCGGCCGATCCCCCGGACCGCTCGGCCGTCGCCCCTGACCCCGCCGCCGAGCGGGAGTGGCCCCCCGCCGGCGCGGAGCCGGTCGACCTCGCCGGCTTCTACGACCTCCAGGCCGCGGCGGGCTACGACTACGGCCCCGCGTTCCGCGGGCTGCGGTCGGCCTGGCGGTGCGACGGCGCCGTTCTGGCCGAGGTCGCCCTCCCCGCCGAGCACCGGGGCGAGGCGGAGCGCTTCGGAATCCACCCCGCCCTGCTCGACGCCGCCCTGCACGCCGCCGGGTTCTGCGCGCCGCGCGACCCCGGAGCCGGTGGCGGTGTCCCGCTGCCCTTCGCCTGGAACGGCGTGCGCCTGCACGCCTCGGGCGCGACCGGGCTGCGGGTGCGGATCGCCGCGCACGGAGGCGACGCGATCACCGTGCTCGCCTCCGACACCGAGGGCCGGCCGGTGGCCTCGATCGGGTCTCTGGCGTTCCGCGAGATCGATCCCGATCGGATCATCGCCCTCCCCAGGCCGGGGGCGGGCGCCGACGCCCTGTTCCGGATCGACTGGGTCCCGGTCTCCCTGGCCCCACCCGCCCCTCCCGGCCCGGCGGCACCCGACGTGCTGGAGGTCGCCGCCCCGGCCGACGGCGACGGTCCCGAAGGAGTCCACCGGGTGGTCGCCGGTGTCCTGGCGGAGATCCAGGCACGCTCCGCCGCCCCGCAGGAGGGGGCGTCACCGCTGCTGGTCGTCGTCCGCGGCGCCGTCCCCGCTGTGGGACCCGGAGACGTCCGCGACCTCGCGGCCGCCGCCGTGTGGGGGCTGGTCCGCTCGGCCCAGTCCGAGAACCCCGACCGGATGGTGCTCGTCGACACCGACGACCACGAGGCGTCGCGCGCCCTGCTGCCCGCGCTCGCCGGCCTGGGCGAGCCGCAGCTCGCGGTGCGGGCGGGAGAAGTGTTCGCCCCGCGCCTCGCCCGCGCCGGCACGGCATCGGGGCCGGCCGGGACGGGGCCGGCGTTCGATCCCCACGGCACGGTGCTCGTCACCGGCGGGACCGGAACGCTCGGTGCCGCGGTGGCCCGGCATCTGGTGGGGGTGCACGGGGTGCGGCATGTGGTGCTGGCGAGTCGGCGAGGTCCGGCGGCGGCGGGTGTGGCGGGGCTGGTGGGTGAGCTGGAGGAACACGGTGCTCGTGTGCGGGTGGTGGCGTGTGATGTGGGTGACCGGGCGGCGGTGGCGTCGCTGCTGGCGGGGGTTGCGGCGGAGCATCCGCTGACCGCGGTGGTGCACACGGCCGGGGCGTTGGACGATGCCCTGCTGACCGATCTGACGCCCGATCGGCTGGCCGCGGTGTTCGGGCCTAAGGCCGATGGTGCGCGGCATCTGGACGAGTTGACGCGGGGTCTGGATCTGGCGGCGTTCGTGTTGTTCTCGTCGGCGTCGGGGGTGTTCGGGAATCCGGGGCAGGCCAATTACGCGGCGGCCAATACCTATCTCGATGCTTTGGCGCAGCGGCGACGCGCCGAGGGGCTGCCCGCCGTGTCCCTCGCCTGGGGGCTGTGGGAGCAGCGCACCGGCCTCACCGGCGACCTCGGCAGAGCCGACCGCGATCGGATGGCACGGCAGGGCGTGCGCCCCCTCACCACCGACGAAGGGCTGGAGCTCTTCGACACCGCTCTCCGGGGCGATGATGCCCTGCTGGTGCCGGCGCGGCTCGACCTCACGCCGGCGCGCGTCCGCGATACCCAGGGACGCGTGCCGCCGCTGCTGCGCGGACTGGTCCGCCCCGGCCGCCGTACGACGGCCCACGCGGCCGGCGACCGGCACGCCCTCGCCCAGCGGATCGCCACGCTCCCCGAACAAGAGCGGATACCGGCACTGCTGGACCTGGTCCGGGCGGAGGCCGCCGCGGTCCTCGGCCACCCGTCCGGCGACCGGGTCGGTGCGGACCGCGCCTTCCGTGAGGCCGGGTTCGATTCGCTCACCGCGGTCGAACTCCGCAACCGGCTGAACGCCGCCACCGGGCTGCGGCTCCCCGCGACCCTCGTCTTCGACCACCCCACCCCCGCGGCCCTCGCGGCCCATCTGTACGCGGAGCTGCCGGGCGGCCGCCCCGCCGCGCCCACCGCGCTTGCCGCCGTGGTCCCCACCGGTGAGCCGGTGGCGGTGGTGGCC
This sequence comes from Nocardiopsis mangrovi, assembly GCF_042653925.1. NCBI lineage: Bacteria > Bacillati > Actinomycetota > Actinomycetes > Streptosporangiales > Nocardiopsidaceae > Nocardiopsis > Nocardiopsis mangrovi. The sequence continues at coordinate 7,851 of NZ_JBHSFQ010000065.1, forward strand.
ATGGGGTGCAGGTTCCCGGGCGGTGTGGGGTCGCCGGAGGATCTGTGGCGGTTGGTGGCGGAGGGGGTGGACGCGGTCGCGCCTTTTCCTGTGGATCGGGGGTGGGATCTGGGGTCGTTGTTCGATTCCGATCCTGGTCGTGCGGGGA
>NZ_JBHSFQ010000066.1:0-7314 GCF_042653925.1 Nocardiopsis mangrovi
CGGGTCAGGGGTCGCAGTGGGTGGGGATGGGGCGGGGGTTGTATGGGGCGTTTCCGGTGTTCGCGGAGGCTTTTGATGAGGTGTGCGGGGCGTTGGACGGGGCGCTCGGGGGGTGTGCGGGTGGTGGTGTGAGGGAGGTGGTGTTCGGGTCGGATGAGGGGGTTTTGGGTCGGACGGTGTTCGCTCAGGCGGGGTTGTTCGCTCTTGGGGTGGGGTTGTTTCGGTGGGTGGGGTCGTTGGGGGTGCGGCCGTCGGTGGTGGTGGGGCATTCGGTGGGGGAGCTCGCGGCGGCGTATGTGGCGGGTGTGTGGTCGTTGGGTGATGCGGTGGCGGTGGTGGCGGCGCGGGGGAGGTTGATGGAGGCGTTGCCGGCGGGGGGCGCGATGGTGGCCGTCGAGGCGGGTGAGGATCGGGTGGCGGATGTGCTGTTCGGGGTCGGGGGGGTGTCGGTCGCTGCGGTGAACGGGCCGGAGTCGGTGGTGGTGTCGGGGGATGAGGATGCGGTGGTGGGGGTGGTCGACCGGTTGTCGGGTCAGGGGGTGCGTGCGCGTCGGTTGCGGGTGTCGCATGCGTTTCATTCGGCGCGGATGGAGCCGATGCTGGGGGAGTTCGGGCGGGTTCTCTCGGGGGTGTCCTACGGGCGGCCCCGGATCCCCGTAGTTTCGGGCGTCACGGGCCGGGTGGCCGACCCGGGGATGCTCGGCGACCCGGGGTACTGGATCGAACAGGCACGGTCGACGGTCCGGTTCGCCGACGGTGTCGCCGCCGCTCGCGAGGCGGGCGCGGACATGTTCCTGGAGCTGGGCCCCGGGGGCACGCTGACCGCGATGGCCGAGGAGGTCATCGCGGCGGCCTCCGCGGAATCCGGCACCCCCGGAGCGCCCGCGGATGCCGTGTGCGCATCCGTGCTGCGCCGCGACCGCGACGATGTCACGTCGGCGCTGACCGCTCTGGCCCGGGTGCATGTGCGGGGGACGGACATCTCGTGGGCGGAGGTGATCCCGCGCGGTGGCGCCCGGCGCGTGGATCTGCCGACCTACGCCTTCCAGCACCGGCGCTACTGGCTCGACCTTCCAAAGTCCGGGTCGGGTGAGTCGGCGGCACCCGTCGATCCGGACACCGAGTCCCTCCTCGGCGCGGACACCGCTGCGGCCCCCGCCCCGGAGCCGATGCGCCGGTGGGCGGAAGCGGGCGCGGCGGACCGCGAGAGGGAACTCCTGGACCTCGTTCGCGAGCAGGCGGCTCACGTTCTGGGGCACTCCAGGGGTGGCGCGGTCGCCGCCGACCTGTCGTTCAAGGAAGCCGGGTTCGACTCGCTCACAGCGGTCGAGTTGCGCAACCGGCTGCGCTCCGCCGTCGGAATCCCGCTGCCCGCGACCCTGCTGTTCGACCACCCCACGCCCGCCGACGTCGCGCGGGCACTCGGCGAGCGGATCTCGTCGGAGCCGGCCGACATCGTCGATCCCGTCCTCGTGGAGCTGGACCGGCTCGAAGCCGCGATGCGCGGCCCCGGTGCCGATGGGCGGGCCCGGAGCACGGTCACCCTGCGGCTGCGCGCCCTGCTCTCCCGGTGGGAGGCCGATGACGATCGGGGTGATGCCGGCGGGGAGGCGGCCGACGTCGTCGGCAGGATCCAGGAGGCGTCGGCGTCGGAGGTGTTCTCCTTCATCGACGAGCACCTCGGTCGCTCGACCCCGTGAGGGCGCCACACGGTGCGTCGGCAGGGGGTCATCCGCGGTCCCCCTGGCCGATGCGGTGGTGCCACCAGGGCTCCGCCGGCCATGAGGATCCCGAGCGCGCCCGCGGGTCCGGGAGGGTGCGCCGCAGGAACGCGGTGTCCAGAGGGGCGGCGAGACGCCGGAGTTCGGCGCGGGGCCGCACGGGCAGTCTGACCATCACGGCTTCCAGCACGTCACGTGCGTGGGTGACGTCGTCCATGGCGCAGATCCGGCACTGGCAGGGGGCCGGCCGGGGGTACAGGGGGCGTCCGCCGGGCGCGGAGAGGAACTCCCGGTAACGGCGCAACGCGAGTTCCGCGCACCCGGGGAAGACGGGGAAGCCGCCGGGGAGGGCCTCCACGGTGTGCACGGCGCGACAGGTCCGCAGGGAGAGCCCGTCGATGGGCTTGGGCGGTGTGTCCGCGGAGATCCGGGGCAGTGGTCGTCGGGCGCGCAGCGCGCCGGGCCGGTTACGCGGCATGGGCCTTTCGGCGTCGTTTCATGGCCGCCATCATGCCACCCCCGTCCCATTGCGGGAAGACACGCCGCCCGGCCCGTGACCGGACCGGGCGCCCGGATCGAAGCGGGGCGGTTCCAATGGGTCCATGATGGCCGCCCGGTGGATATCGCATGGAAATACCACTCTGTTCGGCCGGAGTGTGATCCGTATGCTGGTCATCGGTGGGGCGTATGCGCATTCCGCGGTGAAAACCGAAGCGTACGACAGGAGGTGAAGGTGCTACTCGAAAGAGGCGGGCACTTGGCATCGCTGGAACACCTGCTGGCCGATTGCTTTTCCGGAAAGGGGCGGGTCGCTCTCCTCGAAGCACCCGTGGGGTGCGGGCGCTCCGCGCTGCTGGGCGCCTTCGCCGAGCGCGCGGCCCGGGCCGGCGCCACGGTCCTGACCGCGAGCTGTTCTTCCATGGAACGCCGCCTTCCGCTGGGGGTCGTCGGCCAACTGCTCCACGACCAGGACCTCTCCGGCGAATCGCGCGATCGTGCGGCCCGGCTGCTCCAGGACGGCGCGGCCCTGTCCGCCCCGGATCCCGGCGTCCGCCCCGGCCCCGATCGGGCCGGACCGGAAACCGCCCGGGTCTATCACGGTATCCTCCGCGTGTTCTCGGAGTTCCGCGGAAAGAATCCGCTCGTCCTCGCCATCGACGACATCCACAATTCCGACGACCCGTCATTGTCCTTCCTTCTCTATTTCGTCCGGCGGATGCGATCCGCGCGCGCCATGGTCGTCTGCACCGACCTCATCCGCACGTCGCCCGGAATGGCACCGATCCACGCCGAGTTCCGTCATCCGCCCTATGGACGGCACCTCCGCCTGTCGCCTTTGTCCGACGATTCCGCCAGGGAGCTGGCCGTCGATCGGCTCGGCGTCCACACGGCGGCGCACCACACCGACGCCCTCATCGCCGCCGGCGGAGGCAACCCCCGTCTCCTGCGGGCGCTGCTCGACGACCTCGCCGCCACCGGCGCCCCGGCCGGCGACCACTACCGCCGCGCCGTCCTGCGCTGCCTGCACCGCGGTGGGCCGCTCATGACCGACCTCGCCCGTGCCGTCGCGGTACTGGGCCCGGCCCCCACGGAACCCGATCCCGGGGCGCTCGTCGATGCCGACCCCGCGCTGTCGGCCGCCACCCTCCAGGCCATGACCGCCGCCGGACTCCTCGGCGACCGCGGCTTCCGGCACCGCGAGGCACGGTCCGCGGTCCTCGCCGACCTGCCGTCCGACACCCGCGCGCGCCTCCACCACCGCGCCGCACTCCGGTTGAACGCCCAGGGCGCCGCCCCCGCCGACATCGCCCGGCATCTGATCGAGGCCGGGCCCGACCCCGGCCCGTGGGCTCTCGACGCCCTTTGCGAAACCGCCGAACACGCGCTGGCGGGCGGCGATCCGGCACACGCCGTCGCCTGCCTGGAGACCGCGCACCGGGCCTGCGCGGGACGGCCCGGACACATCGGTGTCACCGCCCGCCTCGCCCGCGCCCAGTGGCACACCGATCCCTCCGCTGCGGCCCGCCACCTGCCGGCCCTCGCCGGCGCCGCGCGCGCCGGCCGCCTCGATCCGCACGACGGCACCGAACTGGTGCGCCAGCTCCTCTGGCAGGGCCGCGGCGCCGAAGCCGCCGAAGGGCTCGACCTGCTCCGCGCCTCCGCCGCGGGCCGCGACCACCGAACGGCGATCGAGCTGCACGCCCTCGACTCCTGGCTCTCCGTCGGCCACCCGCCACTCGCCCGCGCGACCCGGTGGCCGCGAACCGCCATCGGACCGCGCCCCCAGCGGCCCCCGGGCGCCGACACTTGGCTGCTATCGGCCGGCCGGATCGCCGGCCTGCTGCGGCGCGACCACCCGCACGACGCCGCCCGGTGGGCGCGGACGGTCCTCGCCGAAATGGGCCACGGACGCGTGACCGCGTGGTCCGTCGAATCCGCCCTGCTGGCCGTGGCCGCGCTGCTGAGCACCGATTCCACCCGCGCCGTCGTGGCCGCCTGCGAGCGGATCCGGTCGTCCGGCGCACCCCGGCCGCCCGATGGAACCGGCCCGCCGCGGTTCCCCGTCCTCGACGCCGTCCTGCACGCCGCGTGTGCCGAGGCCGCGCTGCGCGAGGGAGACCTCGGATCGGCCGCCCGCGACGCCCGCGCGGCACTGGACCGGCTGCCGCCGCGGGGCTGGGGGATCGCCGCGGGCCTCCCGATCGGTACCCTCGTCCTCGCCCTGACCCGCATGGGCGACCATTCCGGCGCCGCCGCTCTCGTGGCCCGCCCCGTCCCCGACGACATGTTCCACAGCCGCCACGGCGTGCACTACCTGTACGCGCGGGGCCACCACCACTTGGGGGCCGACCGCCCGAACGCCGCGCTCGCCGATTTCCTGTCCTGCGGCGAGCTCGTGCGCCGCTGGGGCGTCGACCTCCCCGGGCTCGTGCCGTGGCGCGCGGCGGCGGCCGAATCGTGGCAGCGGCTCGGAAACCAGCACCAGGCCCGGCGGCTCGCGCACGAACAGCTCACCCGGCTGGGCCCGGGCGCCTCGCGGGCGCGCGGCCTCTCGCTGCGCGTGCTGGCGGCGGGGAGCCCCATGGAGCGCCGCCCGCAGCTCCTCGCCGAGGCCGTCGACGTCTTCGAGGAATGCGGCGACCGGCTGGAGCTGGCCCGCGCCATCGCCGACCTCAGCCGCGCGCACCACGCGCTCGGCCAGCGCAAGCGCGCCCGGATGATGGTGCGCCGGGCGTGGCAGCTCGCCCGGATGTGCGAGGCGTCGCCCCTGTGCCTCGGTACCTTCCCCGATCCCGACTCCGTCAGCGTCACCGTCCCCACCCCCGCGGGATCGGCCGGGATCTCCTCGCTCACCGGTTCCGAGCGGCGCGTGGCGGCGCTCGCCGTCGTCGGCTACACCAACCGCGAGATCGCCGCGAAGCTCTTCATCACGCCCAGCACGGTGGAGCAGCACCTCACGAGGGTCTACCGCAAGCTCGATGTCCAGCACCGCCGGGACCTCCCCACGGAACTGCACGCCGACCTGATGCCCTCGGCGTGAGCGATTCCCTCCGCGACCGGCCCTGAACCGGTCCGGGTCCCGCGGGTACCCCCACGAGAAGAGGCCGACCTCCATGACCGACGAAGCCAAGCTCGTCGACTACCTGAAATGGGTCACCGCCGAACTGCACCGCACGCGCGAGCAGGTGAGCCGGCTGGAGTCCCGGGCACAGGAGCCGATCGCGATCGTGTCCATGGGCTGCCGGTTCCCTGGCGGGGCGGACTCTCCCGAGGACCTGTGGCGGCTGGTCGCCGACGGCGTCGACGCGATCTCGGGGTTCCCGGTCGACCGCGGCTGGGACCTCGACGCCCTCTACGACCCCGATCCCGGGCACACGGGCACCTCCTATGCCCGCGAAGGCGGGTTCCTGCACGACGCCGCGGCGTTCGACGCCGGCTTCTTCGGGATCTCCCCGCGCGAGGCGATCACCATCGATCCGCAGCAGCGGCTGTTGCTGGAGGTGTCCTGGGAGACCGTGGAGCGGGCGGGGATCGATCCGTCGTTGCTGAAGGGCCGCGACATCGGGGTCTTCACCGGCGTGGTCTACCAGAACTACGCGTTCCGGCAGCGTGTGCCCGAGGAGTTCGAGGGGTTCCTGTCCGTGGGCAGCGCGGGCAGTGTCGCCTCGGGGCGGGTGGCGTACGCGCTGGGGCTGGAGGGTCCGGCGATCACGGTGGACACCGCGTGTTCGTCGTCGCTGGTGGCGATCCACCTGGCGGCTCAGGCGCTGCGGCGGGGCGAGTGCTCCATGGCGCTGGCCGGCGGCGCCACGATCATGCCCTTGCCCGGGGTCTTCGTGGAGTTCTCGCGGCAGGGTGCGTTGTCGCCCGATGGCCGGTGCAAGGCGTTTTCGGCGTCGGCCGATGGCACGGGGTGGGGTGAGGGTGTCGGTTTGGTGTTGTTGGAGCGGGTGTCGGATGCGCGGCGGAACGGTCACCCGGTCTTGGCGGTGGTGCGGGGGTCGGCGGTCAACCAGGACGGTGCCTCCAACGGGCTGACCGCGCCGAACGGGCCGTCGCAGGAGCGGGTGATCCGCGCGGCCTTGGCCGACGCCGGGCTCACGGAGGGCGACGTCGATCTCGTCGAGGCGCACGGCACCGGCACCCGGCTGGGCGACCCGATCGAGGCGCAGGCGCTACTGGCGACGTATGGGCGCGGGCGCCCTGCCGACCGTCCCCTGTGGCTGGGGTCGCTGAAGTCCAACGTCGGACACGCGCAAGGGGCCGCGGGTGTGGGCGGGGTCATCAAGGCCGTCATGGCGATGCGCCATGGGCTCCTGCCGCGCACGCTGCACGTCGACGCGCCGTCTTCGGAGGTGGACTGGTCGGCGGGGGCGGTGGAGCTGCTGGCCGAGTCGCGGGAATGGCCCGACACCGGCCGGCCCCGCCGCGCCGCCGTCTCCGCTTTCGGGATGAGCGGCACCAACGCCCACCTCGTCCTCGAGGCGGAAGCAGGGGAACCCGCCCCCGTCCCGCCGCCCGCCCCCGGCACCCTCCGCCCGGTCCCGTGGGTCGTGTCGGCCCACGGCTCCGCGGCGCGTCGCGAACAGGCCCACCGCCTGACCCGGTTCCTGGCGGAACGGCCGCGGCTCGACGACACCGATGCCGCGTTGTCGTTGGTGGTGTCGCGTGCGGTGTTGCGGGATCGGGCGGTGGTGGTGGCGGGTGATCGGGGTGAGGCGGTGGCGGGGTTGCGTGCCGTCGCCGATGGCGTGTCGGCGCCGGGTGTGGTGTCGGGGGTGGCGGATGTTTCTGGTCGGTTGGTGTTCGTTTTTCCGGGTCAGGGTGCGCAGTGGGTGGGGATGGGTGCGGAGTTGTGGGGGGCTTCGGGGGTGTTCAGGGGTGTGGTGGAGCGGTGTGCGGGTGTGATCGATCCGTTGGTGGGTTGGTCGTTGGTGGATGTGGTGCGGGGTGTGGGGGGTGCGCCGGGGTTGGATCGGGTGGATGTGGTGCAGCCGGTGTCGTTCGCGGTGATGGTGGCGTTGGCCGAGGTGTGGCGTGGGGTGGGGGTGGTTCCTGATGGGGTGGTGGGTCATTCGCAGGGGGAGATCGC
>NZ_JBHSFQ010000067.1:0-7304 GCF_042653925.1 Nocardiopsis mangrovi
TTCCGAACCCGGTCGTTAAGCCTCTTTGCGCCGATGGTACTGCCCTGTGGTGGGGTGGGAGAGTAGGTGGCCGCCGGACATTTTTTTGGTGGGGGTGGGAGCTTTGGTTCCTGCCCCCACCTTTTTTTGTGGGTTTTTTCGCGACCCCTTGTGAACAAGTGAAACATGAATGCGCGAACGAGGTCGGGCGTCCTACCAGGCCACGGGCAGTTCGTGCAGGCCGTAGACGGTCGAGTCGCTCTTGAACGGAAGTTCCTCCACCGGAGCCGCGAGCCGGAGACCGGGGATGCGTGCGAAGAGGGTGTCGAACACGATCTGGAGTTCGAGCCGCGCCAGGTTCTGCCCGAGGCACTGGTGGGGGCCGTATCCGAAGGCCACGTGGTGCCTGGCACCCCGGTCGATGTCGATGGCCGCGGGGTCGGCGAACACCGTGCCGTCATGGTTCGCCGACGCGAGGAGCGCCACCACGCCCTCGCCCTCGCGGATGGGGACTCCGCCGATCTCGATGTCGGATGTCGCGACGCGCGACGTGACCGGTCCCGTGATGCTGAAGAAGCGCAGCAGCTCCTCGACCGCCGCCGGCGTCAGCGCGGGGTCGTCGCGCAGCCTCGCGAGGATGCCCGGATTCTCCAGGAGGGCGACGGTTCCGAGGGAGATCATGTTGGCCGTGGTCTCGTGGCCGGCGATGAGCAGGATGAGCGCCGTCGCCACCAGGCCCTGGTGGTCGACCGCTCCGCCCTGCTCGCGCTGCCTCGCGATCTGCCTACCGATGAGGTCGTCGCCCGGATCGGTCGCGTTCTCCTTGTCCGTGCACAGGCGCTTGATGTAGCCGTAGAGGTCGACGAGCCCCGCGCGTCGCTCGTCCGAGTTCGATTTCCAGGACAGCAGCGTGGTCGTGCACGACTGGAAGAAGGGGTGATCGGAGTAGGGGACCCCCAGCAGCTCGCAGATCACCAGTGAGGGCACCGGGAGGGAGAGGGCCTGCACGAGGTCGGCGGACGAGCCCCCGGCGAGCATGGCGTCGATGTGGTCGTCGACGATCTCCTGGATGCGCGGCTTCAGTGCGCGCATGCGCTTGACGGTGAACTCGCCCAGTACGGCGCGGCGGGCCTGCGCGTGTTCGTCGCCGTCGAGGCCGATCATGAGCGGCCGGTCGCCGAACGAACCGCCGGAGGAGACCGCGGCGTTGATCCCGATCGTCGGGGCGTATCGCGGGAAGCCCTGCCGCCTGCGGTCGGAGCTCAGCCGCGGGTCCGACAGCGCGGCGCGGACGTCGTCGAACGTGGTCAGCAGCCACGCCGAACCGCCTCCGGGCATCTCGGCCTTGGCCACGGGTGCCTCGGTGCGGCGGCGTTCGTACTCGGCGGGCTGGTGCATCGGGCAGGAGCGGGGCGGAGGGAAGTCGGCGGGGATCGGATCGGTGCTACTGGTCATGGGTCCCCCAGGGCCGGCGAAGCCGTGTACGGAAGAGAAGGATAGTGGCGGCCGGATGCGTGCGATCGGACCGCGCCGAAGTCTCGCCAGCGCGCGCGACGGATCATGCGTGTCCGGCACCACTGGCGGTTGCGCGACAATCCTCGAATGACCGACGACCGCTTCATGCCGATCCACGATCCGGAGCTCCAGGCGAGGGGCGCCGGTTCCTCAGCGGCGCTCCCATCGACGTGGCGGAGAACGTGTGGATCGGTGCCGGGGCGATGATCCTGCCGGGCGTCAGCATCGGCCGAGACGCCGTCATCGCGGCCGGAACGACCGTTGTCGACGATGTTCCGGCGGCGAGCCTGGTGGCGGGCCCCAAGGGCACTGTGCGCCGACGTTGGTAGTACCGCACCGCGGTGGAACCCGGCGGCGATCCGCCGACCGCGGTTCTCAGTCGCCTGCCGCCGGTCGAGGCCGAGGACTCCACCCCCGGCACAGGACGTAGCCGGCCATGAGGACGACCGTGAGGACCCCGTCCACGATGACGACGGTGCCCGCATCGGCCACGCCGTCCCGCATCTGGTACACCACGGCGGTCGCCGTCATCGCGAGCTTGTGGAAGATGACGATCTCCCACACGCCGCGGTAGGCCCGGGGGCGCGCCGCGAGCAGCGCGAACAGCATGCCGAACACGAGCAGGCCATAGGCCCGCCACGCGCTGACGATCTTGACCGCGTCGTCCACGCCGCCCAGCGACCACAGGGCGTCCGCGGCCGCGGACGCGGCGCCGAGCGCCGCGACGCCCACCAGGACCCGGCCGGCGAGGTCGCGACGCGTGTGCGTCGCGCGATCAGAAGACGGTGGATCAGCGAGCGCCGGCATGAGACTCCCCGTTATTGTGGCGACCCCATGTCGCCAGAAGAACCTTCGCACGCGATGTCCGTTTGTGGCAACATGTTGTCGCCATAAGGGAGGTGGTCATGGGGGCACCGGCACGCCGAGGCGACCCGCAGCGGCGCATGCGCCCCGGCGGTCGCAGCGCACGGGTCAATGAGGCGGTCCTCGCCGCGGTGCTCGACGAGATCGTCGAGTCGGGCTACTCGAAGCTGAGCTTCGAACGGGTCGCCGGCCGCGCCGGGGTGCACAAGGCGACGCTGTACCGGCGGTGGGCCAACAAGGAGGAGCTCGTCGCGGAGGCACTGCTCGCGCGGTCCGCCAGCGCGGTGCCGGTGCCCGATACGGGATCGCTGCGCGAGGACCTGCGCCGACTCGCGCACGCGATCGTCGCGCACATCTCCTCACCAAGCGGTCAGGCCCTGCTGCGCACGCTGGTCTCCGATGCCGGCCGGGACCCGGAGATCGCCATGGCCGGCCGGACGTTCTGGAGCGAGCGGTTCGCCCGTGCCGGCGCCATCGTCGAGCGCGGCGTCGCGCGTGGCGAACTCCCCCCTGACACCGACGCCGCGTTCTTCATCGAACGGCTCATCTCGCCGCTGTTCCTGCGCCTGCTCGTCACCGCCGAACCGATCGACACCGCGTACGCGGATCGGATCGTCGACGCGCTGTGTCCGGGAAGCGGTGCCGGGCCCGACTGAGGCGTGCACCACCCGGCGGGGATCGTCTCGGGCCGGAGGCGCGGGTGCGCGATGCCGATGGGCGGCCCGGCCCGCCCCGGCCGACGGTTCGCACCGTGTCGCTACGGGGACCGGGCCGGATCGCGTGCTGATGGGCGTGCGTCCCCTCCGTCACCGGTGTCCGAGGCCATCCGGTCCGCCCCCTGGGGCCGGCCGCGCCATCCGTCCGCCGGGCCGGCGCCGCGTCCGCTCCCGGCCCTTCAGGCGGGCCGGCGGGCGGTGCGTTCCAGGTGGAGGAGGTGGCGTTTGCGGGGCAGGCCGCCGCCGTAGCCGACGAGGGCGCCGTTGGCGCCGATGACCCGGTGGCAGGGCACGATGACGGAGATCGGGTTGCGGCCGTTGGTCAGGCCGACCGCGCGGGATCCGTTGGGGTGCCCGATCGCCTTGGCGATCGCCCCGTAGCTGGTGGTCCTGCCGTAGGGGATGGTGGTGAGTTCGCGCCAGACCAGGCGCTGGAAAGCGGTGCCGTGCGGTGCGAGGGGCACGGTGAACTCGCGCAGGTCGCCGGCGAAGTACGCGCCCAGTTGCCGTTCGGCCTCGGCGAACCACCCGGGGTCGTGGCGCCATTCGCCGCGGATCGGGAGGGGGCCTCCGCCGGGCGGCTCCATCCACAGCGCGGTGAGGGACGCGCCGTCCGACGTCAGCAGCATCTTCCCGATGGGGGAGCCCGCCACCGTGTACAGGATGGTCTCCGCGGGCTCGGCGAATCCGGTGGGCGGGAGCGGCCCCGGGGCCTCGGGAACGTCCAGCGGGAGCATGTCCTGCGTCATCCGGGGTTCCATCGGGGCGGCGCTCCCTGTCGGTCGGTGCTGCCGGCGGGTTCGGGCGGCGGGCCCGAAGACCCGGTCGAACGGAGGTACGATGCGGCCTCTCCATGATGCCCGACCCCCGTTACCGGCGGTGCCCGCGGCGGTCGCCGATCCGTCCCGGCTACGCGCCCTCGCCCTCTCCGCGCTCGGTGCCTCCGGGGGTGCCTTCCTCGCCGTGCCGCGTGAGGTAGTCGATGTAGAGCGGGCGCAGGGCCTCCTGCACGCCCGGGTCGTCCTCGGCGCTCAGGGCCTCCTGCACCAGGCCCGACGCCTGGGCGATGCTCGCGTCGCTGGCGTCCAGGTTTCCGGCGGCCGCTTCGGCGGCGGGGATCGCCTCCAGCAGCCGCCAGAAGAACCGGATGTCCCAGCGGTGCCGGGCCAGCGCGACGGCGCGCTCGTGGAGTTCCGTGGAGGGCAGTCGTTCCAGTTCGGATGCGTCATCGCTCATACCTGCCGACTACCCGCCACCCGGCCGTTCAAGAGCGCCGGTGATCTGGGTTACGCTGCTGGCGAGGTCGATGCCGCGGCCCGACGCCGTCCCGGTCACGGGCGCGGGGGTGGTGGCCGGAGGCGAGAGGGCTGAGCATGAGCGCGTCAACAGCTATCCGGGTCGTGGTCGCCAAGCCGGGTCTGGACGGGCACGACCGGGGGGTCAAGGTCGTCGCCCGGGCGCTGCGCGACGCCGGCGTGGAGGTCATCTACATGGGGCTGCGCCAGACCCCGGAGATGATCGTGAACGCCGCCCTCCAAGAGGACGTCGACGCCATCGGGCTGTCGGTGCTCTCGGGGGCGCACATGACCATCTTCGAGCGGGTCATCGAGCTGCTGCGCGACGCGGACGCGACCGACATCACCGTCTTCGGCGGCGGAATCATCCCCGAGGAGGACATCCCCGTGCTGGAGCGGATGGGGGTCGCCAAGATCTTCACCCCCGGCGCGACCACCGAGGAGATCGGCGGCTGGGTGCGGGGCAACATCCGCGCCGTGCACGCGGCGGGATAGCGGCCGGCGGGCGCAGCGGCACCCGATCCGGCGCCGGTTCCCCAGCCCTGACAAGGGTGGACTTCGGGTGGCGTGGTGATTTCCGGCGCCGTTCACCGGCGATTCCGCGGGCGTCGTGGAATGGTGCCCGAATTCGATTTCCGTGGCCATTCCGCGCTGATCATCGGGCCGTGAAAATGGTCGTGGTGAATGCGCGCCTGAAGGTGTGACACACGGGTGCGCCGCGGGTCGCGGTGCGCACTCGGAATGTGTTTTCGCCGGTCGCGCGCTCTCACTCCGGGGGTGTGCCGCCGAGGTGCCGGCCGCCCGGGTGGGGCCCGGCCGGGAGCGCGGGCGGGGCGGCGGCTACACTCCGTTGATCGTGCATCCTCCTCATTTCACCGTCTTGTCCCGTTGTGTCCCGCTCGCCCGCTTCGCCCCGGTTCTCGGGTAGCGCGGGGTGGACGCGGGATTCGATGTCATCGCGCTCCTGCTCGTCGCCGCGGCCGCCGCGGGGTGGGTCGACGCCGTCGTCGGGGGCGGCGGGCTGCTGATGCTGCCCGCCATGCTCGTGGCCTTCCCGGGCACGCCGGTGGCGCAGATCCTCGGTACCAACAAACTGACGGCGATCTTCGGCACCTCGTCGGCCGCGTTCACCTACAGCCGCGGACTGCGCCTGGAACCGCGGATCGTGTGGCCGACCGCCGGCCTGGCGCTCGTCGGCTCCGGGGGCGGGGCGGCCCTGGCCGCGTCGATCTCCTCCGATGTGCTGCGCCCCGTCGTGATGGTGGTCCTCGCGGCGGTCCTCATCCTGGTCGTGGCCCGCCCCGCGTTGGGCGCCGCGGCCGACCCCGCGCTGCTGACCCCCAACCGCGTCGTCGCCGTGGTCCTGCTCGCGGGTGGCGGGGTGGCCTTCTACGACGGGCTCATCGGCCCCGGGACCGGGACGTTCCTCATCATCGCGCTGACCACGATTATCGGCCTCGACTTCGTCACGGCCTCGGCCTCGGCGAAGATCATCAACACCGCGACCAACCTCGGGGCGCTGGCGGTGTTCGCCTGGCAGGGCAACGTGCTGTGGCTCCTCGGCCTCGCCTTGGGGGCCGCCAACATCGTCGGAGCCCAGGTGGGGGCGCGTATGGCGCTGACCCGCGGTGCGGGGTTCGTGCGGGGGGTCCTGGTGGTCGTGGTGGTCGCGCTGCTCGCCCGGCTGGCCTGGGACCAGTTCGCGTAGCGCGTGTTAGGACGGTGTGACCCGTCACACGACTTCTCACCGCATCCCCTGGCAGAAGCCGGTGCAGAACGGGCAAAGCCACACGAAGCATGGTGGTTTGACTGGTCAACGCAGCCCCGGTGTCCGCTGACTAGGGCCGGGAGGACTAAGCTTCCGCATGGTGCGGATGGCATTTTCGACGGATCTTCCAACGCGGTAGGGCCTGCAAAGGTTCCGCCGCTTCGTGTCAATCGACCTCCGCAGACCACTTGCAGCCAGCCGAGTAACAAGGACGGACCCTCGTGGACCTGTTCGAATACCAGGCGAAGGAACTCTTCGCAGAGTACGGGGTTCCCGTACCCCAGGGAAAGGTGGCGAGCACGGCCGCTGAGGCGCGTGCCATCGCCGATGCGTTCGCGGCGGCGGGCAAGTCCCGTGTTGTCGTCAAGGCGCAGGTCAAGACGGGTGGCCGCGGTAAGGCCGGCGGTGTGAAGGTGGCCGATGGCCCCGAGGACGCTCAGGCCAAGGCCGAGCAGATCCTCGGCATGGACATCAAGGGGCACACGGTGCACCGGGTCCTGGTCGAAGAGGCCAGCGACATCGCCGAGGAGTACTACTTCTCGTTCCTGCTCGACCGCTCCAACCGCACCTTCCTGTCGATCTGTTCGGCCGAGGGCGGCATGGAGATCGAGGAGGTCGCGGAGACCAACCCCGACGCCGTCGCCAAGGTCGCGATCGACGCCATCAAGGGCGCGCCGGCCGAGGTCGCCGCCGAGATCGTCAAGAAGGGCAAGCTCCCTGAGGCGGCCGCCCAGGGCGCCGTCGAGATCGTGACGAAGCTGTGGGACGTCTTCGTCGGCAAGGACGCCACGCTCGTCGAGGTCAACCCGCTCATCCTGACCAAGGATGGCCGCGTGGTCGCCCTCGACGGCAAGGTGACCCTCGACGAGAACGCCGAGTTCCGTCAGGACCTCGCCGGCCTGGCCTCCGCGGCCGAAGGCGACCCGCTCGAGGTGAAGGCCAAGGAAAAGGGCCTGAACTATGTGAAGCTCGACGGTGAGGTCGGGATCATCGGCAACGGTGCGGGCCTGGTCATGTCCACCCTGGACGTGGTCGCCTATGCCGGCGAGGCCCACGGCGGGGTCAAGCCCGCCAACTTCCTCGACATCGGCGGCGGCGCCTCGGCCGAGGTCATGGCCAACGGCCTGGAGATCATCCTGGGCGACCCCTCGGTCAAGAGCGTGTTCG
>NZ_JBHSFQ010000068.1:0-6692 GCF_042653925.1 Nocardiopsis mangrovi
GTGTGGGCCACGGAGGGCCTCCTGACCTTCTACAGGTGTTGATCTTCGACAATCCACACCTATGTCGGAGGCCCTCTCTTGCTGTCAAATCGCCGCCGGGCTGTACCTAACCTCTGTGATCAGTACAGCTAGGCTGCGGCGGTGAGCGGGAGAACGCGCCGCGTGCCCGCCGGGGCCGTGGCCGCGGTCCCCGCGGCGGCATCGGGCCCACGACCTTCTGGGGGTATGCACGTGTCACCGGGAACCTGGGCGGCCGCGGCCGTCGTGGCCGCGCTGGCTTCGGCCCTGGCGCCGACGGCATGGGTGTGGCTGGCGAGCCTGCGCCACCGTTTCCCGGCCGATAGCGTCCCCGTCCGCCCGGTGGCGATCGTGCTCGGCGCCGCCGTCTGGGAGAGCGGCCCGTGCCCGCTGCTGGCGCGCAGGCTGGACATCGCCGTCCGGCTCTACGCCGAGGGGCGGGTGCGGGCCGTGCTGGTCTCCGGCGACAACAGCGCCAGGTCGCGCCATGAGACCGACGCGATGACCGCCTACCTCGTCGCACACGGGGTCCCGGAGGATGCGGTGGTCGCCGACCCCCACGGATACCGGACCTGGGACACCTGCGTGCGGGCGCGCGACACCTACGGGGTCGACGGTGCGACCATGGTCACCCAGGCGTTCCACCTGCCCCGCGCCGTCGCGCTGTGCCGCGCCGCCGGCGTGGACGCGGTCGGCGTGGGCGACCCGAGCCTGCACCGGCGGTCGCGCGCGACCGTCCGCGGCTACGCGCGCGAGTTCGGTGCCAACCCCAAGGCGCTGCTCGACGCCCTGCTGCGCCGCGCGCCGTTGCGCCCCGAACCGCCGACCGACACCCTCAGGTCCGTCCTGGAACGGGCGTGACCAGAGGGCGGCGCGTCCCGGCGCCTCCACCGCCGGCGACCTGAACTTCCTGCGGCTGCGGCGAGGACTCCGTGGGCGTCCTGGCCGACGACCTCCGCGCCGCCGTTGCCGCGAGGGTCGTGTGGGCGGTGGACGGGGGAGGGCAGGGGACCCGGCCGGTACGCGGGGGCGGCCGTCCTTGGACAGGTAGACGCCGCCCGTATTGGGGGACGGCAGCCTCCGACCGGCCTCGCCGCCGTGCGGCGCGTGCGTCGAGCGGTGCCTCCGGCCGGCTGGTCCCTGTGCGGGCGGCGGGTACGCCCCCGGATCCGGGACCCGACCGGTGGCGATGCGCGTGCTCCGGAGCCCTGGCGGTGGAGTTCGACCGCAGGGTCCGCGACACCCCGGCGGGGCCGAGGGACTGAGCCGCCGTGCGTCGCCGAATGGCGGGGGAGGGCCGAGCGCGAGTCCGGTGCGGAACGGGGATCCGGCGGGCACCCCGGCGGGCGGTTCGCTTCGCCCGCCCGGCCCGCGCGAACGGCGTGCGGCCCGTTGTCCGGGTGTGCCTCCGGTTCAGGCCGCCTCGCCGATCGGTGCCGGGGCGGGCGTCGCCGGGACGGGGCGGGGGATCAGCAGCGCCATGGCGGTGGCCAGGAGGCAGACGGTCCCCGCTGCGATCCACATCGCGGTGTAGGAGCCCAGCGCGTCGCGGGCGGCCCCGCCGCCCAGTGCCATGAGGCCCGCGCCCACCTGGTGCGCGGCGAGGGTCCAGCCGAAGACGATGGCGCTGTCCTCGGTGCCGAAACGGCCGCGGATGGCGCTCAGGCCGATCGTGGGCGGAACGGTCGCGACGTCCAGCAGGCCGAAGACGATGACGAAGACGACCAGCGACGCCTGGACCTCCGGCCCCATCAGCAGCGGCAGCAGCACCAGCGTGATCCCGCGCATGCCGTAGTAGGCCGCGAGCAGCTTGCGGGGGTCGAAGCGGTCCGTCAGCCAGCCCGAGAACGCCGTGCCCACGATGTTGAAGAGCCCGATCAGCGTCAGCAGCGACGCCGCGGCGGTGGGCGGCATCCCGTGGTCGTGGGCGGCGGGCACGAAGTGCGTCCACATGACCCCGTTGGTGGAGGCGCCGCAGATCGCGAAGGTCCCGGCCAGCAGCCAGAACGTGCCCGTCCGCGATGCCTCGCGCAGGACCCGCAGGGCGTGGCGGACCGCGCCCGGCCGCGGAGCGGGGGCGGGGCGCCACGCCGCCGCCCCGTAGGCGCGCTGCCCCAGGTCGGCCGGGTGGTCGCGCAGCAGCAGCCAGATCAGCGGGGCCACCGCCAGCGCCGCCAGCGCGACCGTCACCGTTCCCGCGCGCCACTGGCCGTTGTCGATGATCCAGGACAGGACCGGCAGCAGGGCGAACTGGCCCGCGACGCTCGCGGCGCTGAGCAGGCCGGTGACCAGGCCGCGCCGGCGCTCGAACCAGCGGTTGGCGACCGTGGCCGCGAAGGCCAGGGCCATCGACCCGGTCCCGAGCCCGACGAGGACCCCCCAGTACAGGGTCAGCTGCCAGGCCGCCGTCATGACCGTGGTCAGCCCCGCTCCCGCGGCGACCGCCATCAGCGCCACGGTGACGACCCGGCGCATGCCGAACCGGTCCATCAGCGCCGCCGCGAACGGCGCGCCCAGCCCGTTGAGCGCCATGTTCACCCAGACCGCGGTGCTGATGGCGCCGTGGGACCAGCCGAACTCCTGGTGCAGCGGCGTGACCAGCAGGCCCGGCAGGGTGCCGAAGGCGCCCGCGGCGATGATCGCCAGCGCCGCGACGGCGGCGACCGACCAGGCGCGGTGCACGCGGGCGGCGCCGCGGCCATCCCTGTTCGACGTGTTCTGCGCTGTCTCGTTCCTCATGACACCGATGGTGGAACCGGCGCCGCCATGGCGCGAGTGGCCGGATGGACAACATGTGAAAGAATCCGGCCATGGCCGTTTTCACCCACCCCGATCGGCACCCCGTCGCCGTTCTGGTCCGCGACGGGCTGATGCCGATGGAGCTCGGGATCGTGCACCAGATCCTGGGCCGGGCCGCCTCTCCCGGCGGCCGGCCGCTCTACTCGGTCGTCACCTGCGCGGTCGCACCGGGCGATATCCGCACCCACGCCGATTTCACCATCGGCGTCGAGCACGGGCCCGAGGCACTGGCCGAGGCGTCGACGGTGGTCGTCCCGGCCTCGCACGCACCCGACGCGGCCGACGAGCGCGGGCGGCTCGAACCGGGGCTGGCCGACGCGCTGGCGCGGATCCGGCCGGGGACCCGGATCGCCTCCATCTGCACCGGGGCGTTCGTGCTGGCCGCCGCCGGGCTCCTTGACGGACGCCGGGCCACCACCCACTGGAAGTCGGCCGACCTGTTCGCGTCACTGTTCCCGGACGTGCGGCTCGACCCGGGCGTCCTCTACACCCACGACGGCGACGTCCTCACCTCGGCCGGCGAGGCATCGGGGATCGACCTGTGCCTGCACATCGTCCGCACCGACCACGGTGCGGCGGTCGCCAACGAGGTCGCGCGGCACACGGTCGTCCCACCGCACCGCGACGGCGGCCAGGCCCAGTTCATCCCGCGCCCGGTGCCCGGCCCCCACGCCTCCTCCACCGCGCGCGCCCGGGCGTGGGCGCTGGACCACCTCGACCGCCCGCTCACGCTCAGCGACCTCGCCGCGCGGGAGTCCACCAGTGTGCGCACGCTGACCCGGCGCTTCCGCGAAGAGACCGGCGTCTCCCCGCTGCAGTGGCTGACCCGCCAGCGCGTGGAGCACGCGCGCCATCTCCTGGAGCAGAGCGATCTGCCCATCGACCAGGTCGCCGCCGCCGCGGGCTTCGGAACCGCGGCCTCGATGCGCCAGCACCTGCACGCTGTGCTCGGGGTCTCGCCCAGCGCCTACCGCACGACCTTCCGTGCCACGGGCTGACCCGCCCGGCGCCGCGCGCGAACCGTCCGGGCCGAGCCCTGTTCCGGATCAGTCCGGGCTCGCGACCACGCTTCTACCGGGACTGCTCCGCGGGCCCCGCCTGGTGGCACAGCGGGGCCTCGGCGCCGCCTCGCTGCGCCGATCGCGCTCGGCCGGCCGGCCCGGCCGGACGTCGCGAATCGCCGTGCGACGCGAGGCGTGGGCGGCCGCCCGCTCATCCGGCAGCATCCGGGAATCAGGGCACTAGGCCGACGCCTCGCGGGGGAGCGGTTCGGGGAGGGTGGCGACGGCGGCGGTCAGGGCGGCGAGGAGGTCGGGCTGGCAGCCGCCGCACTCGAACCGCGGCAGGGTGTCGGGGCCGGTGACCTCGAACGCCACGGCGGCGGGGTCGCTTCCGATGTGGCGGCGGAAGTCCAGGCCGCAGCGGGCGCAGGTGAGTCTGGCGCGCTTGGCCCGGCGGCGCGACCAGCGCCGGGCGTCGTCGGGGACCTCCCGGCAGGCGGGCTCCAGTTCCGGAGGGTTCCGGACATCGGTGGTGGACGCCCGGATATAGGCGAAGTACATGCGACCCACTCCCCACACGGCGCTCGGTGACCTGCGGTCACCAATCAAGGATGTTGCCACTACACAACGTCACGGGTCACGTTTGGCCGCGGCGCGGCGGACACGGCGCGTCGGCGACCCCAGCGGCGGACGGGTCCCGGCCACCGCCGTTCCAGCGGGCTCGGGGGCCGGGCCGCGGACCCCGGCGCTCGTCCGGCCGCGCGGCGGCGAGGGACCCCGGCGGCGGCCGTCCCGGTGCGTGGAGCCGGGTCGCGGACCGCTCCGGCGGGCCGGGCCCGGGGCGGCGGCCGCGGGCCCGGGGCCGCGGATTCGCGGGCGGGGGCGTCGCGCGGGGATAATGTCCGATCATGGACGCGACGACGGGCACCGGCCCCCTTCACGGCGTGGACGACATCGACTGGGCGGCGCTCGCGCCCGAGGGCGGGGCCGACATCCCCGCCCTGCTGCGCGGCATCGCGGGGGACGCCTCCGCCACCCGCGGCCTCGACGACTCCGTCTCCGCCCTCTTCGACCTCATCCGCTTCCCCGCCCCCGCCTATGCCGCGGCGCCCCGCGTCGCCGAATACCTGGTGCGGATCGCCTGCCACCCCGACACCCCCGCCGACTGGCGGTCGCGCCCGCTCAGCCTGCTGCTGGAACTGCTCGTGCCCACGGCCGCCGAGGTCCTGCCGGCGCGGACCGACCTCGGGCTGTGGCGCGACGAGGTCTCCTGGGCGGCCTCGACCGACGCCGAGAAGGTGCGCGAGCAGTACCGCACGTGGCTGGAGGAGGCGCCCGACGAGCAGCAGTACCGCCGGATGCGCAGCCGCCTGGACACCGTGTCGCGGGAGAACGGCGCCGCGCTGCTCCAGGCGGAGCTGGACGTGTACGACACCGTGCGCGACCGCGCCGACGACCTGATCGGCCTGCTCGACGGGCGCGCGAACCGCCGCGGCATCGACCCCCCGGCGGAGTGGGCGTGCTACCTGCTCGCGTTCGTGCCCGACGCCGCCGAGAAGTCGCTCGTCCCGCTGAAGGCGTCGCTGGCGGAGGCGGCCCCGCCGCTGCCCGGTGAGGCGCCGCCGCCGCTCGGCGCGCAGCGGCACGACGTCCTCTCCGCCGAGCTGTTCGCCGTGGGCATGCTCGCCGCCCCCGACGACGCCGGCGCGACGGTCGCGCTCGCCCACGAGATGGCCTCGGGACACCTCTACAACGGGTTCGCCGCCGCCGTGGCGCTCACCGTCATCCACGGGGAGAAGGCCCCGGAGGAGTGCCTGGTGCGGCTGCGCGCCGCCGGCCGGACCAGCGTCGGCTACCCGGCCCTCTTCGACGACTCCTGGCCCCACTGCGGCGAGAACACCCCCGCGGCGCTCGGCTACCTGGCGCTGGGCCGTGCGGGGGACCGGGCTCAGCCGCTCCGGTCGGCCATGCTGCCCAAGGTGCTGGCGAACGCCGAGGGAGGGGCGCGGGCCGCCGTCGCCGGCAGCGCGCTCGAAAGCGTCCTGGGCCCGCGCTCGGCCGCCGAGGCGCCCGACCCCGAAGCGGACTTCGACGAGGCCACGCTCCAGGTGTTCTGGGCCATCGCCGAGCTCCCGGCCGACGGCTGGGACGACGGCCTGGCCGACGCCCTCGCCGGATGGGGGCTGCCCACCGAGCGCGCCGACTTCCGGGCCTTCGCCGGGGTCGAGGACCACCCCGGCGAGGAAGCCCCCGCGGCCGACACCCCGGCGGCGGCTCCGCCGGCCGCTGCGCCGCGCCAGCAGGGCGGCCTGTTCAGCCGACTGTTCGGCCCCGGTTCCTGAACCTCGGGGAGGGCCGGGCCGGCCCTCCCCGAGGCGGTGGCCGGGACGCGCCCGTCGGCCGGGCTCCCGGCCCCTTTCCCGGACACGACGACGCCGGGGGCCCCGTCCGTGTGGACGGGGCCCCCGGCGTGCGGTGCGCAGCGGTGTCCGCTGCCCTCGGCGCCTTAGCGCATGTACTCGTCGCGCAGGCGGGCGACGCGCTCGCGCAGGGACGGGGCGCGGTCGCCGGCCGCGTCCCGGCTCGTGGCCAGGGCGGGGCGGCGGAGCTTGGTGATGAGGACCGCGGCGGCCAGGACCGGCAGCACGGCCGCGGTCACGGCGCTCGCCGCCATCGGAAGGTCCGTGCCGGTGATCCCGGTGCCGGGAACGCCGGACTGGATCCCCACCGCGGCGCTCGTCCCGCCACCGCTGGTGCCCTGGCCGGAGACGGCGTCGGTGCACTTGGTGTCGGTGCCCATGGGCTGGGGCGCGCCCTCGGTGCCGTTGCCGTCGCCCCACTTGGTGATGTGGTACTGGACGTCGATGTGGCCCT
>NZ_JBHSFQ010000069.1:0-5637 GCF_042653925.1 Nocardiopsis mangrovi
CTCACACCACCACCCGCACACCCCCCGAGCGCCCCGTCCAACGCCCCGCACACCTCATCAAAAGCCTCCGCGAACACCGGAAACGCCCCATACAACCCCCGACCCATCCCCACCCGCTGCGACCCCTGACCCGAAAACAACACCCCCACGGCGCCCTCGGCGACGGCTCCGGTGACGGTGGTGGGCGCCGGCTGGCCGCGGCCGAGCGCGCGCAGGGCGGTGACCAGCCCGGGTGTGTCATCGGCCAGGAGCACCGCCCGGTCATCGAGAGCGGTTCGGGTCGTCGCGAGCGAACGGCCAATGGCGGCCGGGTCGAGTTCGGGGCGTGCCTCGATGTGGTCCGCCAGCCGGTCGGCTTGGATACGCAGGGCGCCGGGGGTGGCACCTGAGAGCGGGAACGGCAAGGGCGCGGGGGCGCGTCGTCCGGGATCGGCGCCGGCGGGCTGGACGGTGCGGGGGGAGGGGTCGTGTTCGAGGATGAGGTGGGCATTGGTGCCGCTCACCCCGAACGACGACACCCCCACGCGACGCGGCCGACCGGTCTGGGGCCACTCCCGCGCCTCCCCCAACAGCTCCACCGCCCCCGCCGACCAGTCCACCTCCGAAGACGGCGCAGCCACATGCAGCGTCCGCGGCAACACCCCGTTGTGCATGGCGAGGATCGCCGTCAGCACCCCCGCGACTCCCGCCGCCGCCTGGGTGTGGCCGAGGTTGGACTTCACCGACCCCAGGCGCAATGGGGCATCCGGCGCGCGGTCGGCACCGTAGGTGGCCAGGAGCGCCTGCGCCTCGATCGGATCGCCCAGGCGGGTGCCGGTCCCATGCGCTTCGACCCAGTCGACATCGGCCGGGCGGAGCCGGGCGTCGGCCAGGGCGGCGCGGATGACACGCTGCTGGGAGGGTCCGCTGGGCGCGGTGAGCCCGTTGGAGGCGCCGTCCTGGTTGACCGCCGACCCCCGCACCACCGCGAGCACCCGGTGCCCGTTCCGCCGGGCGTCGGAAAGCCTTTCCAGCAGGACGAGCGCGGCGCCTTCCGACCAGGCCGTGCCGTCGGCCGCGGCCGAGAAGGGCTTGCAGCGGCCGTCGGGGGCGAGGCCGCGCTGCCGGGAGAACTCCACGAACGTGTCCGGGGTGGCCATGACCGTGGCGCCTCCGGCGAGCGCCATGGAGCACTCGCCCCGCCGCAGCGCCTGAGCCGCCAGATGGATCGCCACCAGCGACGACGAACACGCCGTGTCCACGGTGATCGCCGGACCCTCCAGCCCCAGCGCATACGCCACCCGCCCCGACGCCACGCTCCCCGAGCCGCCGGTCAACCGGAAGCCTTCGAGGTCGGCCGGGGCGGCTCCCTGCAAGCGGATGGCGTAGTCATGGGTGATCACGCCCGCGAAGACCCCGATGTCGCGGCCCTTCAGCGATGAGGGATCGATTCCTCCACGCTCCACGGTCTCCCACGACAGCTCCAGCAGCAGCCGCTGCTGGGGGTCCATCGCCAGCGCCTCGCGCGGCGAGATCCCGAAGAACCCCGCGTCGAACCCCGCCGCATCGTCCAGGAACCCCCCTTCCCGCACGTACGAGGTGCCCGCACGATCGGGATCGGGATCGAAGAGCGCCGCCAGATCCCAGCCGCGGTCCTCCGGGAAGGGCCCCATGGCATCCGCCTCCCCCGCGACCAGCCGCCACAGGTCCTCCGGCGACCCCACACCGCCCGGGAACCTGCACCCCATGGCGACCACCGCCACCGGGTCATCCGTGCCGGTGGCGCCCGTGGCGGGCACCGGTCGGGTGGAGGAGGGGCCCGCCACGCCGGTCAACTCGCGGTGGAGCATGCGGGCGAGTGCCTGCGGGGTGGGGTGGTCGAACACCACCGTGGCGGGCAGCCGGCGGCCGGTGGCGGTGTTCAGCCGGTTGCGGAGTTCGACCGCGGTGAGCGAATCGAACCCGCTCTCCTTGAACGCGCGCGCGGCGGGAATCGCGTCGCCGCCGGCATGCCCCAGGACGGCCGCCGCGTGTTCGCGTACCAGGTTCAGCAGCACCCGCCCGGCCTCCGCTTCGGGCAGGCCGGCGAGCCCGGCGAGGGGACCGCCGGCGGACACCGGATCGGCGGCGGTGCGGCGGGGGTGCCGGACCAGTCCGCGCAGCAGCGGCGGAACCGGATCGGAACCGTTGGGGCGCCGCAGCGCGCCGAGGTCCAGCCGCGCGGGTACCAGGGTGGCGGAGTCACCGCCCAGGCCGGCGTCGAAGAGGTGGCGGCCGTCGTCGGCGGAGAGGCCGGCCATGCCGCCGCGCCGGCTCCGCTGGAGGTCGGTGTCGCCGAGGTGCGCGGTGAGGCCGCTGGCGTCGCTCCAGTACCCCCAGGCCAGGGACACGGCGGGCAGCCCCTCGGCGCGTCGCCGCTGCGCCAAAGCATCGAGATAGGTGTTGGCCGCCGCGTAATTGGCCTGCCCCGGATTGCCGAACACCCCCGACGCCGACGAGAACAGCACGAACGCCGCCAGATCCAGACCCCGCGTCAACTCGTCCAGATGCCGCGCACCATCGGCCTTGGGGCCGAACACCGCGGCCAGCCGATCGCGGGTGAGGTCGGTGACGACGCCGTCGTCCAGGGCGCCGGCCGTGTGCACGACCGCGGTCAGCGGATGCTCCGCCGCAACCCCCGCCAGCAGCGACGCCACCGCCGCCCGGTCACCCACATCGCACGCCACCACCCGCACACGAGCACCGTGTTCCTCCAGCTCCGCCACCAGCCCCGCCACACCCGCCGCCGCCGGACCCCGCCGACTCGCCAAAACCACACGCCGCACCCCGTGCACCCCCACCAGATGCCGGGCCGTGATGCCGGCCAGGGCGCCGGTCCCGCCGGTGATCAGCACGGTTCCCGCAGGGTCGAGGGCGCGGGGCACGGTCAGCACGACCTTGCCGATGTGCCCGGCCCTGCTCATGTACCGGAACGCCTCGGGCGCGCGTCGCACGTCCCACGCGGCCAGGGGCGGGAGCGCTATGGCCCCTTCGCGGAAGAGCGCCATCAGGTCGGCGAGCAGGCGTGCGGTGTGATCGGGGTCGGCGTCGCGCAGGTCGAACACGCGATAGTCGACACCGGGGTGCCCCGCGGCGACGCCGGCGGGGTCGCGGCGGTCCGTCTTGCCCATCTCCAGGAACCGGCCGCCGCGCGGCAGCAGGCGCAGAGCGGCGTCGGTGAACTCGCCGGCCAGCGCGTTCAGGACCACGTCCATACCGCGGCCGCCCGTGGCCGCCAGGAACCGGTCCGCGAAGTCCGTGGACCGGGAGGAGGCGATGCGGGCGTCGTCGAGGCCCATGGCGCGCAGCGCGTGCCACTTGCCGGGACTCGCCGTGGCGTAGACCTCGGCGCCGAGGTGCCGTGCCAGGTGCACGGCCGCCGTGCCCACCCCGCCCGCCGCGGAGGTCACCAGGACGCGGTCGCCGGGACCGACCCCGGCGAGGTCGCGCAGGGCGTATGCCGCGGTGAGGTAGGCGATGGGCACCGAGGCCGCGGTCGCGAACGACCATCCCGGGGGAATCCGGGTGAGCAGCCGGTGGTCGGTCACCGCGAGCGGGCCGAACGCGCCGAAGGAGCGGTCGAAGGTCCCCAGGACGCGGTCGCCGGGCGCCAGGGCGGTGACGCCCGGACCGGTCTCCAGCACGACCCCGGCCGCCTCGCCGCCCAGCCCGGTCTCACCGGGGACCATCCCCAGGGTGACCAGGATGTCGCGGAAGTTGACGCCCGCGGCACGGACCCCGACACGGACCTGGCCGTCGGTGAGCGGAGCGGAGGCATCGGGATCGGGTACCAGGGCCAGGGCATCGGGCGTGTTCCGGCCTGTGGGCCGCAGGGACCACGCGGCCGCTCCGGACGGTATGACCAGGGCGGGGTCGTCGCCGGCGCGGGCGAGCCGGGGAATCCACGCGGATCCGCCGCGCAACGCGATCTGCGGCTCGTCCGTCGCCAGCGCGGCGGAGAGGGCCGGAAGCACGGTTGCGGGTGCGGTGTCGGGGCGGGGGTCGAGGTCGAGGAGCGTGATGCGGCCCGGGTGCTCGGCCTGGGCGGATCTCACCAGCCCCCACACCGCCGCGGCGGCGGGGTCGGTCGCCTCTGCGGCGTCGCCGGCGGGCACCGCGCCGCGGGTCGCCACGATCAGCCGGGTCGCCTCCAGGCGGGGGTCGGGCAGCGAGGAGCGGAGGAGGTCCAGCACGTACCCGGCGTGGTCCGCGGGACCGACGGGCGTCCGGGCACCGGCGGCGGCGTCCACGAGCAGCGGTCCGGGGGCGGGCGCACCGTTGTCGAGGGTGGAGAGGAACGCGGCGAGGTCGGGATAGGCGACGGACTCCGCGAACTCCGGCGGTACGGCGCCCAGCACGGTCCAGGGGGAAGGAGCGGGACCTGCGGCCGGGGGGTCGGACAGCCGGGTCCACGCGACCCGGAACAGGGAGTCGTCCGAGGCGGTCGGCCGGGTACCCAGCCGGTCGCGGGCGATGGAGCGGGTGACCAGGGAACCGATGGTGGCGACCGGGCCTCCGGTGGTATCGGTGAGGAGCAGGGAGACGGAGCCGGCGGATTCGCCCGCCGCGACATGTACTCGCAGCCGGGTGGCGCCCGAGGCGTGCAGGACCACCCGCCGCCAGGCGAAGGGCAGCGGGACGGGATCGCCGGGGCCGGGCGACGGCCCGGTGAGGAAGGTGCTCGCGTGGAGGGCGGAGTCGAGCAGCGCCGGGTGCAGGCCGAACGCGTCGGTTCCCGGCAGCAGGTCTCCGGAGAGGGAGATGTCGGCGAAGACCTCGTCGCCGCGCCGCCACAGAGACCGGAGTCCCTGGAAGGTGGCGCCGTACGCGTATCCGGCAGCGGCCTGGCGATCGTAGAACCCGCTCAGGTCCACGGGTTCGGCGCCGGTCGGCGGCCACGTTCCGGCGGCCCCGGGGGCGGGGTCGGGTTCGGCGGGAGCGAGGAGCCCCGAGGCGTGCAGGGTCCACGGGGCCGTGGCGTCCGCGAGGGCGGAGCCGTGTTCGCGGGAGTAGACGGCGACGGGGCGGCATCCGGCCTGGTCGGGCGGCGAGACCGCCAGTTGCAGGTGGACGGCTCCGTGGTCGGGAACGACGAGCGGCTGTTCGACGGTCAACTCGTCGAGCAGTCCACAGCCGACCTCGTCGCCCGCGCGCAGGACGAGCTCCACGAACGCGCTGCCGGGCAGCAGGACGGTGCCGTCGACCGCGTGGTCGGCGAGCCAGGGGTGGGTGGACCGGGAGATCCTGCCGGTGAACAGCAGGGAGTCGTCCGCGGCGAGCCCGGTGACGGTGCCCAGCAGCGGGTGGTCCGCGGGGGTGAGCCCCAGCCCGGCCGCGGACCGGCCATCGGTCGCAGCGGGTCGATCCGGCCAGTGGCGTTGTCGTTGGAAGGCGTAGGTCGGCAACCCCACCCGGCGCGCACCCGACCCCTCGAACACCGCACCCCAATCCACCCCCACCCCCCGCACCCACAACTCCCCCATCGAACACAGCAACCGCCGCATCCCACCGTCACCGCGCCGCAGCGTCCCCACCACCACCGACGGACCACCACCCGCTTCCTCCACCACCCCCTCCACCGCACCCACCAACACCGGATGCGCACTCACCTCCACAAAA
>NZ_JBHSFQ010000070.1:0-1781 GCF_042653925.1 Nocardiopsis mangrovi
GGGAATTCGCTCCTTGTGGGTGGTTCGGGCTTGTACGGGATGAGCGGTTGTTTTTTGAGAACTCAACAGCGCGTGTTTGTTTTTCTTTAAGCCAAAGTTTGTTTTGGCCCCGTGGACACTCTTTCGGGGTGTCCGGGGTTCCTTTGATTGGCCAGACTGGTTCTGGTCGGTCAGGGTTTGCTCTCAAGGTTTGCCCGCTCGGTCTAACGGGTGGGTGTTTCTAGCCTTTGATGGAGAGTTTGATCCTGGCTCAGGACGAACGCTGGCGGCGTGCTTAACACATGCAAGTCGAGCGGTAAGGCCCTTCGGGGTACACGAGCGGCGAACGGGTGAGTAACACGTGAGCAACCTGCCCCTGACTCTGGGATAAGCCGTGGAAACGCGGTCTAATACCGGATACGACACCTTGCTGCATGGCGGGGTGTGGAAAGTTTTTTCGGTTGGGGATGGGCTCGCGGCCTATCAGCTTGTTGGTGGGGTAACGGCCTACCAAGGCGATTACGGGTAGCCGGCCTGAGAGGGCGACCGGCCACACTGGGACTGAGACACGGCCCAGACTCCTGCGGGAGGCAGCAGTGGGGAATCTTGCGCAATGGGCGAAAGCCTGACGCAGCGACGCCGCGTGGGGGATGACGGCCTTCGGGTTGTAAACCTCTTTTACCACTCACGCAGGCCGGGGGTTTTCTCCCGGTTGACGGTAGGTGGGGAATAAGGACCGGCTAACTACGTGCCAGCAGCCGCGGTAATACGTAGGGTCCGAGCGTTGTCCGGAATTATTGGGCGTAAAGAGCTCGTAGGCGGCGTGTCGCGTCTGCTGTGAAAGACCGGGGCTTAACTCCGGTTTTGCAGTGGATACGGGCATGCTAGAGGTAGGTAGGGGAGACTGGAATTCCTGGTGTAGCGGTGAAATGCGCAGATATCAGGAGGAACACCGGTGGCGAAGGCGGGTCTCTGGGCCTTACCTGACGCTGAGGAGCGAAAGCGTGGGGAGCGAACAGGATTAGATACCCTGGTAGTCCACGCCGTAAACGTTGGGCGCTAGGTGTGGGGACTTTCCACGGTCTCCGTGCCGCAGCTAACGCATTAAGCGCCCCGCCTGGGGAGTACGGCCGCAAGGCTAAAACTCAAAGGAATTGACGGGGGCCCGCACAAGCGGCGGAGCATGTTGCTTAATTCGACGCAACGCGAAGAACCTTACCAAGGTTTGACATCGCCGGTAAACCGCCAGAGATGGTGGGTCCTTCGGGGATCGGTGACAGGTGGTGCATGGCTGTCGTCAGCTCGTGTCGTGAGATGTTGGGTTAAGTCCCGCAACGAGCGCAACCCTTGTTCCATGTTGCCAGCACGTAGTGGTGGGGACTCATGGGAGACTGCCGGGGTCAACTCGGAGGAAGGTGGGGATGACGTCAAGTCATCATGCCCCTTATGTCTTGGGCTGCAAACATGCTACAATGGCCGGTACAATGGGCGTGCGATGCCGTGAGGTGGAGCGAATCCCTAAAAGCCGGTCTCAGTTCGGATTGGGGTCTGCAACTCGACCCCATGAAGGTGGAGTCGCTAGTAATCGCGGATCAGCAATGCCGCGGTGAATACGTTCCCGGGCCTTGTACACACCGCCCGTCACGTCATGAAAGTCGGCAACACCCGAAACTTGTGGCCTAACCCTTCGGGGAGGGAGTGAGTGAAGGTGGGGCTGGCGATTGGGACGAAGTCGTAACAAGGTAGCCGTACCGGAAGGTGCGGCTGGATCACCTCCTTTCTAAGGAGTCTTTACAGCTGGG
>NZ_JBHSFQ010000070.1:1874-5291 GCF_042653925.1 Nocardiopsis mangrovi
GTGTTTTGATTCGTGGATAGTGTGCGCGAGCATCTTGTATCTGTGGTGGCCAAGTATGTGTGGCATACGGTGGATGCCTTGGTACCAGGCGCCGATGAAGGACGTGGGAGGCCGCGATAGTCCACGGGGAGTTGTCAACCGAGCTTTGATCCGTGGGTGTCCGAATGGGGAAACCTAGCCCGAGTTGTGTCGGGTTGCCGCCGCCTGAATGTATAGGGCGGTTGGTGGTGACGCGGGGAAGTGAAACATCTCAGTACCCGTAGGAAGAGTGAACAATAGTGATTCCCTGAGTAGTGGTGAGCGAAAGGGGATTATGGCTAAACCGTGCGCGTGTGATAGACGGCAGTTGTTGCGTGTGCGGGGTTGTGGGGTTGCGTTGTGTCCGGTCTGCCGGCTGGGCGCGTTGATGGTCGTTGTAGCCGAAGCCGTTGGGAAGCGGTGCCGTAGTGGGTGAGAGTCCCGTAGGTGAAGCAGTGGCCTAGGCGTTGACGTTGTCCCCGAGTAGCGCGGAGCCCGTGAAATTCCGTGTGAATCTGGCAGGACCACCTGCTAAGCCAAAATACGTCCTGGTGACCGATAGTGCACTAGTACCGTGAGGGAAAGGTGAAAAGTGCCCCGGTGAGGGGTCGTGAAATAGTACCTGAAACCGTGTGCTGTCAAGCCGTCAGAGCCTTTTGGGGTGATGGCGTGCCTTTTGAAGAATGAGCCTGCGAGTTATGGTGTGTGGCGAGGTTAACCCGGGTGGGGTAGCCGTAGCGAAAGCGAGTCTGAATAGGGCGTTTGAGTCGCATGCTGTAGACCCGAAGCGGAGTGATCTACCCATGGCCAGGGTGAAGCGGAGGTAAGACTTCGTGGAGGCCCGAACCCACCAGGGTTGAAAACCTGGGGGATGAGCTGTGGGTAGGGGTGAAAGGCCAATCAAACTCCGTGATAGCTGGTTCTCCCCGAAATGCATTTAGGTGCAGCGTTGCGTGTGCTTGCCGGAGGTAGAGCTACTGTTTGGCTGATGGGCCCGACAAGGTTACTGACGTCAGATAAACTCCGAATGCCGGTTAAGTTGTGCGTGGCAGTGAGACTGCGGGGGATAAGCTTCGTAGTCGAGAGGGAAACAGCCCAGATCATCAGCTAAGGCCCCTAAGCGTGTGCTAAGTGGGAAAGGTTGTGGAGTTGCTGAGACAACCAGGAGGTTGGCTTAGAAGCAGCCATCCTTTAAAGAGTGCGTAATAGCTCACTGGTCAAGTGATTCTGCGCCGATAATGTAGCGGGGCTTAAGTACACCGCCGAAGCTGTGAAGCCCGGGAGTATTCTTGGGTTGGTAGGGGAGCGTCGTGCATCCGGTGAAGCGGTGGGGTGACCTAATCGTGGAGGGTGTGCGAGTGAGAATGCAGGCATGAGTAGCGATACCAGAGTGAGAAACTCTGGCGCCGATTGACTAAGGGTTCCTGGGGCAGGTTAATCCGCCCAGGGTGAGTCGGGGCCTAAGGCGAGGCCGACAGGCGTAGTCGATGGATAACGGGTTGATATTCCCGTACCCGTTCGCACGCGTCCAGTACTGAATCCTTTGATGCTAACCACCACTGAAGCCTGTTGGTTCCTTCGGGAGCTTTCGGGTGGAGGCGTGGGACCCAGGAGGGTAGTAGGTAAGTGATGGGGTGACGCAGGAGGGTAGCTCTACCGGGCGGTGGTTGTCCCGGGATAAGCGTGTAGCCTGGAGCATTGGTAAATCCGTGTTCCGTGAAGGGTGAGGCGTGATGTCGAGCCGTTTGTGGTGAAGTGAGTGATCCCGTGCTGTCGAGAAAAGCCTCTAGCGAGTGTGTGGGCGGCCCGTACCCTAAACCGACGCAGGTAGTCAGGTAGAGAATACCGAGGCGTTCGGGTGAACCGTGGTTAAGGAACTCGGCAAATTGTCCCCGTAACTTTGGGAGAAGGGGAGCCCTGTCCGGTGACCGGTCTTGCACCGTGAGCTGGGTGGGGTCGCAGATAGCAGGGGGAAGCGACTGTTTATTAAAAACACAGGTCCGTGCGAAGTCGTAAGACGCTGTATACGGACTGACGCCTGCCCGGTGCCGGAACGTTAAGAGGACTGGTTAGATGCCCTTTTGGGTGTCGAGGCTGGGAATCTAAGCGCCGGTAAACGGCGGTGGTAACTATAACCATCCTAAGGTAGCGAAATTCCTTGTCGGGTAAGTTCCGACCTGCACGAATGGCGTAACGACTTCCCCGCTGTCTCAACCGCGGGCCCGGTGAAATTGCACTACGAGTAAAGATGCTCGTTTCGCGCAGCAGGACGGAAAGACCCCGGGACCTTCACTATAGCTTGACATTGGTGTTTGGGATGGTTTGTGTAGGATAGGTGGGAGCCGGTGAAGCTCGGACGCTAGTTCGGGTGGAGGCGTTGGTGAAATACCACTCTGGCTGTTTCGGATGTCTAACCTGGGACCGTGATCCGGTTCGGGGACAGTGTCTGGTGGGTAGTTTAACTGGGGCGGTTGCCTCCCAAAGAGTAACGGAGGCGCCCAAAGGTTCCCTCAGCCTGGTTGGCAATCAGGTGTTGAGTGTAAGTGCACAAGGGAGCTTGACTGTGAGACGGACGTGTCGAGCAGGTGCGAAAGCAGGGACTAGTGATCCGGCACCGGCGTGTGGAAGCGGTGTCGCTCAACGGCTAAAAGGTACCCCGGGGATAACAGGCTGATCTTCCCCAAGAGTCCATATCGACGGGATGGTTTGGCACCTCGATGTCGGCTCGTCGCATCCTGGGGCTGGAGTTGGTCCCAAGGGTTGGGCTGTTCGCCCATTAAAGCGGCACGCGAGCTGGGTTTAGAACGTCGTGAGACAGTTCGGTCCCTATCCGCTGTGCGCGTTGGAGACTTGAGAAGGGCTGTCCCTAGTACGAGAGGACCGGGACGGACGAACCTCTGGTGTGCCAGTTGTCCCGCCAGGGGCATGGCTGGTTGGCTACGTTCGGGAGGGATAACCGCTGAAAGCATCTAAGTGGGAAGCTTGCTTCGAGATGAGGTCTCCTGCCCCTTTCGGGGGGGTAAGGCTTCCAGTAGACGACTGGGTTGATAGGCCGGGTGTGGAAGCACTGTGAGGTGTGGAGCTGACCGGTACTAATCGGCCGAGGGCTTGTCTGCCATGGATGCTGGGTGCTCGCGCATACTTGCCTTGGGGATGGTGTTCCTCGGGGTCGCACACGAATCGTTTATATGTGAATATGTTGTTGCGCTGTTGTCTGGTGTGACTCTTGGTTTTCCCTGCCGGCCCTTTTTTTGGGGTTGGTTCTGGGGTTGGGGTTACGGCGGTTATGGCGGGAGGGAAACACCCGGTCTCATTCCGAACCCGGTCGTTAAGCCTCTTTGCGCCGATGGTACTGCCCTGTGGTGGGGTGGGAGAGTAGGTGGCCGCCGGACATTTTTT
>NZ_JBHSFQ010000071.1:0-4945 GCF_042653925.1 Nocardiopsis mangrovi
CACCCGGCGCCGACACGCCATCGGCGACGGCACGCAACCCCGCCACCGCCTCACCCCGATCACCCGCCACCACCACCGCCCGATCCCGCAACACCGCACGCGACACCACCAACGACAACGCGGCATCAGCCAAACCGGAAGCACCCGCCGAACCCAGCCACGCCCCCACCCGCGCCGCCTGCGCCCGCACACCCTCCACCCCCACACCCGACACCACCACCGGAACCACACCGGAAAGGGGGAGGCCGTCCGTTCCCTCCCCGACCTCCGCGGCGGACGGGCCCGCCTCCTCGGGCGGGGCCTGCTCCAGGACGACATGGGCGTTGGTGCCACTGGCACCGAACGCCGAGACCGCGGCGCGGCGGGGCCGGCCGGTCTCCGGCCATGCCCGGGGCTCGGTCAACAGCCGCACCCCGCCCGATGACCAATCGACGTGCGGCGACGGTGCGTCGACGTGCAGCGTGCGCGGGAGCCGGGCGTTGCGCACGGCCATCACGGTCTTGATGACCCCGCCGATCCCCGCCGCACCCTGCGCGTGCCCGATATTGGACTTCAGCGACCCCAGCCATAGCGGACGGTCGGCGGGACGCCCGCCGCCATAGGTCGCCATCAGCGCCTCGGCCTCGATCGGGTCGCCCAGCCGGGTGCCGGTGCCATGCGCCTCCACCGCGTCGACGTCAGCGGGCTCCAATCCGGCATCGGCCAGCGCGGCGCGGATCACCCGCTCCTGCGACGGCCCACTCGGCGCGGTCAGCCCGTTGGAGGCACCGTCCTGGTTCACCGCCGACCCCCGCACCACCGCCAAGACCGGGTGACCGTTCCGCCGCGCATCCGACACCCGCTCCAACAGCACCAAACCCACCCCCTCACCCCACCCCGTGCCATCGGCCGACGCCGAAAACGCCTTGGAGCGGCCGTCCGGCGCGAGCGCGCGCTGCCGGGAGAACTCCAGGAAGGTCGCGGGGGTGGCCATGACGGTGACCCCGCCGGCCAGCGCCATGGAGCACTCGCCCCGCCGCAGCGCCTGAGCCGCCAGGTGCAGAGCGACGAGGGACGACGAACACGCGGTGTCCACCGTGATCGCCGGACCCTCCAATCCCAGCGTGTAGGCCACGCGCCCGATGGCCGCGCTGCCCGAGCTACCGGTGCCCACGTAGCCCTCGAAGTCGCCGGGGACGGGGTGCAGCCGGGTGCCGTAGTCGTTGCTGATCACGCCGCCGTACACGCCGATGTCGCGACCGTGCACCGTCGACGGGTCGATCCCGGCGCGCTCGAACGCCTCCCAGGCCACCTCCAGGAGCAGCCGCTGCTGGGGGTCCATGGCGACCGCCTCGCGCGGGGAGATCCCGAAGAAGCCGGCGTCGAACCCGGCCATGTCGTGGAGGAACCCGGCCTCGCGCACATACGAGGTGCCCGCATGATCGGGGTCGGGATGGAACAGGGTGTCCAGGTCCCACTCGCGGTCGACGGGGAATCCTGAGATCGCGTCGACGCCGTCGGCGACCAGCCGCCACAGGTCCTCCGGCGAGGCGACGCCGCCCGGGAACCGGCACCCCATGGCCACGATCGCGATCGGCTCGTCGGCGCGCGCGGCAGGCTCCTCCTGTGCCCGGCGCAGCCGCTCGTTCTCGATGAGCGACGCGCGCAGGGCTTCGACGAGCTGCTCGTGAGAGGTCGCCATGGGTACGCTCCATGTTCGGGTTCGGTTCGGATGCCGCGGAGGAGAGGCCGGGGAGCCACGCCGTTGTCGGGCACCGGCGCGGATCCGCCCCCCGTTCTCAGTTCGCCGTGGTGGTGTGGTCGTGATCCGGTCGCGGCCGGTCAGGTACCGAGGTCGCCGAGGGCGCGGCGGACCAGCTCGTCGGCGTCCATGTGCGCCAGCGGCTCTTCGGCGGCAGGATCGGCGGCCGGGGCGGCACCGTCCCCGCCGGCCAGGCCGAGCAGCGCGTCGAGCACCCCGGCCTCGCGGAAGCGCTCGAACGGCACCCGTGCCAGCACCCGGCGCACCTCGTCCTCGCGATCGGGCGGCGGCGCCGAGCCGCCCGGCAGTGGGGCGGCCGGGAGTTCGGTGGCGATGCGCGCCGCCAGGGCCGCGGGGGTCGGGCAGTTGAACACGACCGCGGCGGGCAGCCGGACCCCCGTCGCCCTGACCAGCCGGTTGCGGAGCTCCACCGAGGTGAGCGAGTCGAAGCCCTGGTCGGTGAAGGCGCGCTCGGCACCGATCGCTTCGGGCGCGGCGCCGAGCACGGCCGCGGCGTGCTCCTTGACGAGGTCGATCAGCGCACGGCGCCGGTCGGTCTCGGTCATGGCGGCGAACCGCGCCGACAGTGGTGGCTCCGCCGCGGTGCCGGTGGCGGCGGTACCCGAGGCCGGGCGGGCCGGGCGGACGAGGCCCCGCAGCAGGGGCGGCACCCGTCCGTCGGCGGTCGCGGCGAGGGCCGCCGGTTCCGCCTCGATCGCGACGGCGACGGGGGCGTCGCCCCGCAGTGCGGCGTCGAGCAGGGCGGTTCCCTCCTCAGGGGTGAAACCCGGAAGCGCGCCGCCGTCGACGACGACGGACCGGCCGGCGGCAACGGCGGCGGTCATGCCGCCTTCCTGCCGCCAGCGGCCCCAGGCCACGGACACGGCGGGCAGCCCCGCGGCGCGGCGCCGCTGGGCGATGCCGTCGAGGTAGGCGTTGGCCGCCGCGTAGGTGGCCTGACCGGCGCTGCCCAGGGTCCCGGCCAGCGAGGAGAAGAGCACGAACAGGCGGAGGTCGGTGTCGCGGGTGCATTCGTCCAGGTGCAGCGCCGCGTCGGCTTTGGGGCGGAAGACCGACGCCAACCGTTCGGGGGTCTGGGCCGGGAGCAGGCCGTCGTCGAGCACCCCCGCGAGGTGCACGACCCCGGTCAGCGGATGCTCGCGGGGGATCTCGGCGAGCAGCCGCCGGAGCGCGTCGCGGTCGGCGACATCGCAGCGCACCGCGCGGGCCGACGCGCCCAAGCGCGCGAGATCGGCGACAAGGTCGGCGGCGCCCGGGGCGTCCGGGCCGCGGCGTCCGGCGAGGATCAGGTGGCGCACCCCGTACCGCGCGGCCATGTGCCGCGCCACCACCGCGCCCAGCGATCCGGTGCCGCCGGTGACCAGCACGGTCCCGTCGGGGTCGGGCGCGGAGCAGACGGCCTCGGAGCCGTGTGCGGCCGGTTCCGGGGCGCGAGCCAGCCGGGGAACGAGCGCCCGGCCCCCGCGGACCGCCACCTGGGGTTCGCCGGATGCGAGCACCAGCGGCACGGCGTCGTGCGGGTCGCCGTCGATGTCGGCGAGCAGGATGCGGTCGGGGTATTCCTCCTGCGCCGAGCGGACGAGCCCCCACACCGCCGCGCCCACGGGATCGACGGGCTCAGCGGTCGCGTCCGGTGCGGCCGAGACCGCTCCCCGGGTCAGCACCACCAGGGTCCGGGCGCCGGAGCCGGGGGCGTCGAGGCGGCGGCGCAACCGGCCGAGGACATCGGTGGCGGCGGCACGCACCTCCTCGGCGGTGGTGCCGTCGAGGTGGCGCGCGTCCAGCAGTGCGGGTGCGGGGCCGCCGTGGCACGGGGCCGGCGAAGGACGCCCGGTCCATTCGACGCGGAGCAGTGCCCCCGATCGGGCGCCGCGGCCGGGGTCGAGCCGCGCCGCCGGGATCGGCCGCGATGTCAGCGACCCCACCGAGACCACCGGTGCCCCGGTGGAATCCGCGGCGTGCACGACGACGCCGCCGGCTCCGTCGGCCGTGAGCCGCGCCCGAAGCGCGGACGCGCCCGAAGCGTGGAGGCGGACGTCGCGCCAGGCGAACGGCACGCGGACGTGGCCGTCGACACGCTCCTCGATACCGGTGAGCGTGATGGCCTGGAGCACGGCGTCGAGCAGGGCGGGGTGCAGCCCGAAGGCGGCGGCGTCCCCGGACTGCGCCTCGGCGAGCTCCGCCTCGACGAAGACGTCCCCGCCGCGGCGCCAAGCGGCGCGCAGGCCGCGAAACGCCGGGCCGTAGTCGTGGCCGGCCTCCGCGAGCCCGGGATAGAAGTCGCCG
Source organism: Nocardiopsis mangrovi (assembly GCF_042653925.1). NCBI lineage: Bacteria > Bacillati > Actinomycetota > Actinomycetes > Streptosporangiales > Nocardiopsidaceae > Nocardiopsis > Nocardiopsis mangrovi. Next base: position 4,049 of record NZ_JBHSFQ010000071.1, read on the forward strand.
ACGTCCAGCTCGACGGCGTCGCGCGGCGGCCAGACCGCGAGGTCGGTGGGTGCGGCGGCCGCGGACAGGCCCGCGCCGGAAACACCGAGGGCCGCCGTGGCGTGCCGAGTCCAGCCCGTACCCGCGGGGGCGTCCTCGGCCCGGGAGTACACCGCCGCGGTTCGTCGTCCGGCTGGGTCGGGGGCACCGGCCGTGACCCGCACCCGCACGCCGGCGGCGCCGGGGAGGGTCAGCGGGACCTCGTTGACGAGTTCTTCGACGAGGTCGCAGCCTGCTTCGTCACCGGCGCGCGCCACCAGTTCCAGGAGAGCGGTCCCGGGGACGACGGCGGTGCCCAGCAGCCGGTGATCGGCCAGCCATGCCGGGGCGGTCGCGGACAAGAGCCCGGTGAGCAGCACCCCTCCGGTGTCGGGGAGCACGGTCACCGCGCCGAGCAGCGGGTGCGCCGCGGTGTCGAGGCCGAGCCCGGCGGCATCGGCCGCGGGAGGTGCGGTGTCGGGCCAGTAACGCCGGTGCTGGAAGGCGTAGGTGGGCAGGTCCACGGGGGGCGACGACACCGGCGGGTGGGCGTTCTCCCAGTCGATGTCGACCCCGCGCACGTGCGCCCGGGCCAGCGCGGTCAACGCGGTGGTGGCCTCGTCGCGGTCGCGGCGCAGCAGGGGGACGCACAGCGCCCCGGTCGCCGATCCGGGCTCGCCGGGGATGTCCGCGACGACCTCTTCGGCCATCGCCGACAGCGCTCCCCCCGGCCCCAGCTCCAGGAAGACGCCCGCGCCCGCCTCGCGAGCGGCGGCGACACCGTCGGCGAACCGGACCGGGCAGCGCACCTGCCGCACCCAATACCCCGGATCGGTCAACAAACCCGCCTCCGCCACCCGACCCGTCACATTCGACACC
>NZ_JBHSFQ010000072.1:0-4828 GCF_042653925.1 Nocardiopsis mangrovi
CGGGGACGGGCCGGGGAGTGTGCTGGTGGGGCGGGGGGCGCGGGGGGTGCGGGGGGTGCGTCTTGTCGTCCATGCCGCCTACCGGCATCCCGGTGAGCGGGTTGCGGGTGGGGTTGTGGAGGAGGTGGTGTTCGTGGAGGCCGAGGTCGTGCCCGCGGGGTGGGTGCCGCCCGCGGGCTGGTCGCCCGTCCCTGCCGGCGATGCCCACGACGGCTACCTTGTCCTGGACCTGGGTGACGGCCTCGTCCTGCCGGAGGATCCGCTCGAGGATGCGCGCGTGATGTGGGAAGCGGGCCTGGATGAGTTCGCCTTCCCGGGTGGCGTCTCCCGGCCGGAGGCGCTCGGCGGTTCCACCGAAGGTGTGGAGGCAGCGGGCGAAGACCCCTACGCCTATTCCGGTGATGAGGGCGGGCGTGTTGATTCCGATTCGGAGATGATCGACGTCGCGGGGGGCGGTGTCCTTTCGGATTCGGGTAGCGAGGACGGCGGCCGGGAGGGTTCTGATCGTCGTGTGTCGCAAGCGCCCGGCCAGGCCGACGCCGAGGCCGCCGACCGTGTTGATCCTGACCATGCGCGTGAACGTGTGGCGGGGCTGCCGCTCCACGATCGCATTGTTCTGGCTCGGCTTGTGGATGGCCGTTCGCCGGCAGAGATCCCAGCCCGCCACGCCGTGAATATCTACCACCGGTTGAATGTGCGTTCGAGTGATGATGCGGCCGATATTGCGCGTGCGGCGGGGCTGACGTTGGAGTCGGTCCAGGCCGAAGCGCGTGGACTCGTGAAAAAGCTGTCGCCTGGCGATCGCATTGTTCTGGCTAGGCTTAGGAATGAGGACCGTAATCAAGTTGATATCGCCAAAGACCTTCCCGCAACGACCCCGCACGCATTCAATACGCAGGCCAGCCGCGTGTACCGTCGAATGGGTCAGCATTCGCGCGAGGAGGCGGTCGATATTGCGCGTGCGGCGGGGCTGACGTTGGAGTCGGCCCTGGCCGATGCCGAGGCCGCCGGTCCCGCCCGTACCTCAGCACTGCGGGGCTCGCGCGGATCCCACTTGGTGTCCCTACCCCCGGCCGTCGGAGGGTTGACTCCTGAGCAGCGGGCCAACGGTCTGGTGAGGGCCCGCACACTGACCTTCGACCAATACCAGGTCCTGGTCGGCCTCAAAGACGGGAAGAGCGCTGTGGGCATCAGCAGGCTCACCCGCTTGGCTGTTTACTGGATCGAGGACCTCAAAGTGGGCCTTCCTGCCGATCTGGGGCTGGACGACATCACGCAGGCGATTGCCCTCGCCGGAGACCGCGAATTCCCGCCCCCGCCCCCGCCCGTGCCCGCCGGAGAGCTGCCCCCGGACGCACGGGCCCACGCGTGGGACCGCATCACGGGCCTGAAAGACGGCCGGCATCGTGCTCTCGTCCTGCTCGGTGAGGGGCCGGACGGCGAAACGGTGGCTGAGCAAAACGACCGGATCGCCGGCGAACTCAACATCTCGCCCGGGGTAGCCGCCTCATATATCACCGATGCCATTGGGCATCTGAGGCTGAAGGGTCGCGATCAGGCCATCACTTTCGTGCGGGTGACCGGGTTGGCGTCCGGCCCCGGGGAGGCCGGGGGTCAGGGCGGCCCTGTGCCTTCGGCAGGGCAGGCATCTCGGCCCGTGGACGAGCCGATAGAGATTTCCGATGATGATTCTTCGGAGTCCTCGGATGCGGGTGATGAGGATATCTATGGGGTTTCCGATGATGACGTGTCGGATGCCGGTGGTTCTGGTGCGGGTCGTGGGCGTGGGCCGGATGATGATGGTGCTTCTGGTTCGGCTGCTGTGGGTGGTGGCCGGGGTGGGTCCGGGTCGGGTTCTGGTGGCGGGTCCGCCGGTGGTCGTGGTGGAGGGTCGGCCGGTGGGGCTTCGTCGGGTTCTTCTGGTGGTGGGCGTGGTCGGGGTTCTGAGGGTGTGCGGGGGCGGAGGGCCTATGAGGAGGAGGACGGTCCCGATGACTTGTACGCACCGGAGCCGGAGCGGGAGCCTGCTCCTGTCGATCCTGATGATCCCTGGGGCGGCAATCGTCCGGTGACACCGGATTTCAGTGCTCTGGCGGACCGGAAGGAGAAGGAGCGCCCACGGACGGTCGAGGATGTGGTCGCCGATCTGACCTACGGTTACAGTCCGGGGGATATCCGGACCTACGCCGCGCGGGAGGCCGGTTGGCAGGTCCTCATGGCGGGCACCGGCCCCGAGCGGCTCCCGGATGGTTCTGGTGGTGACTCCGGTGGCGGGGCAGGGTCGTCGGCCGGTGACGGGGGCACCGTGATTCCTGTCACGGCTCTGGAGGGTCTGGATCGTACGATCGCGGCTCTGGCCGGGCGGGGTTTGAAGATCCGCCAGATCGTCGAGCGCACCGGGACACCGGAGGGCACGGTCAAACGTAATCTTCGTGCCATGTACATCCGTGTGGAGGGTGTGGGTGCGGCCGGGGACGAAAGTGGCCGGAGAAGGGACCGTCTGGCGGCGTTGGGTCGGTTGGCGCGGGATGCGGGGTTGGAACCTGATCCGGCGTTCCTTCCGGGTACGGAGACCGTTTCGGTTTCGGATCTTGTCGGTCTGGATCGTACGATCGCGGCTCTGGCCGGGCAGGGTTTGAAGATCCGCCAGATCGCCGAGCGCACCGGGACACCGGAGGGCACGGTCGACAATCACCTTGGTGCCATGTACATCCGTGTGGAGGGTGTGGGTGCGGCCAGGGACGAGAGAGGCCGCGGAAGGGACCTCCTGGCTGAGTTGGGTCGGTTGGCGCGGGAGGCGGGGTTGGAACCTGATCCGGCGTTCCTTCCGGGTACGGAGACCGTTTCGGTTTCGGATCTTGTCGGTCTGGATCGTACGATCGCGGCTCTGGCCGGGCAGGGTTTGAAGATCCTTGACATCGCCGACCGGACCGGGACACCGTCGAGCACGGTCGACAATCACCTTGGTGCCATGTACATCCGTGTGGAGGGTGTGGGTGCGGCCAGGGACGAAAGTGGCCGGAGAAGGGAGCGTCTGGCCGAGTTGGGTCGGTTGGCACGGGAGGCGGGGTTGGAACCTGATCCGGCGTTCCTTCCGGGTACGGAGACCGTTTCGGTTTCGGATCTTGTCGGTCTGGATCGTACGATCGCGGCTCTGGCCGGGCAGGGTTTGAAGATCCGCCAGATCGCCGAGCGCACCGGGACACCGCGGATTACGGTCATGAATCATCTTCGTGCCATGTACATCCGTGTGGAGGGTGTGGGTGCGGCCAGGGACGAGAGAGGCCGCGGAAGGGACCTCCTGGCTGAGTTGGGTCGGTTGGCGCGGGAGGCGGGGTTGGAACCTGATCCGGCGTTCCTTCCGGGTACGGAGACCGTTTCGGTTTCGGATCTTGTCGGTCTGGATCGTACGATCGCGGCTCTGGCCGGGCAGGGTTTGAAGATCCTTGACATCGCCGACCGGACCGGGACACCGATGAGGACGGTGACGGATCACCTTCGTGCCATGTACATCCGTGTGGAGGGTGTGGGTGCGGCCAGGGACGAAAGTGGCCGGAGAAGGGACCTCCTGGCTGAGTTGGGTCGGTTGGCGCGGGAGGCGGGGCTGGATGCTGATCCGGCGTTCCTTCCGGGTACGGAGACCGTTTCGGTTTCGGATCTTGTCGGTCTGGATCGTACGATCGCGGCTCTGGCCGGGCAGGGTTTGAAGATCCGCCAGATCGCCGACCGGACCGGGACACCGTCGAGCACGGTCGACGATCGCCTTGGTGCCATGTACATCCGTGTGGGTGCGGGCAGGGGAGGCGAACGAGGTCGTCTGGCGGCGTTGGGTCGGTTGGCGCGGGAGGCGGGGTTGGAACCTGATCCGGCGCTCTTGCGCGGTGCCGCCACCGGTGGTCGGACCGGTATCGCGGGCGTGGTCCCCGCACCGGGTTCCCACGAGGTCGCCAACGACCCTGAGTGGCTCCCTGACGCTGACGGCGGTGTCTCGCCGGGGGATCCTCTGACGGATTTCCTGGTGGAGGCGGGTGCGTTGTCGCCTGATGCCCGCGGCACGCGCGGTGTTGCACCGCGGAGCCCGGAGGCTGGACCCGCCCACGACCCTGAGGACCTGCCTGACGCCGACGATGCCGATGGTGGTGACTCCGTTGGCGGGGCAGGGCCGTCGGCCGGGGGCCAGGAGCCGGGTGGGGGTATGGGCAACACTGTCCGGGCCCGGGTCGATGACGTGGCCGCTGATGAGTGGGCGCGGATGAGCCTGCCGATCGTGGAGACGGTGGGGGGGGCGGTGGCCGGGGTGGAGGGCGCCCACGTCCTGGCCACCACCATTGAGCAGGCGAACTCTTTCTGGGAGTACACGCGTTATGACCGCGACATGGTCGACGACGGGCTGGCCGCCGACGGCGATGTCGCGCCCGACGACCACGACGATTTCTGGTGGATCGTCGGTGATATCGATGCGGTTCTGGAGCGGGCGATGCTGCCGGTGGCGGTCACCGTTCATGTGGGTGCGGGGGCGGGGTTGCTGGGCCGTTTGGGCATCGATCCGGACGGTCCCCTTGACGCGGCGGTGGGCGCGGTGGTGGATGTCCCGCACTATCTCACCGGCACGTTCGGTACGCGCGCGGTGGAGGACGCGCCGGCCTATGTGATGCTCCGTGTGCCTGGGGGGTTCCCGGCGGTCTATGTGGCGGGGGAGCCCGGGGACGGGCCGGGGAGTGTGCTGGTGGGGCGGGGGGCGCGGGGGGTGCGGGGGGTGCGTCTTGTCGTCCATGCCGCCTACCGGCATCCCGGTGAGCGGGTTGCGGGTGGGGTTGTGGAGGAGGTG
>NZ_JBHSFQ010000073.1:0-4632 GCF_042653925.1 Nocardiopsis mangrovi
GAACGCCGAGCGCGCGATCCGGCACCCCACGCGACCGCGACCGCCCGGAGTACCGGGCACCACATCGCACGGGCACACGCGACCGCCGCCCGGGCCCCTGACCGCCGTCGCTGCCCGCTCTAACCGGAGCACCTGCCCACGGAAGGTATCCGCGCGGTCCCCGTTCCCCCTCCGCCGTCGCTGCTCGCTTTAACGCGAGGGCGAGATCGCACGAGGAGTCCGGCGCGGCGCTTTCGCTGCCTTGCGTCGCCGCCCGCTTGAAGCCCGATCCCCACGGGCACCGCGGGCTCCGCGTCGCTGCGGTCTCGCTCCTGCCGTCGCCGCTTGCCTGAACAGTCGCCGCCGCGACGGCTGAATCGTTGTGCTGCCCCTCCGTTCCCCGTGTGTCCTCTGCGTCCGCGTCCTTCCGCTTCCGCCTCCTGTTCGGCCCTCCTTGTCCCTGTCTTCCCGCTCTCGTCCGTCCGCCGCCTGCCCGTATCGCACTGCTCGGTGCCTCGGTGCCTCGGTGTCTCGGTGTCTCCGTGGCCGTGTGTTCGCCGTGTCCACGCCGTATCGGTGGCGTGGGCCGCCTGTCCCCGCTGCCTTTGTGGCGGGGTTCTACCGGTGATCCCCTGTGGGATAGGCGACTCGCGGTCGCTCACTCGCCGTGGCCGGTTGTTGAACGGTGCACCCCATGGTTGAAACGGACGAGCAAGGTCCGAATGGACGCCATGGGTCCGCTTGTGACCTGCGCGGATGGACGCGGAATGTCTCGACATCCGACCGAATCGTGTCTTACGATCATCAGGCTACGGAGAAGATTCAGACTCCAGACGATTATCAGTGTTCGTATGACTGACCGAAGGGGTGGGGCCCGTGTGCGGTGCCGATGTGATGGGACAGATCGACTACGGCGAGTCGGGTGCCAAGCCCCTCGGGGACGCCAATCCGCACGTGCGCCGAGCGGGTAAGGACGGCAGGGTGCAGGTCGCCGGCGAGGTCGAGGCTCCCCGCTCGCGGGTGTCCTCGGGGCTGTTCTCGCGGCGCAACATGTTCAAGCTCGGCGGCGCGGGGGGAGCCGCCGCGGTGCTGTCCATACTGCCGACCGGCGCCGCCGCCTACGCCGAGAGCCGGGGTCTCGCCGACGCCACGGTCACCGACCTCACCCACACCCTGAGCCCGGACTTCCCGATCTTCTACCCGCTCTCCGACCCGCCCAGCTACGAACCGCACCACGTCATCGGTGAGGCGGGGTTCAACACGCTGATCATGACGCTCGACGAGCACAGCGGCACGCACATCGACGCCCCCGCCCACTTCAAGGACGGCCAGGGCCCCTACGTCGACGAGATCGAGCCCAACCAGCTCATCGCCCCGCTGCGCGTCATCCGCATCGCCGACCGCGCCGCCGAGGACGACAACACCCTGGTCAGCGTCGGCGACATCCGGCGCCACGAGCGCACCCACGGCAGGATCCCCAATGGCGCGTTCATCGCCATGGACTCGGGGTGGAGTGCGCGGGTGGACCGGCCGGGCGAGTACCTCAACGAGCAGCCCGACGGCACCTTCCGCTGGCCCGGCTTCGGCGCCGACGCCACCGCCTTCCTGGTCGACAAGCGCGGCATCGTGGGGCTCGGCGTCGACACCACGAGCCTGGACGCGGGCATCAACGAAGGCCCGGAGTGCCACCAGATCCTGCTGCCCACGGGCCACTACGGGATCGAGAACCTGAATAACCTGGGCAGCGTCCCCGACCGCGGCGCGACCATCGTCGTCGGCGCTCCCAAGCACCGCGGCGGCTTCGGCGGCCCGGCCCGGATCTTCGCCCTCACCTGATTCCACGGCCTCCCCGCGACGGCCCCGCCCTTCCCAGGGCGGGGCCGTCGCCGTGTCGAGGGGAGTTTCGCGTTCCCGGGTGGGCGGGGTTGCCCGGCGATCCCGTGCGCGAGTGCAGGGCGGACGCGCGAGGGTGCCGAAGAGCCGGGGGGAGCGGCCGCGGGGCTGGGTCCACTAAACGGACCGGTTCTTCTCAGATCAAGTGGACAGGTGAGTGTCAGATACCTTAGGGTCATCAGTGCTGGAAGAGCGCTCTACAGCCGCAACAACAACGGCCACCATTCCTCCCCATGAAGGGCCTGTCATGTGCGGTGCAGATGTCATGCGGCAGATCGACTACGGAACGTCCCCCGGCCTGCCCGTGGGTGATGCCAACCCCTACGTCCGGCGTACGGGGCCCAACGGCACCATCCAGATCTCCGGGGACCCGGAAGCCGAACGCAGGTCGATGGCCGGGCGCGCGTTCTCCCGGCGCAACATGTTCCGCTTCTCCGGGGCCACCGGGATCGCCGCCGCGCTGTCGATGCTCCCCACCGGCGTGGCCGCCCACGCCGACACCAGCGGTGTGCTCACCGGCAGGGTCAAGGACCTCACCCACACGATCAGCCCGGACTTCCCCTACTTCCACCCGACCATGGAGCAACCGCTCTTCGAACAGACCCACACCATCGAAGAGCACGGCTTCGATTCCTACAGCGTGACCCTCGGCGAGCACTTGGGAACCCACATCGACGCCCCCTCCCACTTCGTGCGGGGCGGTGCCACGATCGACGAGATGCCCGTCGAGAGCCTGGTGGCGCCCCTGTGTGTGCTCCGCATCGCCGACCGCGCCGCCGAGGATCCCGACACCGTCGTCACGGTCGGCGACATCCGCGCGCACGAGCGCCGGTACGGCGCGATCCCCAACGGGGCGTTCGTCGCCATGGACTCCGGGTGGGCCGCGCGGGTCGACGTCCCGGACGCGTTCCTCAACGAGGGCTCCGACGGGCTCTTCCACTGGCCCGGGTTCTCGCCCGAGGCATCCGCCTACCTGGTGGAGAGGCGCTCCATCGTGGGCGCCGGCGTCGACACCACCGGCCTCGACCAGGGGATCGCCGAGGCCCCGGACGCCCACCAGATCCTGCTTCCCGCGGGACTGTACGCGGTGGAGTGCCTGAACAACCTCGACACCGTCCCATCGCGCGGGGCGACCATCGTGGTGGGCGCGCCGAAGAACCGCGGCGGCTCGGGCGGCCAGGTCCGCGTCTTCGCCTTCGTCTGACACGATGACGGCGGCGGCGGTGCGGTGGCGGCACCGCACCGCCGCCCGCCGTCTCCACCCGGTCGCCCGCGCCGCCGGGCAAGGACGGGGCGCGGCGTCGCGTCGCGATCCGGGTGGCCTTGGGCGGCGGCACCGCACCCGCGGATGCCGCCGCCCGAGGTTGTGTCGGGGGCGGATCGGGGGCGTGCAGGCCCCGATCGAAGCCGTGCGGGGCCGGTCGGGGGCCGTGGGGGCCGTGTGCAATCCGTCCCGGACGCTTCGGGATCCGCCCCGCCCCGCACTTCCCTGCCCCGCACTTCCCTGCCGTGAACAGGCCGGCCCCGCCCGCCCCCCGGCTCAGGAGCCGATCGCGCAGATCGCCGCCCCCGAAGCCAGGGTGTCTCCCGTGGCGGCCGCGAGCCCGCTCACCGGTCCCGAACGGTGGGCCGTGATCTGCTGCTCCATCTTCATGGCCTCGATGACCAGGATGAGGTCGCCCTCCTCGACGGTGTCGCCATCGGCGACCGCGACCTTGACCACGGTGCCCTGCATCGGCGAGGCCAGCACCGCGCCCGACGCCGCGCCCCCCGCCGCCCCCGTTCGGGCGGAGCGCCGCGGGCGCGCGCGGGCCGGGCCGGCCGCGGGGGCCCCGGACCCGATCCCGGCCCCGACTCCGGCGGCCGGGGCCAGCCCGGCCGGGAACGTCACCTCGATGCGCTTGCCGCCGATCTCCACCACGGCCGTGGCCCGCACGTCGGCGGCGTCGCCCTCCTCGGCCGGCGCACCCTCCCACGGGCCGATGCGCCCGGCGAAGTCGCTCTCGATCCAGCGGGTGTGCACCGTGAACGGACCGTCCCCGCCGCCGGTCTCCGGCGCGAACGCGGGGTCGGCCACGACCGCGCGGTGGAACGGCAGCGCGGTCGCCATCCCGCCCACCTCGAACTCCGCCAGGGCGCGCGCGGCGCGCTCCAGCGCCTGGCGCCGGTCCCGGCCGGTCACGATCAGCTTGGCCAGCAGCGAATCCCAGTTCGCGCCGATGACCGACCCGGCCTCGACCCCGGAGTCCAGGCGGACGCCCGGCCCCGACGGCGGCCGCCACACCGACACCGTGCCCGGAGCGGGGAGGAACCCGCGTCCCGGGTCCTCCCCGTTGATCCGGAACTCCAGCGCGTGCCCGCGCACCTGCGGGTCGGTGTAGCCCAGCTCCTGCCCCTCGGCGATGCGGAACATCTCCCGCACCAGGTCGATGCCGGTCACCTCCTCCGTGACCGGGTGCTCGACCTGGAGCCGGGTGTTGACCTCCAGGAAGGAGACCGTGCCGTCGGTGCCGATGAGGAACTCGCACGTGCCGGCGCCGACATAGCCGGCCTCGCGCAGGATGTCCTTGGACGCCCGGTACAGCGCCGCGCGCTGCTCCTCGGTGAGGTAGGGCGCGGGGGCCTCCTCGACTAGTTTCTGGTGGCGGCGCTGGAGGGAGCAGTCGCGGGTGGAGACCACGACGACGTTGCCGTGGGCGTCGGCCAGGCACTGGGTCTCGACGTGGCGGGGGCGGTCGAGGTAGCGCTCGACGAAGCACT
>NZ_JBHSFQ010000074.1:0-4181 GCF_042653925.1 Nocardiopsis mangrovi
CGGTATGCGGAGCCAACGCCTCCGCACACGCCTCGATCCCCTCACGAAAGACCGGCGACGCCTCCAACAGCCCCGACGCCATCCCCGCCCACTGCGCCCCCTGCCCCGGAAACACGAACACCGGCCCACCCGCAACCGCCTCACCACACACCACCCGCGGATGCTCCACACCACCCGCCACCGCACCCAACCCCGCAACAAGACCACCCCCACCCGGCAACACCGCGGCACGATGGGCGAAGTGGGTGCGGGTCGTGGCCAGCGCCGCGGCGATCCCCTCGGGTGCGCCGGCGTCCCCCACATGGTCCGCGAGACGGCGAGCCTGTTCCCGAAGCGCCTGCTCACTGCGCCCCGAGAGCAGCCACGGCTGCGCGGCGGGAAGCGGTCCAAGGGGCGATGCGAAGCCGGCCGCCCCCGACCCCGTTGTCAGGGGCAGGGCTGAGGGCCCCGTGGTCGGCCCGGCGTCCACGAACACCGTGCGGCGCCCCTCACCCGCTCCCGGTACTGCCCCGTCCCCGGCCCGGGACACGACGTTGTCGTGCGAGACCGCGACGTCGTCCTCGCCGGATCCCGCCGTCACGGTCCGGGCCGGGCCGTCCTCCCCCCGCGTCCGGGCCGGATCCGATCCCGTCCGCGCCCCGGCGGATCGCTCAGGGCCCGCGGCCGGGACGGGCTCCGAGGAGCCGTCCGCCGGTTGCGGTGACGGTCCCGAGTCCTCCGCCACCGCCCGGGGCGAGGTCCACTCGCCCCTACCGGTCGTGGTGGACGGCGCCGGAGGCTCGGTCCCGCCCGTTACCGCGATACCCGCCCCCTCGATACCGGCCGAGGGCGACACCGGAGGCACGCTCGCGCCCGTACCCGAGAGACCCGCCCCTGGCCCGTCGGCACCGGTCCTCTCCCGCGAGCCGGTCGAAGACGGCGCCGGAGGCACCTCTCCGTCCACGCCCGCGCGACCTGGTTCCGGCCGGTCGGCACCGATCCCTCCCCGCAAGCCGCCCGTGGTCGGCGGCGCCGGTGGCGCGGTACCGCCGCCCGTAGCCGCGGGATCCGGCTCCGGCTGATCGACGGCGGTCCCCTCCTGGGGTGTGCTCGCCGAGTGGGCGGACGGGGCGGGGGCCGCGGTGGGGGTGGCCGGAGCGGGGGAGGCTGAGGCCGCCCGATCCGCGGGTGGGGTGAAGGAGGCCCTCCGATCGGTGGTCAGGGCGGTGTCCGGCGGGACGGCTGCCGCGGATCCTGTCACGGGCTCCGGCCGGGGTGCCTGTTCCAGGATGGCGTGGGCGTTGGTGCCGCTGACGCCGAACGACGAGACGGCCGCCCGGCGCGGGCGGCCGGTGTCGGGCCAGGACCGCGACTCGGTGAGCAGGCCGACCGCGCCCGCCGACCAGTCCACGTGCGGCGACGGCCGGTCCACGTGCAGGGTCGCGGGCAGGACGCCGTGCCGCAGGGCCAGCACCGACTTGATGACCCCGGCCACCCCCGCCGCCGGCCCCGCGTGGCCGATGTTGGACTTGAGCGAGCCCAGCAACACCGGCCGGGTCCGCGGACGGCCCTGGCCGTAGGTGGCGAGCACGGCGCGCGCCTCGATCGGGTCGCCGAGCGTGGTGCCCGTCCCGTGCGCCTCGACCGCGTCGACGTCGCCCGGCTCCAAGCGGGCGTCGGCGAGCGCCTGCCGGATGACCCGTTCCTGCGCCGGACCGCTCGGCGCGGTCATGCCGCTGCTCGCCCCGTCCTGGTTGACCGCCGTGCCCCGGATGACCGCCAGGATCCGGCGCCCGTTGCGCCGGGCGTCCGACAGCCGCTCCAGCACCAGTACCCCCGCGCCCTCCGCCCACGCGGTGCCGTCGGCCGCCGCGGCGAACGCCTTGCAGCGGCCGTCTGCGGCCAGCCCCCGCTGGCGGCTGAAGGAGGTCCACACGCCGGGCCCGGAGGCGATCATGACGCCTCCCGCCAGCGCGAGCGAGCAGTCGTCGGCGCGCAGCGACCGGCACGCCAGGTGGATCGCCACCAGCGACGACGAGCACGCGGTGTCGACCGGCACCGCCGGTCCCTCCAGGCCGAGTGTGTAGGCGACCCGGCCGGCGGCGACGGCGGGCATGAGGCCGGTCAGGAGATACGCCTCCATGCCGTCGCGGGCCTCGGACATGCGCGGCCCGTACTCCTGGGCGGTCATCCCGGTGAACACCCCGGTCCGGCTGCCCCGCAGCCCGTCCGGCACGATCCCCGCCCGCTCCAGCGCCTCCCACGACACCTCCAGCAGCACCCGCTGCTGGGGGTCCATCGCCAGCGCCTCACGCGGACCGATCCCGAAGAAGCCCGCGTCGAACCCGCCCGCGTCGTCCAGGAAGTGGCCCCGCCGCACATACGTGGTCCCCGGGGTCTCGGGATCGGGATCGAACAGCCCGTCCAGGTCCCACCCGCGGTCGCCGGGGAAGTCGCCGACGGACTCCCTCCCGGCGGCCACCAGGTCCCACAGGTCCTCCGGGGAGCGCACGCCCCCGGGGAGCCGGCAGGCCATCCCCACCACGGCGATCGGCTCGTGCGCGCGCTCGGTCAGCTCCCCGATGCGCCCCCGCGCGCGGCGCAGGTCGGTCGTCATCTGCTTGAGCAGGCCGCGGAACTTCTCCTCGTTCGTCATGTCCCCACTCCCCGTCCCCGGGCCCGGATTCGCTGCTGCGAGGGTCACGAGATCCCGAACTCCTCGCAGATGAGGTCGAACAGCTCGTCGTCCGACGCGTCACGGACATCGCGATCGGCACCGGGCGCGCCACCGGCATCCGAGCCCGCTTCGGACGCGCCGCGGACGCCGCCGGCGGCGTCGGCGGCACCGTCGGCGGAGGACGCGCGGGACGCGTCCGCCGGGTCGTGGTCCGCCACGATCCGGCGCAACCGCTCCACCGTCCGCGCGCGCTCCTCCTCGTCCATGTCCGGTGCGGACAGCGCGGCCTCCAGCCTGTCCAGATCGGCGGGGATGCCGGAGGCGTCCGCCACGTCGGCCAGCAGTTCCCCGATCCGCTCGGCCAGCGCGACGGGGGTGGCGTGCTCGAAGACCGCGGTCGTGGGCAGCCGCAGCCCGGTCGCGGCGTTGATCCGGTCGCGCAGGCGCATGGCGGTCAGCGAGTCCACGCCGGCGTCCATGAACCCGCGCCGGGGCTCGACGTCGGCGGCGCCCGCGTGCCCTAGGGCGCGGGCGGTGTGGTCGCGCACCAGTTCCAGCAGCACGGCCTCGCGTTCGACCGGGGCCAGCGCCTCCACTGCGGCCCGCAGCCGCGCACCGCTGTCCGCCCCCGAGGTCCCCTCGTCGAGCGGGGCGTCCCCGTCCGACGGTGCGGACACGGGAACGGATCCCCCCTCCCCCACCCGCCCGGGGTCCAGCCAGTAGCGGCGGTGCTGGAAGGCATAGGTCGGCAGGTCGACGCGCGCGGCGGAACCCCGATAGACCGCCGCCCAGTCGACGTCCACCCCGGCGACGTGCGCCTCGGCGAGAGCGGTCAGGAACCGGTCCGCGCCCCCCTCCTCTCGGCGGAGGGTTCCCAGAACGGCGGCGCCGGGCACGCCGGAGGCGTCCTCCACCGTCTGCCGGAGCCCCAGCGCGAGCACGGGATGCGGGGAGATCTCGATGAAGGCCGTGTGCCCCCGGCCGTGGAGGCCGCGCACCGCCCGCTCGAAGAGGACGGGGCGCCGCAGGTTGTCGAACCAGTACCCCGCGCCCAGGGCGGTGCCGTCCTCACGCTCGCCCGTGACCGAGGAGTGAAAGGCGATCTCCCCGCGCCCGGGCCGCAGCCCGGCCAGCTCCTCCAGCATCGGCGCGCGCAGCGCGTCGACGCGCGGAGAGTGCGCGGCATAGCCGACCGAGACCCACCGCGCGTGCACGCCATCGGCGGCGCACGCCGCTTCCACCTCGGCGAGCGCACCGCGCTCACCCGAGACCACAACGGAGGCCGGGCCGTTGACGGCCGCGATCCCCACCCGCCCGGCCCACCTGCTCGCCAGCAGGTCCGCCGTCCGAGCCTCGGGAAGCGCGACCGCCAGCATGCCGCCGTCCCCGGCCAGCCCCGCGATCAGTCGGCTGCGCACCGCGATCAACCGCGCCGCGTCCTCCAACGACAACACCCCCGCGACACACGCCGCGGCGACCTCCCCCTGCGAATGCCCCACCACCGCCACCGGACGCACACCACACG
>NZ_JBHSFQ010000075.1:0-3642 GCF_042653925.1 Nocardiopsis mangrovi
GGGTGGGGGTGGTTCCTGATGGGGTGGTGGGTCATTCGCAGGGGGAGATCGCCGCGGCGTATGTGGCGGGTGTGTTGTCGCTGGAGGATGCCGCCCGGATCGTTGTGCACCGCAGCCGCCTCATCGCGACGCACATGGACGGTCGCGGCGGAATGCTCACCGTCATGGCCCCGCGCGAGCGCGTGGACGCGCTCCTGGCCCCCTACACAGGGCGGCTCTGGACGGCCGCCGTCAACGGCCCGGCCTCGGTCACGGTCTCCGGAGACTCCGACGCCCTGGCCGAGTTCGAACGGCGGCTTTCCGCCGCCGGGCTGCTCCGGTGGCGCCTTCCCGGAGTCGCGTTCGCCGGACACTCCGGCCACGTCGACGCCATCCGCGCCGATCTCCTGCGCACCCTGGACACGATCTCCCCGCAGGCCGTCCGCGTACCGCTGCTGTCGACCGTCGAGGACCGGTGGATCGACGGCACGGAGATGGACGCCGACTACTGGTTCCGCAACCTCCGGGAGCCGGTGCGGTTCGCGTCGGCGGTCACCCGGCTCGCCGAGGAGGGACACACCGCCTTCATCGAGGTGAGCGCACATCCCGTGCTCACCACCAGCGTCCACGACCTCGTCTCCCCCGGCGACGGCGACGGTGCCCGGCCGGCGGTCGTGGGGACGCTGCGGCGCGACGACGGCGGGCCGCGCCGGCTGCTGTGCTCCCTGGCCGAAGCCTACGTCCGGGGGATCGGCGTCGACTGGCGGCGGCTGTTCGCGGGGACCGAACCGCGCCGCGTCGACCTGCCCACCTACGCGTTCCAGCGGCGCCGCTACTGGCTGGAGGCGCCGCCGGCCGCGGCGGGCGACGCGGGCGGCCTCGGGCTCGACGCCGCGGACCACCCGCTGGCCGGAGCGGTCGTCCGCGTCCCCGAGACGGGTGGGGCGCTGTTCACCGGTCGGCTGTCGGTGCGGACCCACCCCTGGCTCGCCGATCACGTGGTCTTCGATACCGTCGTCGTCCCCGGTGTCGCCCTGGTGGAGATGGCGGTGCGGGCCGGCGGCGAGGTCGGCTGCGACTGCGTGGACGAACTGGTGGTCGAGGCACCGCTCGTGCTGCCGGAGCAGGGGGCCGTACGCGTCCAGATCCGGGTCGACGGCGGTGACGCCTCCGGCCGCCACCCCCTCACCGTGCACTCCCGGCCGGAGGGCGCCCCGCCCGACGCCCCCTGGACCCGCAACGCCTCCGGCGTCCTCACCGCCGCCTCGGAACCGGCCGGGGCCGACCTGTCGGACTGGCCGCCCCCCGGAGCCGTCCCCGCGGACACCGGCTCGCTCTACGACGGGTTCGCCGCGGCCGGGCTCGACTACGGTCCCGTGTTCCGGGGTGTCCGCGCTGTTTGGCGCCGCGGAGAGGAGGTCTTCGCCGAGATCGGGCTGACCAGCGAGGAGCGCGGGCGCGCGGGGGACTTCGGCCTGCACCCCGCGCTCTTGGAGTGCGCGCTGCACGCGAGCACGTTCTGCACCGGGCAGGACGTCGCCTCCGCAGACGGCGACGTGCTGCTGCCGTTCTCCTGGAACGGCGTGCACCTGCACGCCTCCGGCGCGACGGAGCTCCGCGTGCGCGCCGTGCCCGCGGGCGCGGGAGCGGTGTCCCTCGCCATGGCCGACGGCACCGGCGCGCCCGTGGCGACGCTGGGCTCCCTGGTGTTCCGGCCGATATCCGCCGCGCGGCTGGCGCGGACCGGCGACGGCGCCGCGGATTCGATGTTCCGGGTGGCGTGGTCCGCCCTTCCCAGCGGGCCGGACGCGGGGGAACCGGGGTGGGGGCTGCTGGGGCCGCCCGGCCCGGGTCCGCACGGGAGGCCGCAGGCGACATATGCGGATCCCGCCTCCCTCGTCGAGGACGCCCGAGCGGGCTGCCCGATCCCGTCCGCGGTGTTCTTCGCGCCCGGCGCCTCCGGCCCGCTCGAAGGTCCGCGCCGGCCGGGCGACCTCGCCCGGGAAACGCTTGAGGCGGTCCGCTCCTGGCTGTCCGAACCGGCCCTGGAAGGGTCGCGGCTGGTGGTGGTGACCCGCGGCGCCGTGCCGGCCGGCGGCGCCGAGGCGACCGACCCCGCCGCCGCTGCGGTGTGGGGGCTGGTCCGCGCCGCCCAGGCGGAACAACCGGACCGGATCGCGCTGGTCGACACCGATGCCGATCCCGCCTCACAGCGGGCGCTCGCCGCACTGCCCGTGGACCGCGAGCCGCAGATGGCGGTGCGCGCGGGGACCGCGCTGGTCCCGCGCCTGGTACGCGCCGCCGGGCCGGAGGGCGTCGCCGAGGCGTCCGCCCCCGATCCCGACGGCACCGTGTTCATCACCGGCGGCACCGGTTCCCTCGGCGCCCTGGTGGCGCGGCACCTCGTGGCCGATCACGGGGCGCGGCACCTGGTACTGGCGAGCCGGCGCGGGCCGGCGGCCGACGGTGTGGCGGGGCTGGTCGCGGAACTGGCGGAACAGGGCGCCCACGTGCGGGTCGTGGCCTGCGACGTCGCCGACCGCGCCGAACTCGCCTCGGCGCTCGCGCTCATCTCCCCCGCCCACCCCCTGACCGGTGTCGTACACGCGGCCGGGCATCTCGACGACGGGGTCGTCACCGCCCTCACCGCCGAACGGCTCGCCGCGGTGCTCGCCCCCAAGGCCGACGCGGCGCAGCACCTCGACGCGCTCACCCGCGGTGCCGACCTGCGGTTCTTCGTGCTGTTCTCGTCCATCGCCGGAACGCTGGGCAGCGCCGGGCAGGCCAACTACGCGGCCGCCAACGCCTACCTCGACGCCCTCGCCGAGCGGCGACGCGCCGAAGGGCTGCCCGCGGTGTCGATCGCCTGGGGCCTGTGGGACGTGGCCAGCGGTCTGACCGGCGGACCCGGCCGCGCCGACCTCGCGCGTATGGCGCGCCAGGGGCTTCGCCCGCTCGCCCCCGCAGACGGGCTCCGCCTGTTCGACTCCGCCCTAGCGGGAGAGGCCCCCGCCGTGGTGGCGATGCACCTGGACACCGCTGCCCCACGCGCCCAGGCGGGAACGACGGTCCCGCCGCTGCTGCGCGGACTGGTCCGTCCCGCCCGCCGGGCGGCGAACACCGGAACGAACGACGGCGCGGCACTCGCGCGGCGGCTGTCGGCGCTGCCGGAGGAGGAGTCGGCCGCGGCGCTCCTGGACCTCGTCCTGGACGCCACCGCCGCCGTACTCGGGCACGCGGCGGCGGAGCGCGCCGAGCGCATCGACGCCGACCGCGCCTTCAAGGAGATGGGGCTCGACTCCCTCACCGGCGTGGAACTGCGCAATCGGCTGATGGAGGCGACCGGCCTGCGCCTTCCGGCGACGCTGGTGTTCGACCATCCCACGCCCAACGGACTCGTCCGCCGCCTCCTCACGGAACTGCCCGGGACGCGGAGCTCCCCGGAGGCCCGGGCCGTCGTGTCCGTCCGGCACGCGCCAACCCCCGGTGCGGACGATCCGGTGGCGGTGGTGGCCATGGGGTGCCGGTTCCCGGGTGGTGTGGGGTCGCCGGAGGATCTGTGGCGGTTGGTGGCGGAGGGGGTGGACGCGGTCGCGCCTTTTCCTGTGGATCGGGGGTGGGATCTGGGGTCGTTGTTCGATTCCGATCCTGGTCGTGCGGGGA
>NZ_JBHSFQ010000076.1:0-2972 GCF_042653925.1 Nocardiopsis mangrovi
CACGACCGCCGCCCAGAAGGAACTCACCCTCGACCAACTGCGCGCCGACGTCGCCGTCGGCCTCCTGCTGGGGCGCCTGCCCGTCACCCCCGGGCTGGAGATCCCCGCCGACGCCACGGAACACGGCATCCCCGACACCGCCACCCCGGCCCCGGCCCACCGGCGCCACCCGGCACCAGCCCACGGGCGGGACCTTTCACGCGGCCACGGCCGGGACCGGGACGGAGCACACGGGCAGGGCGAAGACGAGGCACCGGGGCAGGGCGAGTGCGGGGGATACGGCCGGGAGCGGGCGGAGGATCACGGGCAGGTGGTCATCCCCGGGATGGCCACCCCCACCCCGGTGCCGTTCTCGCCGGTGGGGAAACTGCACGTCATCATCCCGCTGGCCGCGCTGCCCACCGAGATGGGCGGCCGGGAGTCCCGGGCGCTGGCCGAGATCCCCGGCCACGGGCCGATCCTCGCCGAGGCCGCCCGCGAACTCGCGAAGGAAGCCACCGACAAGGCCACCCGGTGGTGCTACACGGTGGTCGACGAGGAGGGAACCCCGGTGGCCGAGGGCACCACCCGCTACCGGCCCCCACCCCGGCTGCGGTCCCACATCGACTCCCGCGACCGCACCTGCCGCTTCCCCCACTGCAACCGCCCCGCGGTGGAGTGCGACGCCGACCACACCACACCCCACCACCTCGGAGGTCCAACGAGTGCCGCCAACCTGGCCGCGCTGTGCCGACGCCACCACCGCCTCAAGCAACACCCCGGCTGGAAACTGTCCCAGCCCTCCCCCGGCACCCTCATATGGCGGACCCCCCACCACCGCACCCACACCACCGTCCCCGACCCCTACCCCGGCCAATGACCACCCCGCGGGACCGGAGCGGGCAAGGACCCCACTCAGAACCGACAGCGACCGGCACACCGACCAGGACCAACACCACCACCAGCGGGGCGGCACCTCCACCAACGGAGGAGCCGCCCCGCACCCGTCGACCCGCACAACAGGCCATCGCCTGAGCCCGTCTGCACCCGCCCACCCCCACAGCAGGCACACGGCCGACACCCACCACCGGGCGTCCGCTCATGGCCAGGCACCCGCCTACGCCCCCCGACCGCCACCCCACCGCCGGTCCTCGCACCCGCCCGCCCGAATGAACCCCGACGCGACCACCCGAGGCTCCCCGCACAACCCCACCCCTGTCGCCGTCGCCGCCCGCACTGACACGCGACCCTGCCCACCACCGGCCGTCGCCGCCGAGCTCTAACCCCGCCCCGAGACCACCTGCGGCTGCACGCCTGGCCCCACCCTCCACCGGCCGTCGCTGCCCGTCTGAACCCCGACCTCAGGACAGGGGTAGGCCGAGGGAATGGAAACGGCCTCCGCCCCGATGGGGTGGAGGCCAAATGCTCGAGGAGCGGCGGAAGCTACAGTGCCTCGGCCTTGACGGCCTTGAGGAAGGCGGTCCACTCGGGGACGGGGACGGTGAGGTGGCCGAGGGGGCGGTTCTGGGTGTCGCGGATGAGCGTCCGAGGGCCCTCGGCGACCTCGACGCAGTTGTAATTGCTGTCGCTGTGGCTGCTCTTATGCCACTCCCGCATTACAGCTCCCCTCTTACCTTCTCAATCAGCGCAACGCTTGCGTCCGAGGGTAGCGACTCCGCCTGCAAGTCGCCGTACATGGCCGCCATCGCATTGACCTCCTCCGCATCGTGCACGACCACCTGCCCTTTGGCGTGTTCCAGATGTACGACCAGGCTGCCACCGGGCAGTCCGAAGATGCGGAATGATCCGCCCACGACCGGATGCCGCGCCGCGTGGTCGGGAAGGACGGAAAGCCTGATCCGCTGCTGGTCGATCAGTGACAGCAAGTGATCGAACTGCTCCTTCATCGCCTCAGGGGAGCCTCGGCGCTGTCGCAGAGCGTGCTCATCCACGACGAACCTCAGGGCGACGTGGCGACGCAACTCCGCAAGACGGCCGAGCCTCGTCTCCAGTGCGTGTTCCAGGAGTTCCGGCGTCGAGTCCAGTCGGCCCGCCCCGAGAATCGCCCGGGCGTACCCCGGTGCTTGCACGAGACCAGGGATGAGCAGCGGCTGGTATTCCCTGATCTCGACGGCGGTGCGCTCGATGCGCACGAAATCCTCCCACTCGTCCGGCACGCGCTTGACGTCGTTCAGTTCTTCCCAGAGCTGGAGGAGTCGTCCATCAGTAGCAAGCGCATCGTCCAATTCGACCGCATGGTCCCGATTGGGGGTCCTTGTGCCATTTTCCAACTTACCGATCTGAGGTCGGCTGATCAGCGTCATTCCACTGATCGCGGTTTGCGTCTTCCCAGCCAGACGACGAAGACGACGCAATTCGGAACCCCACCGAACCCAGGTCTTATCTACTCGCTCTGTCATGCGATCCAGAATGCTCTAGCCCGATCCAACCCGATACCCCTTCGCCAAAAGGGACCAGACATGTAGCGCTTATGGAAGGTCGTCCGGAGTATCGGCATGCTGAGTTCATGGGTTACTCACCTCAAGGACGTGTCCAGAGGAAAAGCGCGGGACGAATTCGTCCCTATTTGTTCCGCTGGGAGCGGCGGAACGAAGTCGGAGGGTGGTGCTGGTGGTGACGTACGAACGGAGGTTTCCCGGGTGGGCCGATCAGGTGCGGAAGGCGCGGGAATGGACCGAGGACATCCTTTCCGCCCACTGTGAGTTCGAGGTCCCGCAGGACACCGTCGCCTCGGCCGTGCTCCTCGTCTCGGAGGCCACCACGAACGCCAGTGCGCCGTGAGGCGCTCTGCCATATCCCCGGTGCAACCGGGAGGAACTGAAGGGAGGTTTCTGGACCTAATGGCTTACCCGGAACCGAAAAGGCGAAGGGGACAATAGCATGCCAGGAAACCAACGATCGCGTTCAGGCGCGGAAGCGATGCGTTGAGGGGTCCGCGTGATACGGCGAAACCTGTATTGGCTGAATCCTAA
>NZ_JBHSFQ010000077.1:0-2760 GCF_042653925.1 Nocardiopsis mangrovi
AGTACACCTAGTGTCCTGCGTCTGAAATTTTCGACATATATTTGGTTAGGGATGTGAGGATCTCCTCGGCGCTCTTCGTCCATACGAAGGGCCGGGGGTTCTCGTTCCAGGTGGCGATCCAGTCGCGAATGTCGGCTTCGAGGGCCTGGACACTGGTGTGGACGCCGCGGCGCAGGAGCTTGTCGGTCAACTGCCCGAACCACCGCTCGACCTGGTTGATCCACGAGGAGCCGGTCGGGGTGAAGTGCACGTGGAAGCGGGGATGGCGCTCCAGCCACCGCCGGATCTCGGGGGTCTTGTGGGTGGCGTAGTTGTCGCAGACCACGTGCACATCCAGGCCCGCCGGGACGCTCTTGTCGATCTTGGCCAGGAACTTCTTGAACTCCACGGCCCGGTGCCGGCGGTGCAGGGAGCCGATGACGGTGCCGTCTTCGATGTTGAAGGCGGCGAACAGGCTGGTGACACCGTGGCGCGTGTAGTCGTGGGTGCGCCGCTCGGGCATCCCCGGCATCATCGGCAGCACCGGCTGGGACCGGTCCAGCGCCTGTACCTGCGACTTCTCATCGACGCACAGGACCACCGCCCTCTCGGGCGGGTCGTGGTAGAGCCCGACGACGTCGACGACCTTCTCGACGAACTGCGGATCGGTGGAGAACTTGAAGGTGTCCTGCACATGCGGTTTGAGGTCGAACGCCCGCCAGATCCGTCCGACGGTCGACTTCGACAGGCCGGTGCGCTCGGCCATGGACGCCCTCGACCAGTGGGTGGCATCGTCCGGGGCCTGTTCCAGTGTCGCGACGACGACGTCTTCGACCTGGTCCAGAAGGACCGACGGCGGCCTGCCCGGCCGCGCCTCGTCGGCCAGGCCCTCCAGCCGGCGGTCGATGAACCGGGCCCTCCACCGGGCCACGGTGTGCGGGGCCACCCGCAGATCGCGGGCGACCTGCTGGTTACTCCCGCCATCGGCGCAGGCCAGCACGATCTTCGACCGCAAGGCCAGGGCCTGGGAGGTCTTCGCCCTGCGCGCCCACCTCGCAAGCTGTTGGCGTTCGTCGTCGCTGAGCACCAGCCCGGCTTTGGGCCGCCCGGAACGCTCCCTGTCACTCAGCCCGTCGAGCCGGGCCTCGCTGAAACGCCTGCGCCACTTGCCCACCGTCATCTCCGACACGCCCACCTCGGCGGCGATCCGGGCGTAGACCGCCCCGGGCTGCGCGCAGCGGAGCACGATCCGCGCCCGCACCGCCAGCCTCGATCCTCCGTGAGACCACTGGACAAGCCGGTCCCGCTCATCATCGGTCAACACGAACTCGGGGGCACGGCCTTCTTGATCCGCCACACGGAAAGCATAGCAATATATGTCGAAGATTTCAGACGCAGGATACTAGTGTCCTGCGTCTGAAATTTTCGACATATATTTGGTTAGGGATGTGAGGATCTCCTCGGCGCTCTTCGTCCATACGAAGGGCCGGGGGTTCTCGTTCCAGGTGGCGATCCAGTCGCGAATGTCGGCTTCGAGGGCCTGGACACTGGTGTGGACGCCGCGGCGCAGGAGCTTGTCGGTCAACTGCCCGAACCACCGCTCGACCTGGTTGATCCACGAGGAGCCGGTCGGGGTGAAGTGCACGTGGAAGCGGGGATGGCGCTCCAGCCACCGCCGGATCTCGGGGGTCTTGTGGGTGGCGTAGTTGTCGCAGACCACGTGCACATCCAGGCCCGCCGGGACGCTCTTGTCGATCTTGGCCAGGAACTTCTTGAACTCCACGGCCCGGTGCCGGCGGTGCAGGGAGCCGATGACGGTGCCGTCTTCGATGTTGAAGGCGGCGAACAGGCTGGTGACACCGTGGCGCGTGTAGTCGTGGGTGCGCCGCTCGGGCATCCCCGGCATCATCGGCAGCACCGGCTGGGACCGGTCCAGCGCCTGTACCTGCGACTTCTCATCGACGCACAGGACCACCGCCCTCTCGGGCGGGTCGTGGTAGAGCCCGACGACGTCGACGACCTTCTCGACGAACTGCGGATCGGTGGAGAACTTGAAGGTGTCCTGCACATGCGGTTTGAGGTCGAACGCCCGCCAGATCCGTCCGACGGTCGACTTCGACAGGCCGGTGCGCTCGGCCATGGACGCCCTCGACCAGTGGGTGGCATCGTCCGGGGCCTGTTCCAGTGTCGCGACGACGACGTCTTCGACCTGGTCCAGAAGGACCGACGGCGGCCTGCCCGGCCGCGCCTCGTCGGCCAGGCCCTCCAGCCGGCGGTCGATGAACCGGGCCCTCCACCGGGCCACGGTGTGCGGGGCCACCCGCAGATCGCGGGCGACCTGCTGGTTACTCCCGCCATCGGCGCAGGCCAGCACGATCTTCGACCGCAAGGCCAGGGCCTGGGAGGTCTTCGCCCTGCGCGCCCACCTCGCAAGCTGTTGGCGTTCGTCGTCGCTGAGCACCAGCCCGGCTTTGGGCCGCCCGGAACGCTCCCTGTCACTCAGCCCGTCGAGCCGGGCCTCGCTGAAACGCCTGCGCCACTTGCCCACCGTCATCTCCGACACGCCCACCTCGGCGGCGATCCGGGCGTAGACCGCCCCGGGCTGCGCGCAGCGGAGCACGATCCGCGCCCGCACCGCCAGCCTCGATCCTCCGTGAGACCACTGGACAAGCCGGTCCCGCTCATCATCGGTCAACACGAACTCGGGGGCACGGCCTTCTTGATCCGCCACACGGAAAGCATAGCAATATATGTCGAAGATTTCAGACGCAGGATACTAGC
>NZ_JBHSFQ010000078.1:0-2576 GCF_042653925.1 Nocardiopsis mangrovi
CGGAGCCGGCTTCGGCCGCGGCGGTCTCCAACACCGCATCAGGCTTAGGCACACCAGCGAACGTGAACGCCGCCTCCGCACCCTCACCCTCCACATCGATCACCACGATCTGACCCGCACGCAACTCCCCATACAAAATCTTCTCCGACAACACATCCTCGATCTCACGCTGGATCGTCCGCCGCAACGGCCGCGCACCCAACACCGCGTCATACCCACGCGACGCCAACACCCGCTTCGCCCCCGGACGCAACTCCAACCCCATATCACGGTCCTTCAACCGCTCATCCAGCTTCGCGACCATCAAATCAACGATATCGATGATCTCCGCCTCGGTCAGCTGATGGAACACGATCACATCATCCACCCGGTTCAGGAACTCCGGCCGGAAATGCTGCTTCAACTCCTCACCGACCTTCGCCTTCATCCGGTCGTAATTCGTCTTCGCATCATCCTCCTTCGCGAACCCCATCGCCTGACCCTTGGAGATATCCCGCGTCCCCAAGTTCGTCGTCATGATGATCACCGTGTTCTTGAAATCCACATTCCGACCCTGCGCATCGGTCAACCGCCCCTCCTCCAACACCTGCAGGAGGGAGTTGAAGATATCGGAGTGCGCCTTCTCGATCTCATCGAACAACACCACCGAGAACGGCTTGCGCCGCACCTTCTCCGTGAGCTGCCCGCCCTCCTCATACCCCACATAACCCGGAGGCGACCCGAACAACCGCGACACCGTGTGCTTCTCCATGAACTCCGACATGTCCAACTGGATCAGCGCGTCCTCATCACCGAACAAGAACTCGGCCAGGGTCTTGGACAACTCGGTCTTACCCACACCCGAAGGCCCCGCGAAGATGAACGACCCACCCGGACGCTTGGGATCCTTCAACCCCGCACGCGTACGCCGGATCGCCTGCGACAGCGCCTTGATCGCATCCTCCTGACCGATCACCCGCCGATGCAGCTCATCCTCCATCCGCAGCAACCGCGACGACTCCTCCTCGGTCAACTTGAACACCGGGATCCCCGTCGCCACCGCCAGCACCTCGGCGATCAGCTCCTCATCGACCTCGGCGACCACATCCATATCGCCGGCCTTCCACTCCTTCTCCCGCTGCGCCTTCTTCCCCAGCAACCGCTTCTCATCATCACGGAGGCCGGCGGCCCGCTCGAAGTCCTGCGCATCGATCGCCGACTCCTTGTCCCGGCGCACCTGAGCCACCTGCTCATCGAACTCCCGCAGATCCGGCGGCGCCGTCATCCGCCGAATCCGCATCCGCGACCCCGCCTCATCGATCAGATCGATCGCCTTGTCCGGCAGGAACCGATCCGAGATATACCGGTCCGCCAACTGCGCCGCCGCCACCAGAGCACCATCAGTGATCGACACCCGATGATGAGCCTCGTAACGGTCCCGCAACCCCTTCAAGATCTCGATCGTGTGCGCGATCGTGGGCTCATCCACCTGAATCGGCTGAAAACGCCGCTCCAGCGCCGCGTCCTTCTCCAAATGCTTGCGATACTCATCCAGCGTCGTCGCACCGATCGTCTGCAACTCACCCCGCGCCAGCATCGGCTTCAGGATCGAGGCCGCATCGATCGCCCCCTCCGCGGCCCCCGCACCCACCAGCGTGTGCAACTCATCGATGAACAAGATGATGTCCCCACGCGTCCGGATCTCCTTGAGGACCTTCTTCAACCGCTCCTCGAAATCACCCCGGTACCGCGACCCCGCCACCAACGCACCCAGATCCAGCGTGTACAGCTGCTTGTCCTTCAACGTCTCCGGGATCTCCCCCTTGACGATCTTCTGCGACAACCCCTCCACCACCGCGGTCTTACCCACACCCGGCTCACCGATCAACACCGGATTGTTCTTCGTGCGCCGCGACAGCACCTGCATCACACGCTCGATCTCCTTGTCCCGGCCGATCACCGGGTCCAACTTCGACTCACGCGCCGCCTGCGTCAGATTCCGCCCGAACTGGTCCAGCACCAACGACGTCGACGGCGCCTGCTCCCCCGACCCCGACGCCCCCGCCTGCGGCTCCTTGCCCTGATAACCATGCAGCAACTGGATCACCTGCTGACGCACCCGGTTCAGGTCCGCCCCCAGCTTCACCAGCACCTGCGCCGCCACACCCTCACCCTCACGGATCAACCCCAAAAGGATGTGCTCGGTCCCGATGTAGTTGTGCCCCAGCTGCAACGCCTCCCGCAGCGACAGCTCCAGCACCTTCTTCGCCCGCGGCGTGAACGGGATATGCCCCGAAGGAGCCTGCTGGCCCTGCCCGATGATCTCCTCGACCTGCTGGCGCACCGCCTCCAGGCTGATCCCCAGCGACTCCAGCGCCTTGGCCGCCACACCCTCCCCCTCATGGATCAACCCCAGAAGGATGTGCTCGGTCCCGATGTAGTTGTGGTTGAGCATCCTGGCCTCTTCCTGCGCCAGGACAACCACGCGCCGCGCGCGATCGGTGAACCTCTCGAACATGACTCGTCGCTCCTCACAGAGCGGTCAGACAGGGACGGAAAACCCGAACCCCACTTTCCGCAAACCAGCCCCCGGGGAG
>NZ_JBHSFQ010000079.1:0-2396 GCF_042653925.1 Nocardiopsis mangrovi
TTACCCGGAACCGAAAAGGCGAAGGGGACAATAGCATGCCAGGAAACCAACGATCGCGTTCAGGCGCGGAAGCGATGCGTTGAGGGGTCCGCGTGATACGGCGAAACCTGTATTGGCTGAATCCTAATCTCCAGTCGATGAAACGTGTGACATCCATCGGAAACGCGCCTGGCACCGATGCCGTCCTGTGTGCTCGATTAATAGCGTTACGGCACAACCTTCGAGGATCGGGACGATCCCTAGCGAAGGGATTAAAGGAGATGAGTAGGGCGCCTAAGTCACGCTCGAAACGTATGGCAGAGACGAACACGGGATCGCCTACGGGACGCGAGTCCTAAGGCGACGGAGGCCCCGTAGTAGTCGCAGGAGTCACGACCTGCCAAGGAGGACGGGAAAGCCGTCCACAGGGCGAAGGGGGCCAGGTGATCCCGGACACCCAAAGCTGAGAGGTATGCGTAATGCAGAAAGCCGAAACAGTGCTGGATGTCCTGCGTGAGCGCGGCAGACGCGGCCTGCCGTGCACAGAACTCTACAGACAGATGTTCAACACGGACTTGTATCTAATGGCCTACGGGAGGCTCTACTCCAACCAAGGTGCTTTGACTCCCGGAGGCTGCGGGGAAACCGCTGACGGAATGTCTGAGGCAAAAATAGGACGCATCATTGAGTCGATGCGCCACGAACGCTATCGATTCAAACCCGTTCGGAGATTACATATACCGAAAAAGAATGGGAGCACGCGTCCCCTTGGGCTTCCTTCCTGGTCGGACAAGGTTGCGGGAGAAGTGGTCCGCCTGTTATTGGAGGCGTACTACGAACCCCGCTTCTCCGGCCGCTCACACGGTTTCCGCCCTCGCCGGGGATGCCACACGGCACTGTCCGAGGTGGCAGTCAACTGGACAGGGACGACCTGGTTCATCGAAGGCGACATCTCTGACTGCTTTGGGAGTCTCGACCACCAGGTCATGCTCTCCACCCTGTCGGAGAAGATCCGCGATAACCGGTTCCTTCGCCTGATCAAACAGATGCTGCAGGCGGGATACCTGCAGGACTGGGTCCGCCACCCGACCCTATCGGGTACTCCACAAGGCGGTGTGGCCTCGCCAGTCCTGTCCAATATCTACCTGGACCGGCTGGACAGCTTCGTAGAAAATGTCCTGATACCGGAATACACGCAAGGCGGGAGCAGAAAGAAGAACCCCGCCTACCGCGCGATCGAGAACGAGATCAACCGCATACGGAAGAGGCAGGCGTGGAGAAAGGAGAAGACTGAGACCACAGAGGTGCGGAAACTGCGCCAGCAGCTCCGCACGCTACCGGCAGGGGATCCCCATGATCCCGGATACCGGAGGCTGCGGTACATAAGATATGCGGATGATCATCTTCTCGGTTTCATCGGACCCAAGGCCGAAGCCGAGGAAATAAAGCAGCGACTCGCAAAATTCCTGCGCGACGACCTCAAGCTGGAATTGAACGAGGATAAGACGCTGATCACGCACGCCAGAACAGGTGCAGCGAGATTCCTCGGCTACGAGATCACGGTTCAGCACGCCGATACCAAGATCTCCCGTGGTGGTCGCATCGACCGCGGACAGCGCTCCACCAATGGAAAGATCGCACTGCGCGTACCCAAGCCGGTGATCAGGGCCCAATGCGCCCCCTACCTCAAGCGCGGGAAACCCGAATACCTCCCGCACCTCAGAGACCTGCCCGACTATGACCTGGTGGGCAGGTTCGGTGCGGAGTACAGGGGTGTCGTCCAATACTACCTGCTGGCCGGCGATGTCTGGCGGCTGGACCGGCTGAAATGGGTCATGTTGACCTCGATGCTCAAAACGCTGGCCGCGAAGCACGACTCCACGGTGACCAGGATGGCGGACAAGTACAAGACCACCATTCTGACCCCGGAAGGAAAACGTCGGTGCTTTGAAGCCAGCAAAGAGCGAGCAGGAAGGAAGCCGTTGGTTGCGCGGTTCGGTGGAATTCCACTGAAGCGGCGGAGGAAAGCGGTCATCGATGACCAGCCCGCTGCCCCCATCACCAGGAAGAGAGGAAAGCAGCTCATCGAGCGCCTCCAATCCGATAGGTGTGAGATCTGCAGCAAATCCGGCCCGGTGGAGGTTCACCAGACCCGAAAAATCGCAGATCTCCAAGGGGGGACGCAGGACACTCCGATGTGGGTTTCTTTGATGCTCAAGATGCGACGCAAGACGCTAGTCGTGTGTGTCGCCTGCCACGGGGAGATCCACAACGGGGGAGAATTCCGCCGTGGATAGGTCATGCATTGATCACTAGAGAGCCCGTTGCATTGAAAGGTGCACGGCGGGTTCGGGTCGGGGGCCACTGGAAAAGGAGCGGCATATTGTTGCAACCTCGCCAGTGGCCTACCGACACTC
>NZ_JBHSFQ010000080.1:0-1513 GCF_042653925.1 Nocardiopsis mangrovi
TCGCCGGCGTCGGTGGCGGCGCGGTACTCCATGCCGGTGCCCACCAGCGGGGACTCCGCACGCAGCAGCGGCACCGCCTGGCGCTGCATGTTGGAGCCCATGAGCGCGCGGTTGGCGTCGTCGTGCTCCAGGAACGGGATCATGGCCGTGGCCACCGACACCATCTGGCGCGGCGAGACGTCCATGTAGTCGACCTCGCCCGCGGCGACGGCCTCGAACTCACCGCCCTTGCGGCGCACCAGCACGCGGTCCTCGGTGAACGTGCCGTCGGGGCCGACGGGGGTGTTGGCCTGCGCGATGACGAAGCGGTCCTCTTCGTCGGCCGTGAGGTAGAAGACCTCATCGGTGACGCGGCCTTCGACCACCTTGCGGTACGGGGTCTCGACGAAGCCGAAGGAGTTCACCCGGCCGTACCCGGCCAGCGAGCCGATCAGGCCGATGTTGGGGCCTTCCGGGGTCTCGATCGGGCACATGCGGCCGTAGTGCGAGGGGTGGACGTCGCGGACCTCGAACCCGGCGCGCTCACGCGACAGGCCGCCCGGGCCCAGCGCCGAGAGGCGGCGCTTGTTGGTCAGCCCCGCCAGCGGGTTGGTCTGGTCCATGAACTGCGACAGCTGGCTGGTGCCGAAGAACTCCTTGACGGAGGCGACGACCGGCCGGATGTTGATCAGGGTCTGCGGCGTGATCGCCTCGACGTCCTGGGTGGTCATGCGCTCGCGGACCACGCGCTCCATGCGCGCCAGGCCCAGGCGGACCTGGTTCTGGATCAGCTCGCCGACGGTGCGCAGGCGGCGGTTGCCGAAGTGGTCGATGTCGTCGGTCTCGACGAAGACGTCGCCGTTGGCGCCCGGCATCGACTCCTCGCCGGCGTGCAGGCGCACGATGTAGTCGATCGTGGCGACGATGTCGTCCTCGGTCAGCGTCCCCTGCGTGTACTCCGCCTCGACACCGAGCTTCTTGTTGATCTTGTACCGGCCGACCTTCGCCAGGTCGTAGCGCTTCGGGTTGAAGTACAGGTTCTCCAGCAGCGCCTGCGCCGACTCCTTGGTCGGCGGCTCCCCCGGACGCAGCTTGCGGTAGATGTCCAGCAGCGCGTCGTCGGTGCCCGCCGTGGGGTCCTTCTCCAGCGTGTTGCGGATGGACTCGTACTGCCCGAAGCGCTCCAGGATCTGGTCGGTGGTCCAGCCCAGGGCCTTGAGCAGCACCGTGACGCCCTGCTTGCGCTTGCGGTCGATGCGGACCCCGACGAAGTCGCGCTTGTCGACCTCGAACTCCAGCCACGCGCCGCGCGAGGGGATGACCTTGCAGCCGTAGAGGTCCTTGTCGGAGGTCTTGTCGACCGAGCGGTCGAAGTAGACGCCCGGCGAACGCACGAGCTGGGACACCACGACACGCTCGGTGCCGTTGATGATGAACGTGCCCTTGACCGTCATGAGCGGGAAGTCGCCCATGAACACGGTCTGGCTCTTGATCTCACCGGTGTCGTTGTTGATGAACTCCGCCGTCACGAACA
>NZ_JBHSFQ010000081.1:0-1478 GCF_042653925.1 Nocardiopsis mangrovi
AAGCGCGGGTTCTAGCGGTCCCCGCAACACCCTGGATTTCAGGGAGTTGCGGGGACCGTGGATTTTGAGGGGTTGAAGGCAAGGTTCTTCGAGGCGCTGGACCAGCAGGACGGCAGTGTCTCGGGTGCTGCCCGGGCGGTCGGGGTGAGCCGTCACACGGCGGCCGGGTGGGCGCGGAATGCCGGCGTGCGTGGCCGTGGAAAGACCGGCGCGAGCGGGCACCGGGGACGGGCCGAGTATGACCGGCTTCGTGCGTCGGGGGTACGGCGGCGAGACGCTGCGGCACAAGTCGGGGTGCACGAGCGCACTGCCCGGGACTGGGACCGCGGGATCCGCAAGGTCGGTAACGCGCGCCTCCACCCCGACGGGCGCAGGATCGACTACAAGACCGGTGTGACCACCATCGTCGCCGCCACGTCTGAGCCGTCTCTTGCGGGGGTCGAGGCCGAGCTGCACTCCCGGTTCCTCACGGTGACCGAGCGGGAGTTGATCGCTGACATGCGCCGTGAGGGCCGGTCGCTGCGGGCGATCGGACGGGCCCTGGGCCGGCCGGCGTCCACCGTCAAGCGTGAGATCGATGCCCGTTCGGTCGAGGGCGCCTATCAGCCGCACCGGGCCCAGCGGGCGTGGGCGAGGAGCCGGTCGCGCCCCAAGGAGTCCAAGCTCGCCGGACACGGCCCTCTGCGCGAGTTCGTCGCGGGCAGGCTGCGGCAACGCTGGTCGCCCGAGCAGATCTGTCACGCTCTGGTCATCGAGTTTCCCGACGACGAGAGCATGCGGGTGAGTCCGGAGACGATCTACCAGGCGATCTACGTCCAGGCCCGTGGCGGGCTGCGGCGCGAGGTCGCGGTGGCGTTGCGCACCGGCCGCACCCGCCGCAAACCACACCGCAGTCCAGATCAGCGCACTGCCCGGTTCGTCGAGGAGATGGTGATGATCTCCGAGCGGCCACCAGAGGTCGAGGACCGGGCGGTTCCCGGCCACTGGGAAGGCGACCTGATCGTCGGCACTCGCAGCGAGAGCGCGATCGTCACCTTGGTCGAGCGCTCCACCCGCTACGTCATGCTCGGGCATCTGCCCGGCGGGCACACCGCCGAGGAGGTCCGCGACGTGCTGGTGCCCTTGATCCAGACCCTGCCCGGGCACCTGCGCGGCTCGCTGACCTGGGACCAGGGCTGCGAGATGGCTGCGCACAAACAGTTCACCGTGGCCACGGGAGTGCCCGTCTACTTCTGTGACCCGCGCTCCCCCTGGCAGCGCGGGTCGAACGAGAACACCAATGGCCTGCTGCGGCAGTACTTCCCCAAGGGCACCGACCTGTCCGTGCACAGCCCCGAAGACCTCGAGCACGTCGCCCAGCAACTCAACGGCCGACCACGCAAAACGCTCGACTGGAAAACCCCAGCCGAGCGCCTGCGTGATCTACTGACGACCACGTAAGCCATCAGGTGTTGCGAGGACCCCAAGAATCCGCCAAG
>NZ_JBHSFQ010000082.1:0-1422 GCF_042653925.1 Nocardiopsis mangrovi
CGATCATGCGGGGACGGCGTATGTGCGCGAGGGCGGGTTCCTGGAAGGGGCCGGGGAGTTCGATCCGGGGTTCTTCGGGATCAGCCCGCGAGAGGCGGTCGCGATGGATCCCCAGCAGCGGTTGCTGTTGGAGGTGTCGTGGGAGGTGCTGGAGCGGGCCGGGATCGACCCGGCGGTGCTGCGGGGGTCGCCCACCGGCGTCTTCATCGGCGGCACCCAGACGGGATACGGCACCGGAACCGCGGCGCTTTCAGCGGGGGTCGAAGGGTATCTCCAGACCGGTAACGCGGGTTCGGTGATGTCAGGCCGGGTCGCCTATGTCCTCGGGTTGGAGGGTCCGGCGGTGACGGTGGACACGGCGTGCTCGTCGTCGCTGGTGGGCATCCACCTGGCGTGTGAGTCGCTGCGCCGCGGCGAGAGCACCCTCGCACTCGCGGGTGGGGTCACCGTCATGGCGACCCCCGAACTCCTCGTGGACTTCAGCCGCCAGCGCGGTCTGGCGCGCGATGCCCGGATCAAGGCATTCTCCGACGAGGCCGACGGCACCGTGTTCTCCGAAGGCATCGGCATGCTCCTCTTGGAGCGGCTGTCGGACGCCGAGGCCAATGGCCACCGCATCCTCGGGGTCATCCGTGGCAGCGCCATCAACCAGGACGGCGCCAGTAATGGACTGTCCGCGCCGAGCGGGCCGTCACAGGAGCGGGTGATCCGCCAGGCGCTGGCCAACGCCGGCCTGGAGCCGGGCGACATCGACGCGGTCGAGGCCCACGGCACCGGCACCACCCTCGGCGACCCCATCGAGGCGCATGCACTGCTCGCGACCTATGGCCGGGACCGGGACGCCGATGCTCCGCTGTGGCTCGGGTCGGTCAAGACCAACATCGGTCACGCGCAGGCCGCCTCGGGTGTTGCGGGGGTGATCAAGATGGTGATGGCCTCCCGGGAAGGGCTGCTGCCCCAGACCCTGCACGCCTCCACACCCTCCACCCACATCGACTGGGACGCCGGCCACGTCCGCCTGCTCAACGAAGCCCGCACCTGGCCCGAGCACCCCGACCGGCCCCGCCGATCCGGCGTCTCCTCCTTCGGCATCAGCGGCACCAACGCCCACATCATCCTCGAACACACCCCCACCACCGACCCAGCCGCCGAGGAAACCGAGGCGGCCGCGCCCACAGGCAGCGCTCGCAACGACACCGCCCAGGAGGCGCACACCGCCGGCGGCGCCGGTGCGGTCGACGGAGACTCCCCCGGCCTGCCCACGGTCCCGGTGCTGCTCTCGGCCCCCGACCCCACCCGGCTACCCGCCTACGCCGCCCGCCTGGCCGACCACCTCACCGCCAACCCCCACCACACCCTCACCGCCACCGCCCACGCCCTGGCCACCACCCGCACCCACCACCCCCACCGCGCCGTCATCCT
>NZ_JBHSFQ010000083.1:0-1341 GCF_042653925.1 Nocardiopsis mangrovi
AGCACGACGACGCCAACCGCGCGCTCATGGGCTCCAACATGCAGCGCCAGGCGGTGCCGCTGCTGCGTGCGGAGTCCCCGCTGGTGGGCACCGGCATGGAGTACCGCGCCGCCACCGACGCCGGCGAGGTCGTCCTCGCGGAGAAGGCGGGTGTGGTCGAGGACGTCACGGCCGACTACGTCACGGTCATGGCCGACGACGGCACGCGCAAGACCTACCGCCTCGGCAAGTTCCGCCGGAGCAACCAGGGCACCTGCTTCAACCAGCGGCCCATCGTCAGCGAGGGCCAGCGGGTCGAGGAGAGCCAGGTCCTCGCCGACGGCCCCTCGACCGACAAGGGCGAGATGTCGCTGGGCAAGAACCTGCTCGTGGCGTACATGTCGTGGGAGGGCCACAACTACGAGGACGCCATCGTCCTCTCCCAGCGCCTGGTGCAGGACGACGTCATGTCCTCGATCCACATCGAGGAGCACGAGGTCGACGCCCGCGACACCAAGCTGGGTCCTGAGGAGATCACCCGGGAGATCCCCAACGTCAGCGAGGAGGTCCTGGCCGACCTCGACGACCGCGGGATCATCCGGATCGGCGCCGAGGTCGTCGACGGCGACATCCTGGTGGGCAAGGTGACGCCCAAGGGCGAGACCGAGCTCACTCCCGAGGAGCGGCTGCTGCGCGCGATCTTCGGCGAGAAGGCCCGCGAGGTCCGCGACACCTCCCTGAAGGTGCCGCACGGCGAGTCCGGCAAGGTCATCGGCGTGCGCGTGTTCAGCCGCGACGAGGGCGACGAACTGCCGCCCGGCGTCAACGAGCTGGTCCGCGTCTACGTGGCCCAGAAGCGCAAGATCACCGACGGCGACAAGCTGGCCGGCCGCCACGGCAACAAGGGCGTCATCGCCAAGATCCTCCCGCAGGAGGACATGCCGTTCATGGAGGACGGCACGCCGGTCGACATCGTCCTGAACCCGCTGGGCGTCCCGGGGCGGATGAACGTCGGCCAGATCCTGGAGATCCACCTGGGCTGGCTGGCCCAGAACGGGTGGAAGGTCGACGGCGACGACGAAGGCTGGAAGCAGGCGATGCGCGCCATCGGCGCCGACGACATCTCCGCCGGCACCAAGGTCGCGACGCCCGTGTTCGACGGCCTGCGCGAGGACGAGATCGGCGGCCTGCTCGGCTCCAGCCTGCCCAACGAGGACGGCATCCGGCTGGTCAACGAGCACGGCAAGGCGCGGTTGTTCGACGGTCGTACCGGTGAGCCGTTCGCGGAGCCGATCGCGGTGGGCTACACCTACTTCCTGAAGCTGCACCACCTGGTGGACGACAAGATCCACGCGCGTTCCA
>NZ_JBHSFQ010000084.1:0-1341 GCF_042653925.1 Nocardiopsis mangrovi
TGGAACGCGCGTGGATCTTGTCGTCCACCAGGTGGTGCAGCTTCAGGAAGTAGGTGTAGCCCACCGCGATCGGCTCCGCGAACGGCTCACCGGTACGACCGTCGAACAACCGCGCCTTGCCGTGCTCATCGATGAGGGTGTTGCCGTCCTTGTCGGGGCGGACCGACGTGATGAGCCCGCTGAGTTCGTCGCCCCGCAGGCCATCGAAGACCGGCGTGGCCACGCGGGAGTCCGGCGGCACATCCGTGGCACCGATGGCCTGGAGCGACTTCTGCCACTCCTCCTCGGCCCCGTCGACCTTCCACCCGTTCTTGGCCAGCCAGCCCAGGTGGATCTCCAGGATCTGGCCGACGTTCATCCGCCCCGGAACACCCAGCGGGTTCAGGACCATGTCGACCGGCGTGCCGTCCTCCATGAACGGCATGTCCTCCGGCGGCAGGATCTTGGCGATGACGCCCTTGTTGCCGTGGCGCCCGGCCAGCTTGTCGCCGTCGGTGATCTTGCGCTTCTGCGCCACGTAGACGCGGACCATCTCATTCACACCGGGCGGCAGCTCGTCGCCCTCGTCGCGGCTGAACACGCGCACGCCGATGACCTTGCCGGACTCGCCGTGCGGCACCTTCAGGGAGGTGTCGCGGACCTCCCGGGCCTTCTCGCCGAAGATCGCGCGCAGCAGCCGCTCCTCGGGGGTCAGCTCGGTCTCGCCCTTGGGCGTCACCTTGCCCACCAGGATGTCGCCGTCGACCACGTCGGCGCCGATCCGGATGATCCCGCGGTCGTCGAGGTCGGCCAGGACCTCCTCGCTGACGTTGGGGATCTCCCGGGTGATCTCCTCAGGACCCAGCTTGGTGTCGCGGGCGTCGACCTCGTGCTCCTCGATGTGGATCGAGGACAGCACGTCGTCCTGCACCACCCGCTGGGAGAGGACGATGGCGTCCTCGTAGTTGTGGCCCTCCCACGACATGTACGCCACGAGCAGGTTCTTGCCCAGCGACATCTCGCCCTGATCAGTGGACGGGCCATCGGCCAGGACCTGACGCGCCTCGACCCGCTGGCCCTCGTCGACGATCGGCCGCTGGTTGACGCACGTGCCCTGGTTGGAGCGCTGGAACTTGTGCAGCCGGTGAGTGGTGCGCGTGCCGTCGTCGGCCATGACCGTGACGTAGTCGGCCGTGACGTCCTCGACCACACCCGCCTTCTCCGCGAGGACGACGTCGCCGGCGTCGGTGGCGGCGCGGTACTCCATGCCGGTGCCCACCAGCGGGGACTCCGCACGCAGCAGCGGCACCGCCTGGCGCTGCATGTTGGAGCCCATGAGCGCGCGGTTGGCGTCGTCGTGCT
>NZ_JBHSFQ010000085.1:0-1333 GCF_042653925.1 Nocardiopsis mangrovi
GATGCTCCTATAGATGTCAAGCGGCAGGAGCAAGGTCGGTTTGAGTGATGTGTTCGGTTGGTGTTCCTGCCAGTGCGCGGTAGACCTCGCGGGCGACGAATCGCTTGAG
The DNA here is from genome assembly GCF_042653925.1 of Nocardiopsis mangrovi. Lineage (NCBI taxonomy): Bacteria > Bacillati > Actinomycetota > Actinomycetes > Streptosporangiales > Nocardiopsidaceae > Nocardiopsis > Nocardiopsis mangrovi. The sequence continues at coordinate 110 of NZ_JBHSFQ010000085.1, forward strand.
GCAGCGCATGATGTCCTTCTTCGACAAGCCTTCCTTGGTGCGGCGGTCGACGTAGGCGCGGGTGCGTCCGTCGAAGCGCATACGGACCAGCACGATGGTGTGCAGGGCGTTGTTGGCGGCCCGGTCGCCGCCGCGGTTGATGCGGTGGCGGTGGGTGCGGCCGGACGATGCGGGAATCGGCGCGACACCGGCCAGGTGGGCGAACGCGCCCTCCGAGCGCATGCGCCCGGGGTTGTCCCCGGCCGAGGCCAGCAGCTGCCCCGCGGTCTCAGACCCGACCCCGAACAGCTCCAGCAACGCGGGGGCGGCCCGCTCGACCAGCGGGCCGATCTCGGAGTCCAGCTCGGCGATCTCGGCGTCCAGTGCCTGGTGGCGGTGGGCGATCCGCCTCAGGGATGCCCGGGTCGCCGCCAGCGGGCCCGACAGGTCGGCGCCGGGCCGCAGCCGGGCCAGGGTCCGTATCAGCGCGGCCCGGCCCAGGCCCGCGACCTGCTCGCGCAGCAGGGCGGGGGCCGAGACCAGCAGTCCGCGGATCTGGTTCATCGCCTGGGTGCGGGCCTTGACCGCGCTGCGGCGGGCGATCCGCAGCACGCGGACCGCCTCGACCACGCCGTCCCGGCTCTTGGGGATGCCGGTGGCCCGGCCGGAGAGCACGGCCGTCGCGGCGGCGTAGGCGTCGATCGGGTCGGACTTGCCCCTCATCCGCCGCGTCTTGCGGTCGGGGCGGTCCACATCGACGACGGTGACGCCGGCGGCCTTCAGCACCCGGGCGAGCTCGGCCCCGTAGGCGCCGGTGCCCTCGACGCCCACGGCGGTGGGCGTGCCGTGTGAGCGCATCCACTCCAGCAGGTCGCGGTAGCCGCGGATGGTGGCGGGGAACTCCCGGTCGGCCAGGTGCCGTCCGACCGGGTCGATCACTGCGGCGTGGTGGGTCAGGCCGTGGGTGTCGACTCCGCCGGTGATTTCCAGGGCATCGTGCGTCATGCTGGTGGTGTCCGTCCTTGCGAGTGCGTTCCGGGGGCGGCACGCGCCGGTCGGGCGGGTGGACAAGACAGTGACGGGGCTTCTGGACCAAGCTCCTATGAGGTCACAAGCGCCCGTCCGGCCGCGTGCGTGGTGACGCCCGGCGGGCCGACAAATCCCAAACAGGACAGTCGAGACGTCAGTCAGTCGGCGGGTCAGACCCGCCCGCAGCGTCACCAAGAACATCATCACTGTCAGTCG
>NZ_JBHSFQ010000086.1:0-1257 GCF_042653925.1 Nocardiopsis mangrovi
AGGGCGCGGGCGAGTTCGGCGGTTTCGGTGGGGGTCTTGCCGACCTTCACCCCGGCCGCCTCCAACGCGTCCTTCTTCGCCGCCGCGGTCCCCGCCGACCCCGACACGATCGCGCCGGCGTGCCCCATCGTCTTGCCCTCGGGAGCCGTGAACCCCGCCACATACCCCACCACGGGCTTGGTCACGTGCTCACGGATGTAATCCGCGGCCCGCTCCTCGGCGTCACCGCCGATCTCACCGATCATCACGATCGCGTCCGTGCCCGGATCGGCCTCGAACGCCGCCAGCGCATCGATGTGAGTGGTCCCGATCACCGGGTCGCCCCCGATGCCCACCGCCGTGGAGAACCCGATATCACGCAGCTCGTACATCATCTGATACGTCAAAGTCCCCGACTTCGACACCAGCCCGATCCGCCCCGGCTTGGTGATGTCGGCCGGGATGATGCCCGCGTTGGACTCCCCCGGGCTGATCAGCCCTGGGCAGTTGGGGCCGATGATACGGGTCCGGTCGCCCGTCGCCTTGGCGTGCGCCCAGATCTTCGCGGTGTCGTGCACCGGCACACCCTCGGTGATCACCACCGCCAGCCCGATCCCGGCGTCGATCGCCTCGACCACCGCGTCCTTGGTGAACCTCGGCGGAACGAAGATCACCGTGACATCGGCCCCGGTGTCCTTCATCCCCTCGGCCACCGACCCGAACACCGGCACACTCGTGCCGTCGACGTCGACACTCCGGCCGGCCTTGCGCGGGTTGACCCCGCCCACCACCCGGGTGCCCGAGGCCAGCATCCGGCGCGTGTGCTTGGTGCCCTCCGCGCCGGTCATGCCCTGGACCAGCACCTTGCTGTCCTTGGTCAGGAAAATAGCCATATCGCTCTTCAGCCTTCCGCGCCTAGAGGGCGGCCAGTTCGGCGGCCTGGGCCGCGGCGCCGTCCATGGTCTCCACCTGCCGCACCGCCGGATGCGCGCGCCCGGTCAAGATCGCCCGCCCCAGCTCGGCGTTGTTGCCGTCCAGCCGCACCACCAGCGGCTTGGACACGTCGTCGCCACGCTGCTCCAGCAGCTCCAGCGCCTGCACGATGCCGTTGGCCACCGCGTCGCAGGCGGTGATCCCGCCGAAGACGTTGACGAACACGCTCTTGACCGAGGGGTCGCCCAGGATGATCTCCAGGCCGTTGGCCATGACCTCGGCCGAGGCGCCGCCGCCGATGTCGAGGAAGTTGGCGGGCTTGACCCCGCCGTGGGCCTCGCCGGC
>NZ_JBHSFQ010000087.1:0-1201 GCF_042653925.1 Nocardiopsis mangrovi
AGGATGACGGCGCGGTGGGGGTGGTGGGTGCGGGTGGTGGCCAGGGCGTGGGCGGTGGCGGTGAGGGTGTGGTGGGGGTTGGCGGTGAGGTGGTCGGCCAGGCGGGCGGCGTAGGCGGGTAGCCGGGCGGGGTCGGGGGCCGAGAGCAGCACCGGGACCGTGGGCAGCGCCTGGGAGGCGGTGTCCACGACAGCGGTGTCGGCGGCGTCCGTCTTCTTGGGGGAGGCGGTTTCGGGGGCCTCGGGGGGTTCAGTGGTCTGGGCGGCGGTGGGGGTGTGTTCGGCGGTACCGGTGTCGGCGTTGTCGGTGTCCTGGTCTGAAGCGGTGTGCGCGGTGTCGTCGTGGCCGCCGGCCGCGGGCGCGGCCGCCTCATCACTCTGGGGGGTGTGTTCGAGGATGATGTGGGCGTTGGTGCCGCTGATGCCGAAGGAGGAGACGCCGGCGCGGCGGGGCCTGCCGGGGTGCTCGGGCCAGGTGCGGGCTTCGTTGAGCAGGCGGACGTGGCCGGCGTCCCAGTCGATGTGGGTGGAGGGTGTGGAGGCGTGCAGGGTCTGCGGGAGCAGTCCTTCCCGCGAGGCCATGACCATCTTGATCACCCCCGCGACACCCGAGGCGCACTGACTGTGTCCGATGTTGGACTTCACGCTGCCCAGCCATAGAGGGCTTTCCTCGGGACGGTCCCCGTAGACCTTCATGAGGGCGTGGGCCTCGATGGGGTCGCCGAGGGTGGTGCCGGTGCCGTGGGCCTCGACCGCGTCGATGTCGCCGGGCTCCAGGCCGGCGTTGGCCAGCGCCTGGCGGATCACCCGCTCCTGGGAGGGCCCGTTGGGGGCGGTGAGCCCGTTGCTGGCGCCGTCCTGGTTGACGGCGCTCCCGCGGATCACCCCGAGGATGTGGTGCCCGTTGGCCTCGGCGTCCGACAGCCGCTCCAGCAGCACCATCCCCACACCCTCGGAGAACACGGTGCCGTCGGCCTCGTCGGAGAACGCCTTGAGCCTGCTGTCCCGGGCCAGGCCACGCTGACGGCTGAATTGGATGTACAGCTCAGGGGAGGGAAGCACCGTCACGCCTCCCGCGAGGGCGAGGGTGCTCTCGCCGCGGCGCAGCGACTCACACGCCAGGTGGATGCCCACCAGCGACGACGAGCACGCCGTGTCCACCGTCACCGCCGGACCCTCCAACCCCAGGGTGTAGGCCACCC
>NZ_JBHSFQ010000088.1:0-1141 GCF_042653925.1 Nocardiopsis mangrovi
TGTCCGTCGATCTCGGAATCCCTGTCGCCCGTCCGCGCCCGTTGGCGACGCGGCGGCGATCGCGGCAGATCATGGTCGGCGGTGTCCCCGTGGGCGGGGACGCCCCCGTCTCGGTGCAGTCGATGACCACGACCCTGACCTCCGACATCAACGCCACCCTCCAGCAGATCGCCGAGCTGACCGCGAGCGGCTGCCAGATCGTGCGCGTGGCGGTGCCCAGCGCCGACGACGCCGAGGCGCTGCCCATCATCGCCCGCAAGTCGCAGATCCCGGTGATCGCCGACATCCACTTCCAGCCCAAGTACGTCTTCGCCGCGATCGACGCGGGGTGTGCGGCGGTGCGGGTCAACCCGGGCAACATCCGCAAGTTCGACGACAAGGTCGGCGAGATCGCCAAGGCGGCCGGGGACGCCGGGGTGCCGATCCGCATCGGCGTCAACGCCGGCTCGCTGGACAAGCGGCTGCTGGAGAAGTACGGCAAGGCCACGCCCGAAGCCCTGGTGGAGTCGGCGCTGTGGGAGTGCTCGCTGTTCGAGGAGCACGGGTTCCGCGACATCAAGATCTCGGTCAAGCACAACGATCCGGTAGTGATGGTCAACGCCTACCGGCAGCTGGCGCGGCGCTGCGACTACCCGCTGCACCTGGGGGTGACCGAGGCGGGGCCGGCGTTCCAGGGCACGATCAAGTCGGCGGTGGCCTTCGGGGCGCTGCTGGCCGAGGGGATCGGCGACACCATCCGCGTCTCCCTGTCGGCGCCGCCGGCCGAGGAGGTCAAGGTGGGGGCGCAGATCCTGGAGTCGCTGGGGTTGCGTGAGCGGGGTCTGGAGATCGTGTCGTGCCCGAGCTGCGGGCGGGCGCAGGTCGATGTGTACACGTTGGCCGATGAGGTCACGGCGGGGTTGGAGGGGATGGACGTTCCGCTGCGGGTGGCGGTCATGGGCTGTGTGGTCAACGGTCCGGGTGAGGCGCGCGAGGCGGATCTGGGGGTGGCCTCGGGCAACGGCAAGGGGCAGATCTTCGTCAAGGGCGAGGTGATCAAGACCGTGCCGGAGTCCAAGATCGTCGAGACCCTGATCGAAGAGGCCATGCGCATCGCCGAGGGCATGAAGGACGACGGCACCGCCTCAGGCACCCCCTCGGT
>NZ_JBHSFQ010000089.1:0-1132 GCF_042653925.1 Nocardiopsis mangrovi
GCCCTCGGCCACCGGGGTTCCCTCCTCGTCGACCACCGTGTAGCACCACCGGGTGGCCTTGTCGGTGGCTTCCTTCGCGAGTTCGCGGGCGGCCTCGGCGAGGATCGGCCCGTGGCCGGGGATCTCGCCCAGCGCCCGGGACCCCTGGCCGCCCATCTCAGCGGGGAGGGCGGCCAGCGGGATGATGACGTGGAGCTTGCCGACCGGCGAGAACGGCACCGGGGCGGGGGCGGCCAGCCCGGGGATGACCACCTGCCGCTCCCCGGCACCGGCGGCGTCGTCGTACTCGGCCACCTCCGGCGGGATCTCGGTGCCGGTGGTGGAGGGCAGGCGGCCCAGCAGCAGGCTCACGGCCACGTCGGCGCGGAGCCGGTCCAGGGACTGCCGGGTGTCGCCGCCGGTCATGTCCTGGGTGCCCGGGGCATCGGCCTGGAGGGCGCGGGCGATGGCGCTCAGGCGCTGGTGGATGGCCAGGGCGTCGGTGGTGTCGATGTCGGTGATGGACACCGATGCGGTACCGGGTTCGGTGGCGGCCTCGCCGTGGCGGAGCCTGACGGCGCGGTCGGCGATGGTGTGGGCCTTGCGTTCCTCGGCGCCTGCGGGGTCCAGTTCCAGGACGATCTTCTTGGCGAGGTTCTTCAGTTTCACCCCGGATTTGTCGCCCATGTCGGCGAGCATTCGCGCCTGGTAGGCGGTGGTGGTCGCGGGGTCCCAGTCCAGGGGGGCGGCGTCGACCACGATGCGGGTCCGGTATTCGTCGAGGTGCCCCTCGATGAGGGCTTGGTGCAGGGCGGGGAAGTCCTCGCCGAGGCGGTGGGCGTGGGTGATCCGGGTGAGGACGTGGGCGCAGGGGACGCCGAGTTCGCAGCCGATCTCGGCGGCGGCGTCCTCTTCGGCACTGACCTGGGTGGAGCCTGCGGGGTGGCCCTCAAGGCGGGTGCGGGCGAAGGCCGCCATGGTGTCGAGCTGGGCGGCTTCCAGCCAGCGCTTGGCGGCTTCGAAGCGGCCGATGAGATTCAGCTGCTCGTCGCCGGTCAGCGTGGCGGGGTCCACGGTGAGCACCCAGTCCGCCATCAACCCCCCGGCCAGCGGAGGCTCGGCTTCGGGGGTCACCTCCCGAGGGAGGTCGGCG
>NZ_JBHSFQ010000090.1:0-1044 GCF_042653925.1 Nocardiopsis mangrovi
CTAGGACGTGTCTGGGAAGTCAGAGCCATTCGTTGATGACCGCGATCAGGACGGTGGCCTCGTAGCTTGAGGCGAGCTTGTCGTATCGGGTCGCGACCGCGCGGTTGCGCTTCAACCGGTTGATCCCGCGCTCCACCGTGTTGCGGTGGCGGTAGTCGGCCGTGTCGAAGGCGGGCGGCCGGCCGCCCCGGCTCCCCTTGCGCTTGCGGGCGGCGATCCGGTCGGCCGGCTCGGGGATGGTCGCCTTGATCCTGCGCCTGCGCAGGTAGGAGCGGATCGCGCGGGAGCTGTAGGCCTTGTCGGCGCGGGTCCGGTCCGGGCGGGTGCGCGCCGGCCCGCCGCGCCCGCAGGCCGCGACACGGATGCGGTCCATGACCGCCTCGAACTGCGGGGCGTCCCCGCGCTGCCCGGCGGTGACGACCACGGCCAGGGGTTTCTGGCCCTGTTCGCAGGCCAGGTGGATTTTGGTGGTGAGCCCGCCGCGGGAGCGGCCCAGCGCGTGGTCGGCGGGCTCCGCCACTGTTTCGTGATCTTCACCCTCCCCCTTTTCGGGGCGCCGGCGGCGTGCTGGTGGGCGCGTATGACGGTGGAGTCGACGCCGACGTCCCAGGTGATCAGGCCTTGGGCGTCGGCGTGTGCCTGGAGTGCGTCGAGGATGCGGGCCCAGGTGGCGTCCTGTTTCCAGCGGCGGAACAGGTCGTAGACGGTCTGCCAGGGCCCATAGCCTGCGGGGAGGTCGCGCCAGGGCGCCCCGGTGCGGGTTCGCCACCGGATCGCGTCGATGAGGGTGCGCTTGCAGCGCACCGGCGGCCGGCCGGTGGCCGCCGGTGCGGGGAGCAGGGGTTCGAGCAGGGCCCACTGGGCGTCGGTGAGGTCACCGCGCCCCGGGCCGGGTAGGGTCGGCACGAAGCCTCCGGCTGACAAGGTCTTCTTGGTCGTTGACCCGTCTACCGGAGGCTTCACTCATCTGCGGGGTGACACGCCCGACTATGCCGTTGTGATGCCGTTCATCCCTACATGACCCGGTTTCCAGACACGCCCTAG
>NZ_JBHSFQ010000091.1:0-954 GCF_042653925.1 Nocardiopsis mangrovi
CGGAGGATCTGTGGCGGTTGGTGGCGGAGGGGGTGGACGCGGTCGCGCCTTTTCCTGTGGATCGGGGGTGGGATCTGGGGTCGTTGTTCGATTCCGATCCTGGTCGTGCGGGGACGTCGTATGTGCGTGAGGGGGGTTTTCTGGATGATGTGGCGGGGTTCGATGCGGGGTTCTTCGGGATCTCGCCGCGTGAGGCGCTGGCGATGGATCCTCAGCAGCGGCTGTTGCTGGAGGTGTCGTGGGAGACGGTGGAGCGGGCGGGGATCGATCCGTCGTCGCTGAAGGGCCGCGACATCGGCGTCTTCACCGGAATCATGTACCTGGACTACCTGGCCCGTGCGGGCGCCGATGCGGACACGCGGGGTGGCGAGGGCTACCTCGGCACCGGCAATTCCGGCAGCGTGGCGTCGGGGCGGGTGGCCTACACGCTCGGACTGGAGGGTCCGGCGATCACCGTGGACACGGCGTGCTCGTCGTCGCTGGTGGCGATCCACCTCGCCGCCCAAGCGCTGCGGCGGGGCGAGTGCTCCATGGCGCTGGCCGGGGGCGCCACCGTCATGTCCACCCCCAGCCTCTTCGTGGAGTTCTCCCGGCAGCGCGGCCTCGCGGCGGACGGCCGGTGCAAGGCGTTCTCGGCATCGGCCGACGGTACCGGATTCAGCGAAGGCGCGGGCGTCCTGTTGCTGGAGCGGGTGTCGGATGCGCGGCGGAATGGGCATCCGGTGCTGGCGGTGGTGCGGGGGTCGGCGGTGAATCAGGACGGTGCGTCGAACGGGTTGACGGCGCCGAGTGGGCCGTCGCAGGAGCGGGTGATCCGGGCGGCCTTTGCGGATGCGGGGCTCGTGGAGGGCGATGTCGATCTCGTCGAGGCGCATGGCACCGGTACCCGGTTGGGTGATCCGATCGAGGCGCAGGCGCTGTTGGCGACGTATGGGCGGGGGCGTCGTGCCGATC
>NZ_JBHSFQ010000092.1:0-948 GCF_042653925.1 Nocardiopsis mangrovi
CGGAGGATCTGTGGCGGTTGGTGGCGGAGGGGGTGGACGCGGTCGCGCCTTTTCCTGTGGATCGGGGGTGGGATCTGGGGTCGTTGTTCGATTCCGATCCTGGTCGTGCGGGGACGTCGTATGTGCGGGAGGGGGGTTTTCTGGATGATGTGGCGGGGTTCGATGCGGGGTTCTTCGGGATCTCGCCGCGTGAGGCGCTGGCGATGGATCCTCAGCAGCGGCTGCTGTTGGAGGTGTCGTGGGAGACGGTGGAGCGGGCGGGGATCGATCCGTCGTCGCTGAAGGGCCGCGACATCGGCGTCTTCGCCGGGGTGACCAACCACGACTACGGGGAACGGCTCCGCCACCCGACCGGTGAACTGGAGGGATACCGGCTCACGGGGCTGTCGGGGAGTGTGGCGTCGGGGCGGGTGGCCTACACGCTCGGACTGGAGGGGCCCGCGATCTCGGTGGACACGGCGTGTTCGTCGTCCCTTGTCGCTCTGCACTTGGCGGCTCAGGCGCTGCGGCGGGGTGAGTGCTCCATGGCGCTGGCCGGCGGGGTCACCGTCATGGCCTCTCCCGGAGGGTTCGTGGAGTTCTCCCGGCAGCGGGGGCTCGCGCCTGATGGCCGGTGCAAGGCGTTCTCGGCGTCGGCCGATGGCACGGGGTGGGCCGAGGGAGTGGGGTTGGTGCTGTTGGAGCGGGTGTCGGATGCGCGGCGGAATGGGCATCCGGTCTTGGCGGTGGTGCGGGGGTCGGCGGTGAATCAGGACGGTGCGTCGAACGGGTTGACGGCGCCGAGTGGGCCGTCGCAGGAGCGGGTGATCCGGGCGGCCTTGGCGGATGCGGGGCTCGTGGAGGGCGATGTCGATCTCGTCGAGGCGCATGGCACCGGTACCCGGTTGGGTGATCCGATCGAGGCGCAGGCGCTGTTGGCGACGTATGGGCGGGGGCGTCGTGCCGATC
>NZ_JBHSFQ010000093.1:0-892 GCF_042653925.1 Nocardiopsis mangrovi
TGTACTGCCCCGAGAGGTTAGGTACGCGGGTGGCGGGAGGGCCGCTGATCGCGGTGTGGAACCGGTGGTGATTGTAGTGGTGCAGCCATTCCGGGAACGCCTGGCGCCGCTGGGTCTCTGAGGTGTAGGGGCGGGCATAGGCCCATTCCTCGAGCAGGATCCGGTTGTAGCGCTCGACCTTGCCGTTGGTCTGGGGCCGGTAGGGGCGGGTGCGCTTGTGCTTGACGCCCTGGCCGGCGAGCAGGTCCCGCCAGGGGTGGGACCGGTAGCAGGCCCCGTTGTCGGTCAGCACCCGCTCCACGTCGATCCCGGCCGCGGCGAAGTAGGCGTGGGCCCGCCGCCAGAATCCGGCGGCGGTCTCCTTCTGCTCGTCGGGCAGGATCTCGCTGTAGGCCAGGCGGGAGTGGTCGTCGACGGCGTTGTGGATGTAGGCGTACCCCGCGCCGGCGCGGTGTTTGCGACCCTCGGGGCGTCCCAGCGCTCTGTGGCCGCCGCCGTCGGGGATGTTGCCGAGTTTCTTGATGTCCACGTGCACCAGCTCGCCGGGGCGCTCCCGCTCATAGCGGCGCACCTGCCGGCCGGTGGCACGGTCCAGGCAGGCCAGGCGTGGCATGCGGTAGCGGGTCAGGATGCGGTGGACGGTGGAGGCGGCCATGTGCAGGTGGCCGGCGATGCGGGCCGGGCCCCACCGTCGGGCGGTGCGGAGGTTGACGACGCGGCGCTCGCGGCGGGCGGGGGTGCGCCGGGGCGAGTGGCGGGGGCGGCTGGAGCGGTCGCGCATGCCCGCCTGTCCGTGTGCGCGGTAGCGGCCTGCCCAGCGCCTGGCGGTGCTCACGCTGGTCTGGAAGCGGTCGGCGGCGCGTCGGAGCGGCCAGCCGTCATCGACCACGCA
>NZ_JBHSFQ010000094.1:0-776 GCF_042653925.1 Nocardiopsis mangrovi
AGTTTGACGCCGATGAAGCCGAGGATGACGGCGAGGCCGTGGCTGAGGTAGACGAGTTTGTCGATGAGGCCGCCGATGAGGAAGTAGAGCTGGCGTAGGCCCATGAGGGCGAAGGCGTTGGCGGTGAAGACGATGTAGGGGTCGGAGGTGATGCCGAAGATGGCGGGGATGGAGTCGAGGGCGAAGAGGATGTCGGTGAGGCCGACGGCGACCATGACCAGGAGCATGGGGGTGACGTGGCGTTTGCCGTCGATGCGGGTGGTGAGGGCGGGGCCGTGGTAGTGGTCGGTGGTGGGTAGGACGCGGCGGACGAGGCGGACGGCGGCGTTCTCGTGGTATTCGTCGTCGTCTTCGCCGCCGGCGATGAGTTTGTAGGCGGTGTAGAGGAGGAAGGCGCCGAAGAGGTAGAAGACGCCGGCGAAGGAGTTGACGACGGCGGCGCCGAGGGCGATGAAGATGCCGCGGAAGAGGAGTGCGAGGGCGATGCCGACGAGGAGGACGCGTTGGCGGTATTGGGGGGGTACGGCGAAGGAGCCGAGGATGAGGATGAACACGAAGAGGTTGTCCATGCTCATGGAGTATTCGACGATCCAGCCGGTGAAGAAGTCGAGGCTGTGGGTGCCGCCGGCGGTGAAGGTCATGCCGATGCCGAAGGCGATGGCGAGGCCGACGTAGACGGAGATCCAGGCGCCGGCTTCGCGCATGGTGGGTTCGTGGGGGTTGCGGGCGGTGATGATGAAGTCGACGGCGATGACACCGAGCAGCACGGCGATGGT
>NZ_JBHSFQ010000095.1:0-726 GCF_042653925.1 Nocardiopsis mangrovi
CATGGCGAAGGGCGCCAAGATCAGTGTGTGAAGACAAACCTGGACGCCCTTCTGACAGCACTCTACGTCCATCTGGACGACCATGTCCTGCCCGCACACGAACAGCGCCGGAAACCGGGACCGCCCCGCCTGCTCACCGACGCCGAACTCGTCTGCGTCGCCACCGCCCAGGTCCTGCTGGGATGCGATGCCGAGCACCACTGGCTGCGCGTGGCGCCCTCCCGGATCGGCCACCTGTTCCCGCGCCTGCCCGTCCAGTCCGAGTACAACCGGCAGGTGCGGGCACTGGCCCCGGTGCTCTTCGCGGTCGCGATGTGGCTGGCCCGCGCCATCCCCACCTACCAGGAGAAACTTCGGTTGATGGACGGAACCCCGGTGCGCTGCGGGGCTTCCCGCGTGACGGTGAACCGCTCGGGCCTGGGCGAGGTGGCCGGCTACGGCATGGACAAGTCCCACCACGCCTTCTACTGGGGCGCCAAGCTCCTGCTCATCACCACCACGGACGGCGCCGTATGCGCGTTCTCCCTGGCCCACCCCAAGGAGCTGGACGAGCGCAAGCAAGCCCTCCACCTGCTCCACGTCCAGGAATGCGCGCCGGGGCCCTGCCCCATCGTGTGCGACAAGGGGTTCGCCGGGGCCGGGATCGAGAGGGCCGCGGCTGCCCTGGGCCACGTGCTCATCCGCCCGGCCCGCCGCGACGAGGACGGCTCCGGCGCCTTCCCGGGC
>NZ_JBHSFQ010000096.1:0-714 GCF_042653925.1 Nocardiopsis mangrovi
GGCCGGGGGTCTGCTGGCCGAGTGGGTGCTCACCTTGGACGCCGCCACCCTCACCGGCGACGAGCAGCTCAACCTCATCACCCGGCTCGAAACCTGCAAGCGGTGGCTCGAAGCCGCACAGCTGGACGCCATGACCGCCTTCACCCGCACCCGCTCACGCGAGGCCCCGCCCGCCGCCCAGGTCTCGGCCGAGGAGGACGCCGCCGCCGAGATCGGCTGCGAACTCGGCATCCCGCCCGGCCTGGCCCGCGCCCGCCTCGACCACGCCCACCGACTCGGCACCGAATTCCCCGCCCTGCGCGAAGCGCTGAGGGCGGGGCGCATCGACGAGTACCGCACCCGCGTGGTCAGCGACGCCGCACCCACCGACTGGGACCCGGCCACCACCACCGCCTACGCCGCACGCATGCTGGCCACCATGGGCCACACCTCCGGCGTCAAGCTCAAGAACCTCGCCAAGAAGACGGTCCTGGAACTCGACCCCGCCCGCGCCGAAGAACGCAAGGCCCGCACCATCGCCATGCGCCAGGTCCGCATCGACCACGGCGAGGCCGCCCACGCCCCCGGCACCGGGTCGGTGTCCATCACCGACATCGACACCGTCGACGCCCTGGCCATCCACCAGCGCCTGGGCGCCATCGCCCGCGCCCTGCGCACCGACACCCCCGGCGCGGCCAACACGACCGCCGCCCAGAAGGAACTCACCCTCGACCA
>NZ_JBHSFQ010000097.1:0-712 GCF_042653925.1 Nocardiopsis mangrovi
CGGGGTTGGATCGGGTGGATGTGGTGCAGCCGGTGTCGTTCGCGGTGATGGTGGCGTTGGCCGAGGTGTGGCGTGGGGTGGGGGTGGTTCCTGATGGGGTGGTGGGTCATTCGCAGGGGGAGATCGCTGCGGCGTATGTGGCGGGTGTGTTGTCGCTGGAGGACGCTGCCCGGATCGTTGTGCACCGCAGCCGCCTCATCGCGACGGAGCTCGCCGGTACCGGCGGCATGACGGCGATCACCGCTTCGATCGACCGCGTCGACTCCCTGCTGTCCGGCGTGCACGAGGGCGGGGCGGACCGCGCCGTGGTCGCGGCCGTCAACGGTCCGGCGTCGGTCGTGGTGTCGGGGCCGCTCGCCGTACTCGACCGCCTTGAGGCGCGTTGCGACCGTGAAGGTCTGCGGGTTCGTCGGGTCGCGGTGGATTATGCCTCGCATGGGCCGCAGGTGGAGCGGTTGCGTGGGGGTTTGCTGGGTGTGTTGGAGGGGGTCCGTCGGGGGGTGGGGCGGGTTCCGGTGTTCTCGACGGTGGTGGGTCGGTGGGTCGATGGCGTGGAGATGGACGCGGCGTATTGGTTTCGGAATTTGCGGGAGCCGGTGGGGTTCGGGTCGGCGGTGGCGGGGTTGGTGGGGGAGGGGTTTTCGTCTTTTGTGGAGGTGAGTGCGCATCCGGTGTTGGTGGGTGCGGTGGAGGGGGTGGTGGAGGAAGCGGG
>NZ_JBHSFQ010000098.1:0-700 GCF_042653925.1 Nocardiopsis mangrovi
CGGGGTTGGATCGGGTGGATGTGGTGCAGCCGGTGTCGTTCGCGGTGATGGTGGCGTTGGCCGAGGTGTGGCGTGGGGTGGGGGTGGTTCCTGATGGGGTGGTGGGTCATTCGCAGGGGGAGATCGCCGCGGCGTATGTGGCGGGTGTGTTGTCGCTGGAGGATGCCGCCCGGATCGTTGTGCACCGCAGCCGCCTCATCGCAACCGAACTGGCGGGCCACGGGGGGATGGTCGCGGTGGCCGCCGCAGAGTCCGAGGTGTGCGAACGGCTCGGCCGGTTCGGCGGCCGTATCGGCGTCGCGGCGGTCAACGGTCCCATGTCGGTGGTGGTCTCCGGGGAGCCGGAGGCCCTCGACGGTCTGATGGCGGAGTGTGAACGCGACGGCGTGCGGGTTCGTCGGGTCGCGGTGGATTATGCGTCGCATGGGCCGCAGGTGGAGCGGTTGCGTGGGGGTTTGCTGGGTGTGTTGGAGGGGGTTCGTCCGGGGGTGGGGCGGGTTCCGGTGTTCTCGACGGTGGTGGGTCGGTGGGTCGATGGCGTGGAGATGGATGCCGGGTATTGGTTTCGGAATCTGCGGGAGCCGGTGGGGTTCGGGTCGGCGGTGGCGGGGTTGGTGGGGGAGGGGTTTTCGTCTTTTGTGGAGGTGAGTGCGCATCCGGTGTTGGTGGGTGCGGTGGAGGGGGTGGTGGAGGAAGCGGG
>NZ_JBHSFQ010000099.1:0-688 GCF_042653925.1 Nocardiopsis mangrovi
GGAGTCGCCGAGCGAGCCGCCGCCGCCCTCGGGGCCGGCGCCCATCTGCTCCTCGAGATCGGCGCGCTGCTGGTCGTAGTACTCGTTCAGCCGGTCCTGGTACTCCTGCGCCGAGGAGCCGTCCCCGCTGCCGGAACCGTTGCCGCTGCCGTCCCCGTTGAGGTCGCCGCCGCCGCCCTCGGGGCCGGCGTTCATGCGTTCTTCGAGGTCGGCGCGCTGCTGGTCGTAGTACTCGTTCAGCCGGTCCTGGTACTCCTGGGCCGAGGAGCCGTCCCCGTTGCCGGAACCGTTGCCGTTGAGGTTGCCGCCGCCGCCCTCGGGGCCCGCGGCGAGGTCGTCCAGCTCCTGGGAGCGCTGGTCGTAGTAGTCGCTGAGCTGCTCCCGGTACTCCTCAAGCTCCGGCGCCGGGTTACCGTTCTCATCGGTGATCCCGTTGACGTCCTGGCGCAGCCGGTCGAGGTTGCCCTTCTCCTCGTCGACGTACTCCTGGACGCGCTGCTCGTACTCCTCGGGCGAGAGCTCCCGGCCGCCGTCGCCGTCGCCGTTCAGGTTCCCGCCGCCGCCCTCGGGCCCGGAGACGAGCTGCTGGAGGTCCTCGCTCTGGTTCTCGTAGTACTCCTCCAGCGCCTGCTGGTACTGCTGCTCGGCCGGGGTCAGCGCCCGGCCCTCGCTGTTGCGGCCGTCGCCG
>NZ_JBHSFQ010000100.1:0-685 GCF_042653925.1 Nocardiopsis mangrovi
TGTTCCGTGATCTTCCCTCTCCCCTTTTTCGGGGCGCCGGCGGCGTGCTGGTGGGCGCGTATGACGGTGGAGTCGACCCCGACGTCCCAGGTGATCAGCCCGCCGGCGTCGGCGTGTGCCTGGAGTCGGGCGAGGATGCGGGCCCAGGTGCCGTCCTGTTTCCAGCGGCGGAACAGGTCGTAGACGGTCTGCCAGGGCCCATAGCCTGCGGGGAGGTCGCGCCAGGGCGCCCCGGTGCGGGTTCGCCAGCGGGCGGCGTCGATGAGGGTCCGCTTGCAGCGCACCGGCGGCCGGCCGGTGGCCGCCGGTGCGGGGAGCAGGGGTTCGAGCAGGGCCCACTGGGCGTCGGTGAGATCACCACGTGCAGGGCCGGGTAGGGTCGGCACGAAGCCTCCGGCTGACAAGGTCTTCTTGGTCGTTGACCCGTCTACCGGAGGCTTCGCTCATCTGCGGGGTGACACGCCCGGGTATGCCGTTGTGATGCCGTTCATCCCTACATGACCCGGTTTCCAGACACGACCTAGATCGTTGATGGGGGATGGGTGAAGGGTCCGTGGACATGGCGAAGGGCGCCAAGATCAGTGTGTGAAGACAAACCTGGACGCCCTTCTGACAGCACTCTACGTCCATCTGGACGACCATGTCCTGCCCGCACACGAACAGCGCCGGAAACCGGGACCGCCCC
>NZ_JBHSFQ010000101.1:0-671 GCF_042653925.1 Nocardiopsis mangrovi
TCACACCACGATCCACACACCCCCCGAGCGCCCCGTCCAACGCCCCGCACACCTCATCGAAAGCCTCCGCGAACACCGGAAACGCCCCATACAACCCCCGCCCCATCCCCACCCACTGCGACCCCTGACCCGCAAACAACACCCCCACACCACCAGGGGCAGGTGCCCCGGTGACCAGTTCCGGGGCCTCCTCGCCTCGGGCGAATGCCCGCAGCCCCGCGACGGCGGCTTCGCGGTCGCGCGCCACCACCACCGCGCGATTCCGCAGCACGGCGCGGGTCGTGGCCAGCGACCGGGCGACGTCCCGGAGGGGGGAACGAGGCTGGTCCGACGGATCGGCGGAAGGGGCCAGGTGCTCGGCGAGACGGTCCGCTTGGCCACGGAGCCCTTCGGCTCCCCGGCCGGAAAGGACGTACGGCAGGACCTCGTGCGCGGAGTCCTCCTCCGGTCCGAGCTCGTGCTCTGCGCCGCCGACCGCCCGGGACGTCTCGGTGTCGGCGTCATCGTCCGCCGCACCGGTATGGTCCTGGGCGGCATCGGTGAGCGGGTCGTGTTCGAGGATGAGGTGGGCATTGGTGCCGCTCACCCCGAACGACGACACCCCCACGCGACGCGGCCGACCGGTCTCCGGCCACTCCCGCGCCTCCCCCAACAGCTCCACCGCCCCCGCC
>NZ_JBHSFQ010000102.1:0-662 GCF_042653925.1 Nocardiopsis mangrovi
CCGGCAGCCCATCGCCACGATCGCCACCGGCTCCGCACCATCGGCCCCCGGCCCGGCGGTGACCGCCGCCCGCACCGGGGCCACCGCCTCAGAGACGCCCCCACCGCCCAGGCGCTCCAGCAGGAACGCGGCCAACGCGGCCGGGGTCGGATGGTCGAACACCGCCGTGGCCGGCAACCGCGTCCCCGCCGCCCGGCCCAACCGGTTGCGCAACTCCACCGACGTCAGCGAGTCGAACCCCAGATCCTGGAACGCCCGCCCCGCCGCCACCGCATCCGCAGAAGAGTGCCCCAGCACCGCGGCGGCCTCGGCACGCACCAGCGAGACCACCACATGCTCCCGCTCCGCCAACGGCAACCCCGACAGGCGCTCCTCCAACACCGACCCGCCACCGGAGCCGGTGCCGCCCGCACCGGCGCGGACGACGCGCCGCACCGGAGCCGCCACCAGACCCCGCAACACCGCCGGCACCCCGCCATCACGCGACACCAACACACGCCCATCCACCGGCAACGGAAGCACGAACGGCTCCGCCCCGGTGAGTGCGGCGTCGAGCATTCTCATGCCGTGGTCGTTGGTGATGCGGTGGTATCCGGAGCGTTGGATGCGGGAGATGTCGGCTGTGGTGAGGTGGGCGCTCATGCCGCTGGCCTGTTCCCACA
>NZ_JBHSFQ010000103.1:0-613 GCF_042653925.1 Nocardiopsis mangrovi
GGCGGGGGCGGTGGAGCTGTTGGGGGAGGCGCGGGAGTGGCCGGAGACCGGTCGGCCGCGTCGCGTGGGGGTGTCGTCGTTCGGGGTGAGCGGCACCAATGCCCACCTCATCCTCGAACACGACCCGACCGGACCGGTCGGCCATGCCCCGGACACGGAGTCCCGATCCGGCGCGCTGCCCGTCGTACCGCTCGTGGTGTCGGCGCACGGTGAGTCCGGCCTGCGCGAACAGGCACGACGGCTCGCCGCGCACCTGGCCGACCCGGGGCGGCCGACCGGGCGCCCCGGATCGCCCGCCCCCACCGGCGACCTCGCCGATACCGCACTCTCGCTCGCCACGACCCGCGCCGTGCTGCGCGACCGCGCGGTGGTCCTGGCCGGCGACCGTGAAGCGGCGGTCGCCGGACTGCGGACCCTTGCGGACGGGAACGAAGCCGCGGACGTCCTCGCCGGTCCACGGCAGGCCGGTGGTGTGGGGGTGTTGTTTTCGGGTCAGGGGTCGCAGTGGGTGGGGATGGGGCGGGGGTTGTATGGGGCGTTTCCGGTGTTCGCGGAGGCTTTTGATGAGGTGTGCGGGGCGTTGGACGGGGCGCTCGGGGGGTGTGCGGGTGGT
>NZ_JBHSFQ010000104.1:0-580 GCF_042653925.1 Nocardiopsis mangrovi
ACCCCGGGTGAGGGTGGCGATCCGGGGAACCCGGATGGCCGGGAAGGCGTCCACAACCCGGACGGCGACGAGGACACCCAGGACGACGGTGACGACGGCCTGCCCCGGGTCACCCCCGTGAACTCCCCCACCGACACCCAAGACCAAGGCAGCGGATGGGACGAGTTCTGGGGCGGGGTCGGCGACGGACTCTCCGACATCGGCGCCGGCATCGGCAACGCCGCCACCGACGCCTGGGACGGCGTCGTCGAGGGGTGGGACGGCCTGGTCGACGGCGCCCAGCGCCTCTGGGACGACCCCGTCCAATGGGGCACCGACACCTGGAACGGCCTGGTCGAAGGCGTCACGGGCACCTGGGACCAGGTCACCACCGACCCCCTCGGATGGGCCGGCGACGTCCTGTTCAGCGAGACCGTCCAGGAGAACTGGAACAACGGCAACCGGCTGGAGGCCGGCTCCCAGGCCGTCGTCGAGAACCTCGTCGCCCTCATCCCCTACTTCGGCTGGGCCAAGAAGGGCGAGCGCATCGCCGACATCGCCGACGGAGGCGGCGACAACCGCGACGGCAACGACAACGACG
>NZ_JBHSFQ010000105.1:0-564 GCF_042653925.1 Nocardiopsis mangrovi
CCGCTGGTGCCCTGGCCGGAGACGGCGTCGGTGCACTTGGTGTCGGTGCCCATGGGCTGGGGCGCGCCCTCGGTGCCGTTGCCGTCGCCCCACTTGGTGATGTGGTACTGGACGTCGATGTGGCCCTTGTCGCCGGTGACGGTGAGGTCGGTGTCGTTCCACTTCTCACCGGTCAGCTTGGCGAAGGTCTTGCCGTCGAGGTCGAGCAGGACGTTGCAGTCGCCGGCGGGGTCGCCGGGGCCGCGGTCGCCGATGAAGAAGTCTTCCTTCTTGCCGTTGTACTCGACGTAGCCCTCGGTGCCCAGGGGCCAGGACGGGCTGGCCGCCAGGCCCTCCTGCATGGGCTCGCCGCTGGCGGGGGCGCCGGTGTCGCCGTTGATGCCCGAGCCGTCGTCCCAGAAGTACGACGCCTTCAGGTCGCCGTTCTGGACGCTGTCGGTGCCGGCGGCGGCGGTGGTGGCGGGCGCGGCGGTGTTCAGGGCGGTGGTGTTCGCAGTCATGGTGTGTCCCCCCGTTGGTCGGGTGCGGGGCCGAGAGTGGCCCGGGGCACGGCGCATCCGCCCG
>NZ_JBHSFQ010000106.1:0-523 GCF_042653925.1 Nocardiopsis mangrovi
GAGCACGGCAAGGCGCGGTTGTTCGACGGTCGTACCGGTGAGCCGTTCGCGGAGCCGATCGCGGTGGGCTACACCTACTTCCTGAAGCTGCACCACCTGGTGGACGACAAGATCCACGCGCGTTCCACGGGGCCGTACTCGATGATCACCCAGCAGCCGCTGGGCGGCAAGGCGCAGTTCGGCGGGCAGCGCTTCGGTGAGATGGAGGTGTGGGCGCTGGAGGCCTATGGTGCGGCCTACGCGCTCCAGGAGCTCCTCACGATCAAGTCCGACGACGTCCTGGGCCGGGTCAAGGTCTACGAGGCGATCGTCAAGGGCGAGAACATCCCCGAGCCGGGCATCCCTGAATCGTTCAAGGTGCTCATCAAGGAGATGCAGTCGCTCTGTCTGAACGTGGAGGTGCTGTCCAGCGACGGTATGTCCATCGAGATGCGGGACACGGACGAGGATGTCTTCCGTGCGGCGGAAGAACTGGGAATCGACCTGGGTCGGCGCGAGCCGAGCAGTGTCGAAGAGGTCTGAC